>DASULB010000131.1:0-16180 GCA_036278455.1 Chitinophagaceae bacterium | reverse complement strand
GGGCGGAAGAGAATCCTTTGCTGTCAAAATTCTGGAGTTGCACGTTGTAGTCAATCTTTTTTTGATGGCCGCTGTTGCCCGCCTGTTCGCGAAACGTGCCATAACTGCCACCCGTGAAGCCGGCTGTGACGTTAAAGGGCCTTTGCCCCCCCTTTTTGGTAATGATGTTGATGACGCCGGCGGCGCCGCCGGAGCCATACAGCGCGGCATACCCCCCGCGCATGATCTCGATGCGCTCGATAGCGGAAAGCGGGATCAGGTTTATGTCGAACTTATAGTCGTTATAAGAAACGTCATTCACCGGAACGCCGTCAATCATAATGAGGGTATATTTGGGATCGGCACCACGCATATAGACGGTTTGGTTCGTGCCCGGTGACTCCGATGAACCGTTGATGGTGATTCCCGGTTGTTCATCCAAGATGGTCCCCAGGGTTTCGCCACTGCGCTGTTGTAAATCCTTTTGGGTAATAATGGTCATGACCTTGGCCGTCCCGGAGGCTTTCTGGTTGAATTTGTTGGCGGTGACCACCACTGCATCCAGGGAGAGTTTCTTTTGTTGGCCATAGAGCAAAGAAGGGAGGAGGGCTATTCCGGCAAGCAATAATGATTTTTTCATCATGGTATATATGGTATAATTGTTTAAAACGCTTCCTGACCTTTTGATGCTGATGCCATTCTATCCTTTTTTACAAAAGACCGGATGGCAAAACATCATGATGGGTGCGACAGAAGTTCGGGAAAGTGATGACAATGCAGAAAGACATGATACCATGAGCGCTGCATGCATAGTTCTGATCCCGGAACTTATGGCACGATTAACAGCTAAGGCAGGTCTTCTGACTTACTCCTTCTTGAGGCCGCCTTCCCATCCGCCTGTGCAGGCGAAAAGTGGCTGAAGTGCCAAAGAAACTTTGGAGATTACAGCATCGGGAAATGTCCAGGATTTACACCTGGTTCCCTTTTCACCCCGGGGGTTAATTCTCCGGGGAACCTTAACGGGTGCAAAAATAATTTAAAAAGCAGAGATTCTGCCAAAAGTTATGCACACCATACATTTTCACACCCGCAGCCCGGCGGTTGAAAAAACCGCTTTCAGGTTGGGATAGGCGTAAGGGAGGTATTTGGAGAGATTTTCGGGACGTATCCATTGGATATCCATGATGTCTTCTTCAATCTGGGGCACCGTTAACTCCGTGCCGGTAAACCGGATCTTGAACCAATGGGTCTGTTTCAACAGGTCTTGTCCGAATTGATGATAAGCATGCCATGTTTCGGTAAGCTTTTTTTCGATGTTAATGTTGCGCAGTCCCGTCTCTTCGGTTATTTCGCGGAGGGCCGTTTCTTCCGGGGTTTCGTTCTCCTCCATTTTGCCTTTGGGAAGATCCCATTTGCCCCTGCGGAACATCAGCAGGATTTCACCCGCGGCATTGGTAATGAGGCCGCCTGCCGCCTGCAGGTGTTGATATCGTTTTACCAGGCGCTGTAATAAGGCGTCGGGATCTCCGGTTTGCCATACATATCCGTGAACGGCATCGTCTTTTAGTGTTTCTAACAGCGAAGCCGTATTTTGATCGCCGGGATCTTTCAGCAGGATCAGCTGTTCGTCTGCTATTCGCTGCTGAAGGATCTCATTTACCTCTTTACAGATGATGATCGGTTTTTGCTGTATGAATAGGGTAAGCATGGGGTTAAGACTTTAGGGTATTGGGCATTTCAGCTTTTTGCCGTAGGTTTGCTCCATGATGAGCAGTGAAAAATCAGTGGCTGAAAAGCTTTTGCAAATTAACGCCATCCGTCTGAATTTGCAAACTCCTTTTACCTGGGCGTCGGGCTGGAAGTCGCCTATATATTGTGATAACCGCCGCATCCTTTCCTTTCCTTACACACGAGATTTTATTAAATCCGAAATGAGCAATGTGGTATTCGGGGAATTCCCGGAGGCCGAAGTAATTGCCGGGGTGGCGACGGGTGGCATTCCTCATGGCGCCTTGGTTGCCGATCAGTTAAAGTTGCCTTTTGTTTACGTGCGTTCCAAGGCCAAAGGCCATGGGCTGGGCAATCGCATAGAGGGTTTTCTGGATAAAGGACAGAAAACAGTGGTGATCGAGGATCTGGTCTCTACGGGGGGCAGTAGCCTGGATGCCTGTGTAGCCTTGCGTGAAACAGGCGCTGAAATCATTGGGATGGTATCGGTGTTCAATTATGGTTTTGAGGTGGCGGTGAAGGCTTTTGAAAGCGCCGGCATTCCCGTCAGGTCGTTGAGTAATTATAAAGCACTCATCGCCGTCGCACTGGATAAGGGGTTGGTTAGTGCAGCGGAAATGGAGACTTTGTCGGCATGGCGGGAAGCACCGGACAAGTGGCGGCAGGAAGCATCCGCCAGCTGATCCACTCCATCTGAACCATTTATGACGGTATTCGGTTAAAGAACAGACCAGGTGTGCGGGGTGACCGGCCTGTATTTATGGTCACATCTTTTAGATAGTTTAGGAATAGGACTACAAGATTGGATATAGGCTGCTTTTCTCTTAAAAACTTCTATTTATGAAAAAGATCGTTTTCTTTCTCCTGACGGGTTGTTTGTCCCTGTTCTGTCTCAGTTCTTCCGCCCAGGCCAAAAAGGACCTGGCCACCATGCGTATCAAAACCAGCGTGGAGTGCCAGATGTGCAAGAAACGCATTGAGGATTATTTCAAAAGGGAAACCGGCGTACAATACGTGAATGTCAATTATCGTAATAAGATCGTCACCGTCCGTTACATGCCAAGCAGAATAACGCCCTCCTATATTCTTACTGATATCGCCAACCTGGGATATGATGCCGACAGCGTAAAAGCAAACCCTGATTTCTACGCTAAATTGCCCGCATGTTGCAAAAAAGGCGGAATGGAGAAGCTGAAAGAGGAGAAACTGAAAGCCCGGAAACTGCAGGCAGAGAAACGCCAACATTAAAGGGTCTTTTCTTGGAGCCGAGGCTGATTTCGCCATCGTTTTATTTGCAAACATCATTGATTACCAGTAAAGATCAGGTCACCATGAGCATACACATCCGATATGGCGAAGAAATGGACGCCTCCATCCTTGCTGGCTTTCAGCTCAGGATGGCGGAGGAAACGGAGCACTTGCAACTAGAGGAAGAAGTGGTGGCCGATGGCGTCATACAGCTCCTTCGTGACAGAAGCAAAGGCTTTTACCTGGTGGCGGAAAATGACAATGAGGACGTAATGGGCTGTCTGATCATTACCTATGAATGGAGCGACTGGAGAAACGGCTGGATCTGGTGGATCGGCAGCCTGTTCGTAGAAAAGATCTATCGTAAGCAGGGAATCTTCCGGTTGTTGCTGGACAAGGTGATGGACCTGGCAAAGGACCATGAGGTGAGGGCGATACGCCTGTATGTGGACAAGGAAAACGACTCGGCACGCAAAGCCTACCTGCGCAGCGGTTTCAAAGGATCAAATTATGAGGTATTTGAATATGAGAAACCGATTCCCCAGGCCCCCTATCCGTCTTCCGAAGAGGGCTAAGTCCTTTGGATTTTTTAACGCGCCCGCCCGGCTGATCCATCCGCTGTATGTTTTGGAGTCTTTTTGACGGCAAATCCGGTCCCGGAGTGCGTTTTATTTACCCTGGACGGTTTTTCTTTAAGCATAAATTCTTAAAAGACTCCCAAACCAACTTCGCATGGCTTCAACGCGTAAACTTTGGACACCCACCGAACAATTTCAGGAGCAATCCAACCTGACGGATTATGCCCGCTGGCTTTACCACCATCAGGGCGTTCAGTTTGAGGGCTATAAAATGTTATGGCAATGGTCGATTGATCACCCGGCTGCCTTTTGGCAGAGCATATGGGACTATTTTCAGATCAGATCCTACAGCCCTCACCGGGAGGTCATGTCCGCTGACGAGATGCCGCGTACCCGCTGGTTCGAGGGAGCCACCCTCAATTACGCCGAACATGTATTCCGGAACAGGACACCCCGGAGGCCGGCCATTTTATTTTCTTCCGAACGTCATGAGTTGACAGGTGTTTCGTGGGAAGATCTCGAAGCGCAGACCGCCGCATTACAGGCCTATCTGGTAGCACAGGGTGTAAAACCGGGTGACCGGGTAGCGGCTTATATTCCCAATATCCCCCAGGCTACCGTTGCGCTGTTGGCCACCATCTCTCTGGGCGCCGTCTGGAGCAGTTGCTCGCCCGACTTTGGCAGCGGCAGTGTTTTGGACCGCTTTCAGCAAATAGCACCCAAAGTCCTGATTTGCGTGGACGGTTACAGTTATAATGGCAAACCTCACGACCGGATGGAGGTGGTAGCTGAAATCGCGGGCAAGCTTCCTTCCCTGGCGAGAGTGATCCTGATTCCCTATCTGGAGGAGGTGCCCAGTCAGGATGTGAAGAACGCGGTGCTCTGGGATGAGGTCATGGATACGCCTCACGGGGAGCTCACTTTCACACCGGTCCCCTTTTCACATCCTTTGTGGGTGCTTTATTCTTCAGGCACCACAGGAATCCCCAAAGCCATCACCCACTCACAGGGAGGAATGCTGCTGGAGCACCTGAAATACCTGTCTTTACATAATGATGTCCATCCGGGGGAGCAATTCTTCTGGTATTCCACCACCGGGTGGATGATGTGGAATTTTGTGCAGGCTTCCCTGCTGGTGGGTGCCACCATTGTGTTGTACGATGGTAGTCCCGCTTATCCTGATCTGCAGGTCCTCTGGCGGCTGGCAGAACAGGCCCCCATCCATCATTTTGGCACCAGTGCGCCTTATATCATGGCATGCAGGAAGGCGGATCTGAGACCGGCCGCCCGGCGGCACCTTTCCTCCCTTCGTTCCATCGGCGCTACCGGGGCGCCGTTGCCCCCCGAAGGGTTCGATTATGTTTATGAACACATCAAAAACGATGTCTGGCTGTGTTCTATGAGCGGAGGAACCGATATCTGTACCGCCTGGGTAGGCGGCAACCCCTGGCGCGGGGTATATGAAGGGGAGATCCAATGCCGTTGCCTGGGTTGCGCGATGTATGCCTATAGCGAACAGGGAGAGCCTTTGGCGCATGAAGTGGGAGAGATGGTGGTCACCGAAGCGATGCCCTGCATGCCGGTTTATTTCTGGAACGATCCTGATTTTAAGCGCTATGAGTCCAGCTATTTTGAAATGTTCCCCGGCAAATGGCGGCACGGCGACTGGTTACGGATCACGCCGCGGGATGGTCTGGTCATCCTTGGCCGTTCAGATACCACGCTGAACCGTCAGGGGGTACGCATTGGCACGGCGGAGATCTACCGGTCCATGGATAAGATCCCCGAAGTCAAAGATAGCCTGATTGTGAACGTTGAGTTGCCCCATGGGGGTGATTACATGCCCTTGTTTGTCTGCATGAGCGCCGGGGAAACCCTGACCGGGGAGCTAAAACAGCGGATATCCGCTCAGCTCAAAGGAGATTGTTCACCACGGCATGTACCTGACGAGATCATTCAGGTCCCTGACCTGCCCTATACCATCAGTGGCAAGAAAATGGAAGCGCCCGTCAAACGCATTTTGATGGGCTACCCGGCGGAGAAAGCTGCCAATAGAGGCGCTATGCGGAATCCCGCTTCCCTTGACTTTTTTGTATCGTTCTCCAAAAAATAAAGCCACCCCGCGTATGGAATATCGGAGGGATAGGACGGGTGTGGACAGTCAACCTACCCGGCTATGTACGTGCTGTAACGGACCCGCATGCCGCTGCGATTCTCTCAGGCTAATTTGTCTGTCTTCGTTTTGAGGGCATTCTTCGAACGGTCTCAGAACATCTTTAAGATCTCCCTGGACCGGTAATGGAGAGGCAGATTCATGAATATACCTTTCCGCCCGACTTTGCAATTCCCGGTTGCTTCCAGCGTGATGGAATCATGTCCCGAGGTCGCCAGCACTTTTTGCAGTAAATCGACCATATTAACTTTCAGGCTCACCGGCATGAGAAAGGTGTCTTTTGCCGGCATCAGGCGGGCGGAATCCTGGGTGATTTCCCCGAACGGCTGTTTGTCGATGGACACTTTCATATTCGCCTCCTTGATTTTCATCGGGAAAGGGTTGGGGTTATAAAAAGCAACATCCAGCTGAATAATCCCGATTGAAAAACCTTTGTTACTAAAACGCACATTTCGGTAGCCGGCAAAGTTGACCGGCTCCGGTTTGCTACACGAAGCCAAAATGCCGGCAAAAAAAATAAGGATGAAGACGCCGGATAAATAAGATTTCTTCTTCATGTGTTTTGTCTTTTCGGGGCGGATTTTTGATCCGCCTGTTTTCAAAAATATGCTTTTTCCCGAGTAAGCAAATTTAATTCCATTTCAGAAAACCGCTCCAAAAAAACATAACTGTTAAAACGTTATATGTTAATCATCCATTCTTGATTTCATATTCCCGGCCAGCGCGCTATATTATATATGGATAAACGCAATATGTATGACGCATTCCGGGATTTTATTTTTGGCAGAATTCTCCAAAGTCACATCCAAATAAACTTAATGTGTTTTAAAATTTTGATCCCGTTTTCCCATCGAAATCGTGACAAAAATCGTATTTGGATTAATGTAATATGTCGCCAAAAAAATATCCTCATAACGTTATTTTTTATATACTAATTGATTTAGTATTTTTGAAGAATAATTCTGCTTGTTCTCATTTAATGTTAAGCTAATCGTATTAGTAAAATAAATGAGTGTATATAAACTGATTCATAAATTTTTATAAGGCATTACCGTATTTTTAATAGCAAGTTATTTAACAAAGCAAAGTATCTTTTTCTACACCCTCTAACAAAAGTTTGCAATAATGGCAGAGCAAATAGATTGTATGATTTTACTAACTGACTTACAGTGTTTTACATCAATCACCTCCTATGTTGGTTTAGTTAAGTATAACAAATTAAAAATTGAGCAATATGAGCACTTCCGAAAAGGCTCCTACTCTAACCGCTATTATATAGCCGGGCCCAACGGCAGGATTCTTTTAAGTATTCCACTGCTCCACAGCGGACGGGAAAGAACCGCTTTTAAGGATTTAAAAATCTGCAACCTGGACCGTTGGCAGTTGCTCCACTGGCGCACGCTTACTTCTGCTTACCGGCGCTCCCCCTGGTTCGAATTTTATGAGGATGACCTTCATGTTATGTATGATAGGAAATTTGAATATCTGATGGACTGGAACCTGGCCGCTTTTGAATTGGTAAATGGCTGGCTGGGATGGTCCTGGGAAATCACCTATACGGAGGAGTACCAGAAGGTGTATACTGACCCGAAGATCATGGATGCCCGTCACCTGGTTTGGCCACAAAAGGACACCGCGGCGTTGTCGGAGGATACTTTCCGTTATCACCAGGTTTTTGAAGACCGGACCGGTTTTCTGCCAGGGCTCAGTATCCTGGACCTGGTATTTTGCGAAGGCAAGCGGGCGGTTTCCCTGCTGAGCGAAAACAGTAAAGGGAGCTGAGAAAGGAAGGCCGTGGCAATGCCGCGCCGAAAAAAGGATACACCGGGGGACGAATTTTTTTTATCCCGTTTTCTGCAAATGATTAGTTTTGCACCGCGCGGGAGGCACGGCGCGTTTTTTGTGAAATAGGATATCTTATTATTTAACCCAATTTCATTTATCCCCTGTAGATGAACAACACTTATACTGACCTGGTCAGTCAGACGTTCGACTTCCCCCAGAAGGGGTTTGAAGTGCGGGATCACTATCTCCGTTTTAACGACCTGGACCTGAAAGCGCTCATCGACAAGTATGGCACACCCTTTAAACTGACCTATCTGCCCAAAATCGGTCAGCAGATCGACAATGCAAAGGCGCTGTTCGCGGAAGCGATGCGTAAGCACCGTTACGATGGCAAATATTATTACTGTTATTGTACCAAGAGCTCCTATTTCTCCTTTATCCTGGAGGAGGCCCTGCGCCATGACATCCACCTGGAGACCTCCTATGCCTATGACATTGAGATCATCAAAAAGCTGTACGACAAGAAGAAGATCACCAAGGAAACCTTTATCATCTGCAACGGATTTAAGACAAAATCCTATACGAGAGCCATTTCCCGGCTGATCAATGGCGGTTTTAGCAATGTGATTCCCGTATTGGACAATAAGTCCGAAATAGACGATTACCGGAAAATGATCAAAATAAAGGAGCCGGTGAAACTGGGTATCCGGATCGCAGCCGAGGAAGAGCCTTCTTTTGATTTCTATACCTCGCGGCTGGGAATCCGTTCCCGGGATATCCTGGAATTTTATGTGGATAAATTCAAGGGGAATGAGCGTTTTCAACTGAAAATGCTGCATTTCTTTCTCAATAAAGGGATCAAGGATGACATCAATTATTGGAGTGAATTGAACAAGGTGGTCAATATATATTGTCAGCTCAAAAAAATATCCCCGGAACTGGACAGCATCAATATCGGCGGCGGTTTCCCCATTAAGCATTCCCTCGGCTTCGATTATGATTATAAATACATGATAGACGAGATTGTCAAGACCATCAAATCGGCCTGTAGAAAAAGTAAAGTGCCGCTGCCCAATATTTATACGGAGTTCGGGTCCTATACGGTGGGGGAAAGCGGGGCGCTTATATATAGTGTACTGGGAGAGAAATTACAGAATGACCGGGAGACCTGGTATATGATCGATAGTTCTTTTATTACCACGTTGCCGGATACCTGGGGGATCGGTGAAAAATTCCTGATGTTACCGGTCAACAAATGGGACCGCGAATACCAGCAGGTGAACCTGGGTGGGCTGACCTGCGACAGCCATGATTTTTATACCTCGGAGGAGCATATCAACCAGGTCTTCCTACCGAAACTCAATGGGTCCGAACCGCTGTACGTGGGATTTTTTCATACCGGCGCTTACCAGGACCAATTGAGCGGTTATGGCGGTATCAAGCATTGCCTCATTCCGGCGCCGAAGCATGTGGTGGTTGGTTATGATAAAAATGGTCAGCTCAAGGACTGGTTATACGCCAAAGAACAAAGCTGGCAAAGCATGTTGAAGATTTTAGGATACTGAGGCCGGGTCAGTCCTTCGCTCAATGCACTTAAAAAGAAAGCCGGGTACTGGACCCGGCCTTGCTTTTTGGTTGATAGATCACAGGATAGGGGAAATTGATTCCCGCTTGATTTGCTTTATTCTTGTGGAGGTAATGCCCCCGTACTATCGCTCATCGGTAGGTTTTCTTTTGACTTTTCCATCTTTTTAGATTCCTTTTTTGCTTCCTTGGCTTGTTTTTTTGCTTCTTTTCTGGCCTTTTTATGTGCTTTTCTTTCTGCCCTGTTGATGGAATCCTGAATGCGGGTTTGGTTATTTTGGAGACTCACGGGCGGCCGGATTCCCTGATTAGGCTGCCCCAGGGAATTATTTTGGCCCTGGTTGTTGTTTAACGAGGGCGACGTGGGTTGCATAGGGGTTTGACGCATCGTGTTATTGGAAGGGGCCGGGGTCGACGGGGTTTGCGGCGTGTTGGTGGGTACCTGGGCAAAACCTACAGTAGCGATCATCATCGCCGCAGGGAGAAATAGAATTTTTGCTAACCGTTTCATAGTTTATGGTTTTTTTATGTTGAAAAAATGGATGACAAGACTATCCGTTACCGAAACGGGTTCACTGGAAGATGGAAAGCTTAGAAAGAGGGAAGTCTCACCGGCGTTGCCAAACGAAGAAAATCAGCGATCATGCTTAGGAGCGAAGAGGATTAAAAGAAGATCACATAAAACATCCGGTAATGCTGTAAATAATCTTGCAACCATTATGCCAAAAAATGGGAGGGATCCGGCAAGGCCGCTCAGATCATCCGGAAGAAACAAGATTAGGACAGCCTTTCGGGTAAAGCGGTTTGCCGTCACCGGGAGTTTTAGTAGATTTGGGATCAAATAAAATTATTTTTTATGCGTAACCTTTGTCTTATTGCTACTTTATTGCTGTTTGGTCTGATGTCGTGTAACCAGTCAGGTAAGAATAGCGCAGCCACTACTGATGCTGATTCCACCATGAATCATCATGATATGAGTGCCGTTTCAAATCAACAGCCCCTCCCGGAGGTCCCTGACGGGGCCAAAGTCTTTTTCAGGAACCTGAAAGACGGACAAACCGTTACCGATCCCTTCACTGTCGAAATGGGGATTACGGGGATGTCTGTTGACTCCTCCGGGAAGGTGAGGCCGGGTTCGGGCCACCATCACTTGATTATTGACGGCGGAGATTCCATCCCTGCCGGGACCGTTGTGCCACAGGATGCGACCCACCTGCATTTTGGCAACGCCCAGACGGAGACAAAACTGGATCTGACACCGGGTAAGCACACACTCACGCTGCAATTCGCCGATGGCCTGCACCGTTCCTATGGCAGCAAACTGGCTGCCTCCATTACCGTGACAGTGAAAAAGTAGGTGTGTTTTAACCCTGCGTAGGCAGGGCGGATTCTTTTTAGGGTCGCCCGCTTTCATCGTAATTTTACGATGCGCTTTTCTTATCCTATATATAGGACTTGTAAACGCTGTAACCACAACTGTATTTGCCGGTTTTTCTGAAAAAGGCGCTTGTAAAGTGGTTTTAAGGAGAATAGGAGACCCGGGATGATCCCATAAAGCATATTCCCTATGAAAAAATATACCCACCGTCAATTTTTGAAAATGATGGGGTTGGGAGTGGTCTTTTTGCCATTTATCAGTTGTTTCCATACAGGAAGCAAGACCGGCGACACGGAAAACAGCGGTGACAGCATCCCAGAAGGCGGAAAAAAGGAAGAAAAGAAAGAAACGGCGTATCCACCCAAAATCACAGTCACCGATGAGGATGTGATCATCCTGACCAGGAAAGAGGATGCCTACGGAGAATTTAACAAAGCTTTTAACGCGCGCATACACCACCTGCCAAAGTATATCGCCGTTTGCGGGACGGAGAAGGGCGTGCAGTTTGCCATCCGGAAGGCGGCCGCGGAAAAACTGAAAGTAGCGGTAAAAAGTGGTGGCCATAGCTTTGAAGGCTTTTCTTCCAACGATGGCGGAATGGTGGTCAACCTTTCCGGGATGAAAAAGATCACCTGGCTGGACGATGATGAGGTGATTGTAGAGCCCGGATGTCTGCTGGAAGATATCCAGGATGTTTTTTTTGCAAAAAAAAGGTTATTGCCGGCCGGCTCCTGTGGAACGGTGGGTATTGGCGGTTTGGCCCTCGGCGGCGGATACGGGTTTTTCAGCCGGAAATTCGGCCTTACCTGTGACAGCCTGCGGGCGCTCAGGATGGTCGGCGCCGACGGGAACATCTATGATACCGGCCAGCATCCTGATCTGTTGTGGGCGTGCAAAGGAGGTGGCAACGGGAACTTCGGCGTGGTGACGTCCTTTAAGTTCACCCATTATAAGATGCCTCCGTTGCTCAGCACCTACACCCTTAAATTCAGCCGCCTGACAGCGGAGCGATTTACTGTTTTATTGGAAGAGTGGTTTGATCTCACCGCCAGTCTGCCGGAGAAAGCATTCGCCGCTTTTGTTTTGAATGGCGATTTCCTGACAGTATTGATCACCACCTTCGAGGAGAAACCTCATATTGAAAACCTGTTCACTGAATTGATAAAACGAGCCGACAGCTATAGGCGGTCCCTGCGAAAAGATTTGCCCGGTGCGATGAAAAGGTATTACGGCAGGAAGGGACCGCTTTATTTTAAGAACGCTTCAGGTGGCTTGTATCGTGGAAAGGCGGATCTGAAGGATTGCAAAAAAACCCTTTTTGAGAAGGTAGTGGCAAGCCCCGGAATTGTTTTTCAGATCAATACGCTGGGTGGAAACATTGGCCGGGAAAGTTTTGAAGCCGCTTCCTGTTATCCGCACCGCGCCCTGCCGTACCTCGCCGAATTACAGTCCTACTGGAACAAGCCAAGCCAGGAAAAGAAGCTGGTAACCGCCTTTGAAGAAATCCAGAAAGTCCTGAAGGAGGCGGGCGTCACCGCTCACTACCGGAATTATCCCGATATTCATTTTTCCGGATGGCAGACGGCTTATTACGGCGATCATTATCCCAGGCTGCAGGCTATCAAGAGGAAGTACGATCCGGGTGATCTGTTCCATTATCCGCAAAGCATCCGCTTATGATCACCTGCCTGTTATAATCGTAAAAAGTAACAGGCTACCGCTGTGGCTGCATAATTTATAGAAGGATAGTCCCGCTTTCCCTTTTCATGCCTGGTGCTTGTGGTGTGGTTTTTGCACCCAAAAAACATGTTGATTCAAATGCAGGTCTATGCCATGCCATAGACCTGCATCTCCTGATACGTGGCGATCAAAGCCATCGCTCCTCTTTTGTCATCATTTACAATGTTATCGTAAAATGCAGCCGTACTCTATTCAGGATCAGGAAACAATAAAGGGCATTAAAGAAACAAGCGTGCCGGCTTCCGGTGCAGTGGGAGAACCTTATACGTTGATCACCGGCGCCAGCCATGGCATCGGTCTTTGTTACGCGCGGGAATTTGCCCGCAGGGGCCGCCCGCTACTCCTGGTGGCGTTGCCAGAGGAAAAGCTGGAAAAAGTGACTTCGGAGATCCGGCGTGAGTATCATGTTCAGGTAGACACCGTGGGCATAGACCTTACAGCGGATCACGCCCCACAGGAGGTTTGGCGCTATTGCAAAAAAAGAAACTACACCATAGACACCCTTGTCAACAATGCCGGGATCGGATTTGCCAGCCGTTTTGAAAACATCTCCATGGATAACAACCTGGTGATGATCAGATTAAATACGGAGGCTATGGTAGGGCTGACGCATTATTTCCTGCCGATGCTGCAGGCGCAGCCCCAGGGGCATATTGTCTATATGAGCAGCATGGAAGCTACGCTCTCGCTTCCTTATAAAAGTGTCTATACCAGCACCAAAAGTTTTATTTATTCCTTCGCACTGGCGTTGAGAGAGGAATTGAAAAAAACAAAGGTGAAGATCCATGTGGTTTGTCCGGGTCCCGTGCTGACAAACGCCGATGGACTGGAACGCATCCATACCCAGGGATGGAAGGCGCGCATGCTCATGAAATCCCCCGATGAGGTAGCCGCCTACGCGATCGGGAAAATGGATAGAAACGCCGTGAGAATTGTCCCGGGAAGTATGAACCGCTTGTTGTTATGGGTGGCCGGTCATTTACCACGGCCGCTACGCATGAACCTTCTGGAGCGGATCTTTCGCTGTTTTAAAGATCATCAGATGCGTGACGAAAAGTAATCGTCGATGCCGCACAACTTCTTGCTGTCGTCCCAAAGCCTGGCGGCATCCTCCTTGCTATAGGATGCTTTGGAACTGGGCTTGGATTTACAGTCGTGCCAGTATTTGCCCGTGACACCGGATACTTCGGGGCTTGATGCCAGGTACACAGAGGTGGCCGCGCCTTTTGCCGGACTAACGCCGCTGCTTCTACGCAACCTCCAGGCCAGTGTGTGGAACGGGTTGGTATGCTTGACACCGATGTTGGTCTTTACAAGGCCCGGATGAACAGCATTGATGGTGACGGACAGCCCCGGATTTCTCCGTACGAATTCATAACTAAACAGTACGTTGGCCAGCTTCGACTGCCCGTAGGCGCGAAGACCGTGATAGTGACGCCGGAGATTCAGATCATCCCAGTGCATCTTTCCGTTGAAATGCGAGTCGGAGGACACATTGATCACGCGCGCCGAAGCTGCTTTTTTTAAGCCGTCCATCAAACAATGGGTCAGCAGGAAATAGGAGAGGTGATTGACAGCAAACATCCGTTCAATATGATCTTCTGTCAGGCCGAAGCCGGAATACCAGACACCCGCGTTATTGATGAGCACATCCACGACGGGCCGGCGTTTTAATATTTCTTCCGCCGCGTGGCTGATTTGCTGTTGAGAGGCCAGGTCAGCCACCACAAAATCAACGGCCTGATTTTTCGATTGTTCCCGGAGCTTACCAGTAAATTCTATCCCCTTTGACTCGCTCCTGGAAATAATGGTCACGGCGGCGCCCATTTCCGCCAGTGCCCTGGCCGTTTCAAATCCTATACCGCTTGTCGCTCCTGTGATCACCATATGTTTTCCCTGCATCAGCATGCCTGTCGTTTAATAGGTTTTCCTGTAAATAATTGGGAGGCTCCCTGAAGATTTCCAGCACCTGAAGCCGTCATCCGAAATTTCTTTCCTCAACTGTGTTTCGCGCGCTTATAATACAACACCTGTGCTTTTTCCAGTGTTACCAGGCCACCACAACCGGCTTTATCCATGAGTTCATTTACCGTTTCTAAAAACAACTGGATCTTGTCGTGGTGATCTACGATTTCCACTATGATGGGCAGATCTTGCGATATGTCAATCAGTTTGGCAGTATGCACCTGTGTACTGGCACCGTAAGCCATGATGCCGCGAAGCACCGTGGCGCCCGCCAGCCCCTGTTTCTTAGCGGCAAAGAGAAGCGCTTCATAGAGGGGGCGGTGATCCACTTTGTCGTTTTCACCGATGAATATACGCAGAAGCTGGGAATCAGGGCTTAATTGCGGTTCCATATCAATATGATTTTACAATAAGTACGCCAAGATAGGCGGCCAGCAGCCCGATCACGACACTGGCTGCGATATACACGAAGGTATACAACAATTCTCCATCGCGCATCAGCGCGACGTTTTCATAGGCAAAAGAGGAGAAGGTGGTAAAGCCGCCGCAAAAACCGGTAGCCAGCAAAAGACGCAGTTCAGGTGAAAGCAGGTTTCCCTTTTCGCCGAAAGCATAGACCATCCCGATGATGAAACAGCCTACTACATTGACCGCCAGTGTGCCCCAGGGGAATGAAGATGGATAATAACGCGCGATGAGTTGTTGGGAGAGAAAGCGGGCTACACTGCCCACGAAGCCGCCTGCTCCCACTAATAAAATCATTTTACCCATAAATGGAAATAATGGTTAGTCGTATATTAGTATCAGAACAGGAGTCATCAACCTTACTAGCGTAAGATGTTTAAAGGCGAACCCCATCGCCGTCTCAGAGGCAAAAGTAGGTAACTTTTAAGGAAAATGAAAACGAAGGCATTAAATGTTGGTAAAGTTCTAAAATCCTGCCACAATGCCAATATTGGCGGTTGTGTGCCATCACAAAAACTTTTCGTTGGCTTTCAGGACATAGAGGCTTTTCGTCGAATAAAGAGTAGGAATGAAATAGGGTTGGATGTCCATATTAAGCAATTGTCTCACAACATATTAATATTTGTAATAAAAGGTTAAGGGAAGTTCCCATAATGGGAATTTTTACCTATCTTTGTAAAAAAAAGTTGAGAGTAACCGCAAAGAAAACATTGCGTGGTTTTTGGGATTTACATTCAGACTGTGAACAGGCGCTAAAGTCTTGGTATAAGGAGGCAGAAAATGCTGATTGGCAAAATTTGAATGAATTAAAATCAGCCTATCCAAGTGCAAGTATTTTGGACGATAACAGGGTGTGCTTCAACATCAAGGGCAACAAATATCGACTTATTGTCAAGATTAATTTTAATTATCAAATGATATGGATACGTTTCATTGGAACCCATCCGGAATATGACAAAATCAATGCTAATAAAATTTAAATAAAGTGTTATGAATTTAAAGCCAATAAAAACTGAACAGGATTATAATCAGGCGCTCAAAAGGCTTGAAAAGGTTTTCGACGCAGTACCTGGGACCAAAGGAGGAGATGAACTTGAAATACTGGGGATTCTAATAGAAGAATATGAAAATAAACATTTTCCAATCGAACTACCTGACCCTATTGAGGCTATCAAATTTAGAATGGAACAGCTTAATTATAATCAAAAAGATTTAGCTGATATTATCGGTTTAAAGAGTAGGGCAAATGAAATATTAAATAGAAAGAGGAAGCTTTCTCTTGCAATGATTAGGAAACTAAACACAGCTTTACACATACCTTCTGACGTATTAATCCAAGCCTATTAACTGTATAAATTTAATGGCAAGGAATCTTGGAAACTATCATTATTGATTAAGGGTGAAGACCATGGCATATGGGAGAATAGGATTAAAAACTTAGCCAATAAGGGAGTTTTAGATAGGGGCTGGGTGATGGGATAAGCGGTTATCGCCGGATCATAAGTTTCGCGTGAGGATAGCTTGGCTAGCGTTAATAATAAAGTTTTTTCTTTTTTT
>DASULB010000130.1:0-13173 GCA_036278455.1 Chitinophagaceae bacterium | reverse complement strand
AGTATCCGGTTTATCCTGTTGCTGCTCAGACTTGTCGGCTGTCCAGGATCGTATAAAAAACTGCCTTTTCCCCCGGTCCGGGGGTTAAACCAATATAAACCGCTCCGGTAAGTGCCGGCCCAGATGATCCCCTTGCTGTCTTCGTAAATGGCGGTATAAAATAATTCAGAGAACCCCGGGACAGGTCTGAAACGATCGGTAGCAGGCTGATAATGGTATAGTCCTCTGCCGGTACCCATCAGAATATCTCCGGATCGGGTCCGGTAAATACAATAAATAAAATTGCTCCTTAGGGAGCCGGGATCCGGCCCGGCGTTATAATGCCTGATGACCCTGCCCGTGCTGATATCCATAAGGTCCAGTCCATGCTCAAAGGTTCCGATCCATAAAGTGTCGCCTGTAACCAGCAAGCCGTGAATATTTCGGTTAGCAATGCCCCCGGCGGTGCCGTCCGGTTTAAACCTGGTAAAACGCCGGGAGGCTAAGGCGAGTTTGCTCAGGCCGCCGTCCTCCGTCCCAATCCACAGATTACCATAGGCGTCGGGGTGGATCTCCCTGACGGCACTGCCCCCCAGGGAATTTCTGCCCACCTGGGGCAGAAATTTTTCAAAGCTGACATAGGGCCTGGCATAATAATTCAGGCCGCCGAAATACGTGCCTGCCCAGATGCCCCCTTCCTTGTCCTTGCAAAAGGTATAGACAGCGTTATCCGATAATGAGTAAGGGTTATTGTTCTGCTTGACGAGGTTTTGGATTTTTCCGGTCCTGAGATGATAGATGAATATACCGGATTCCGTTCCGATCCAGTACTCATCCGCTTCATTATGCAGAAAAGCCCTGGCAAATATGGCCGTTTTATCAGCGTTGTAGGTAAGGATATCCCGGTAGGATTCACTGTTCAGATCAAAAAGCTTAACCCCCTGGTTGGAGGTACCGATCAAAAGAGAACCGACTCCTGTATCGAAGATTTTCTCTATCCAGCGGGAGACCGCAGGTTCCGAATTTTTAAAAACATCGAAACTTTCGAATGAACGGGTTGCCGCATCAAAGCACTCCAGCAAGCCATTTGTGGTGGCCACCCAAAGTTTTCCTGTAGCAGCCACACAAAGCGAAGTTGCCTCAAAGAATTGTCCGGGAGGGAAGGGCGTTAATTTACCTGTGGCAGGATGATACCGGTATAATTCCAATCCGGCAATAAACCAAAGATTGCCTTTCTGATCCATTTTTATATCCCGGACCTCTTCAACAGGAGAAACGTCCAGCCGGCTAAAGCCTTCGGTCTCAGGATCATACTGGTAAACACCCCGTTCTGTCCCTACCCACAGGATTCCGTGGGGATCTTCATAGAGCGCATTGATAGCATTACTGCCTATGCTCCCGGGATCGCCTGGATGATGGCGGAAAACCTTGAAATTATAGCCGTCGAACCGGTTCAGCCCGTCTTTGGTTCCCAACCATAGAAATCCACGCTGATCCTGTACACTGCAAATCACCGCGTTGTTGGACAACCCTTCTTCCACCGGATAATGGCTGAAATAATGGGATTGTCCCAGAAGGGGTTGCACCCGGGTAAGCAGAAGTAGCCATATGATGAGTACTGTAATTCTCAAAAGATCGTGTTTGGGTTTTAACAATGGGTTTTACCAAAGATAGGATTAAAAAGCACAGTGGCCGCCCGCTGAAAACATCCGCGGCTTCAGCGCTCCCCGATGCCTCATTTTTTTACCCCCTGTGGCAATGACGGCAGGGTCCACCCGACAATGAGACAAAATGAGCAGACAATGAGACGAAATACAAGACCCTTTAGCGGTTTTAATATCATCTTTGAAAAAGCAACAATATACCGGTATTCATACCCTTTGGATCCATATTCATCACCTTAAACCCAACATATGAAATCACATGCTATTCTCAATTTTCGCGACACCGGCCATCAGGCCGGCACCGTGAACAGACCCCGAAAAAGTCCGGGGTTACTTTCGGGCCTTTGTTTCCTGCTCCTCATGCTGGGCACGCAAGCATACGCCCAGGCGCAACACCGCATCACCGGCACTGTCACCGACGAAAGCGGGCAGGCCCTCAGCGGCGTAACGGTCAGCGTAAAAAATACCACGATAGGCGTAGCGGCGGATGCTGAAGGCCAATATGCCATTGAAGCACCTGATACCGCTTCGACGCTTATCTTTTCTTTTGTCGGCTACACAAGCCGGGAGGAGGCCATTGGCAACCGCTCAACGATCAATATCCAGCTTCATCCGGCCGAGACCGGACTCAACGAGGTCGTCGTGGTGGGATACGGATCGCAGAAGAAAAAAGATCTTACCGGAGCGGTTTCCATTGTGAGTGCGGACGCCATACAAAAAAGGCAGGCCACCACCGTGGCTGAAGCCATGCAAGGACTGGCTACCGGCGTTAACATCCGGGGCGGCGGCCAGCCGGGCTCCGAAGCCAAAATCGAGATCCGCGGAACAAAGAACTTCAGCACCTCTAACCCGCTGTATGTAATCGACGGATTGATCACCACGGCGAACCGGGATTTTAACCCGAATGATATCGAATCCATACAGATCCTGAAAGACGCTTCTGCAGCTGCTATTTACGGGTCCCGCGCCGCCAACGGCGTGATCATCATCACCACCAAGAAAGGTGCCGCCGGGCCGATGAAAATTGCTTTTTCCGGAAAAACCGGCGTTCAGACAATGCCCTTGTACAGCCTGGCAGGCACCGAGGAATTTGCCAAACTGAACTACATGGCCTATGACAATGCGGGTGTCCCTCACCAGGATCTGAACATGGCGGTTAAAACAAACTGGCAGGACGTCGCCTTCCGGACAGGAAGCATCCAGGACTATAACCTGAGCTTTTCCGGGGGGAGTGACAATGGTAACTATATGGTATCGGCCAACTATTTCGGGAATAAAGGAACGGTCATCAGCACGGGCTTTGACCGTTATAGCATCCGGGTCAATACTTCCGGTACAAGGGGCATTCTCAGCATCGGGGAAAACATCGCCATCACCAACTCAAAATCCAACGAAATATCGGGTAACCCGATTCTGGATGTGGTGCGCCTTCTACCCACTATCCCGGTCTATGATTCCACTCATCCGGGAGGATACGGCTACGGCGATGAAAAAAGAGCCAGAACCTTTGGCACCAATCCACTCGCCATCGCGGACCTTGAAGACCGCACGAATGAAAATTTCCGCATACGCGGTAATTTATGGGCGGAGCTGAAACTCTTTTCCTTCCTCAAATACCGGTTGAATCTCGGCTACGAAACCAGCAACGACCATTACGCCTATCTGCGCAAGCAGGGCAACTGGACCCTCAACCAGTCCTTTGATCCGGCCATCGCCAACGAGAACAGGGCACGGTGGCAATCCGGTCTGGTGGAAAACACCCTGACCTTTAACAAAGCGTTTGACAAACACCATTTCAACCTGGTGGTGGGTCAGACTTACCAGCGGGAGGATTATGGACAGATATGGGGAACCAAACGGAATATTCTTCAGAACCCGTCATCGGGAAGTTATTATCCGGTGCTTGACCAGGGTTCTGAACCGCAAACAGGAGGATTCCTGCAACGCGCCATCCTGCTTTCCTACCTGGGAAGACTGGAATATAATTATGCGGATAAATACCTGGTAAACGCAGTCATCCGCCGGGATGGCAGCTCCCGGCTGAGCCCGGACAACAGGTGGAGCAGTTTCCCTTCGGTCTCCGCCGCCTGGCGCATATCCCAGGAGGATTTCTTTCATCTTTCCTGGGTGGATGACCTGAAACTCCGTGCCAGTTATGGCCGGCTGGGGAGCAGCAACATCGGTTACTGGGACTACCTGGCCACCATCAACACCTTTTCAACGATCGCCATGGGCCGGGACCAGCACATCGAGGCCGGTGGTACACAGGTCCAGCTCGTCAACAATGACCTGCGCTGGGAAACGCTGATCGAGCAGAATTACGGCCTGGATGCAGTACTGCTCAACAGCAAGCTTACCCTCAGTGCTGAATATTTTATCGCCGAAACCAGAAATGTGCTCACGGGCATGCCCATTGCCATCACCACCGGCAACGACGGCGGTAACCCGGTAGTCAATGCCGCCAGTGTACAAAATAAAGGATTCGAGCTGTCCGCCACTTACCGTGATGGCAGCCATCCGCTCAGCTGGCATGCGACGGTGAACTTCACCAAGACCGCCAATAAGGTCCTGAGCCTGGGTTATAACAGGAATAACATTTATGTCGGTAACACGGTGACCGAGGTGGGTCAGCCCATGGGGATGTGGTATGTCATGCAGACCGATGGCCTGTTCCAGAGCCAGGAGGAAGTCGATGCCTATAAAAACAAGGAAGGCAAGGTGATTCAGCCCGACGCCAAAGCAGGGGACATCCGCTTCCGGGACAACAACGGAGACGGCCTTATCACCAACGAGGATAAGAAAGTGGTAGCCAGTCCCTGGCCTGATTTTGAAATAGGCCTGAATACAGGTGCCAGCTACCATGGTTTTGAACTCACCATGTCCTGGTTCGGTTCTTTCGGCGCCACCGTGTTTAACGGACCCATGAGTGTGACGGACCGGTTTGATGACAACTCAAATTACCGCAAAGGCATCAAGCCATGGACACCGGAGCAGCCCAACACCGATGTGCCCCGGGCTTTTTACGGCACGACACTGAATTCCAGGGGAGATACGGAACGCTGGCTGGAAAAGGGCAGTTTTGCCCGGCTGAAATTTCTCAGTATTGCCTACGCGATCCCTTCTTCAGTGGTAAAAGCAATCGGATTCTCCAACGCGCAGGTTTCGCTTTCAGGACAAAACCTGGTCACCATTTCGCCTTACAGCGGGCTTGATCCCGAATTCGCGAACAAATCCATTTGGGAAAGAGGATATGATTTCGGTGCGTTCCCGAATCTGAAAAGCTATTCTATCGGCCTGCAATTTGGTTTTTAACCTTCAATAACACGAAAGCTATGAAAAAATTATGCATATATCTGACGGTGGCCGCAGCCTTACTGCTCACCGCATCGTCCTGTAACAAGGACATCCTGAACGTGACGAACCCCAATACCATCACAGTGGACCAGTTCTGGAAGACTGAACTCGATGCACAACAGGGTGTAAACGCGGCATACGCCATGTTCTATAAGAACGGTGGATTCAATCGCTGGATTTATTTCCGGCTGGATCTGACTTCCGATGAGGGGTTCAGCAAGAGCCCATGGATCGAACTGGGTGACTGGACACGTTTTCAGTATGTCAATTATAATTTTTGGGAGGGGAACGTCAACACCTGGCATGACTTCTATAAAGCTATTTTCCGCTGCAACCAGGTACTGGCCAATGTTCCTGACATCGCCTTTGCCAATGAAACCGATAAGAACCTTATTTTAGCACAGGCCAAATTCCTGAGGGGTTTCTATTATTATTATCTCGCATTCATGTGGGAAAATGTTCCCATTGTGCTGGACCCTTCCAAACCAGACGATCTGCCCAAACAAAACACCGCAGCCGAAGTGTGGCAGCAGGTGGAAAAAGATCTCTCGGAAGCCGCGGCGATACTGCCGGGTCAATGGCCGGACGCCAGCGTGGGAAAGCCTACAAAAGGAGCGGCGCTTGCCATGCTGGGAAAGGCTTATATGCAACAGCACAAATGGGCTGAAGCCAAAACAGCCCTTGATTACCTGGTGACCGGTGAGGGGAAAGGATATTACGACCTGGTGGAGAACTTTCGGGACAATTTTACCGAAATGCATGAAAACAACAAGGAATCGGTATTTGAAATCCAATTCTCCAGTATCAATAAAGGGGGCGAAGGCGACGGTCCCCAAAGTAATATGGGGAGCAACCGCCAACAGTTCTTTGCGCCCCGCGGTATAGGCTGGTCCGACGGCCAGGCCAGAAACTGGATGATTCAGGAATTCAAAAAGGAAAAAACAAAAGACGGGAAGCTGGATGAACGCCTGCGTTGGACGCTTTTTTATGCCGACCTCCAAAAGGATTTCGGAGATAAGACCTATGGACGTGACTGGGAATGGAACGCCGATGAAGCCTGGTTCAGGAAATACCAGCGCGACTATGAACGCACCAACGAAGATTATTATTCCGGCGACAACTTCAGGGTCATCAGGTATGCGGGCGTTCTGCTGCTGTATGCCGAAGTGCTGAACGAACTGGGAGAGACCGCAGCGGCTTATCCCTATATAAACAGGGTACGGGCCCGCGCGAACTTAAACACCCTTCAGGTCGCTCATCCGGAGATCGGCACCAATCAGGCGCTGTTTAAAGAAAGGCTGAAAATGGAAAGAGAACTGGAGCTTTGCGGTGAAAGTGTGCGATTGGCCGATCTGAAGCGATGGGGCGATCTGGATACCCAGGAAGGCGTGGCGAATATCGCGGCCAGGGATCCGGATTTCAATAATTTCGTCATCGGTAAAAGCATCAGGCTACCCATACCGCAGATTGAAGTCGAGAACAATACCAACCTCACACAAAATAACGGCTACTAATCAGTACTTGGCTGCAGGGGGCTGCAGGGGTCTTCCCTCCCCCCTGCGGCTTATTTAGGCCATTCCAAATCAAAGCAGCTGCTGCCTGGCAACAAGCCATGCCATCAGGAAACTATTTTTATTAATCCCCTTAAATTAACCGCCTTAAAATTACCGTCAATGCAAATCAAAAAAACCAGGTGGCTGTTATTGCTGGCCGCGTTGTTGTTCCAGCAATGTACCCAGAAGCAGACAGAAAACAAGGAGGGCCGGGGCATATGGACGACCGCCCAGGCCGACGCATGGCAAGACAAACAGGGCTGGCTGGTAGGTGCTAATTTCCTGCCCAGCACGGCGATTAATCAGCTGGAAATGTGGCAGGCGGCTACCTTCGACACCGTCACCATAGACAGGGAGCTGGGATGGGCCGAAGACCTGGGAATGAATACCCTCAGGGTCTATTTGCACGATCTGTTGTACGAACAAGACTCCGCCGGCTTTTTCGCGCGAATGGACACGTTTCTGAACATTGCCCGTCGCCATCATATAAAACCCATGTTCGTGCTTTTCGATTCCTGCTGGGACCCCTTTCCTTATGGAGGGACCCAACGTGCCCCCAAGCCCTTCGTTCATAACTCAGGCTGGGTACAAAGCCCCGGGCAACGGATATTGGCAGATTCCACCCAATATGGCAAACTGGAGGATTATGTAAAGGGAGTGATCGGAAGATTCGCCGATGATCCCCGGATCCTGGCCTGGGACCTGTGGAATGAACCTGATAATATGACGGGGCCCTCCTATGAGAAAGTGGAAATTCCCAATAAAGTAGCGCTCGTGCTGCCGTTGCTGGAAAAAACCTTTATGTGGGCCCGCCTGGCGAACCCTTCCCAACCTCTTACCTCGGGTGTATGGGCAGGCGACTGGTCCGGTGAGGGAACGCTTAAACCGATCGAAAAGCTGCAACTGGAGGAGTCCGATATCATTACTTTTCATAATTACAGTGATCCCGCCGATCTGGAAACCAGGATCACACAACTGCAGCGTTATAACAGGCCCATGATCTGCACCGAATATATGGCCAGGCCAAACGGAAGCACCTTCGAAGGGTGTTTACCCGTGGGGAAAAAGTATCGTGTAGGGATGATCAACTGGGGATTCGTTTCGGGGAAATCTCAAACCATCTATCCCTGGGATAGCTGGACTAAAACCTATACCAGTGAACCTCCCCTGTGGTTTCATGACATCTTCCGAAAAGACGGAGCGCCCTATAAACCGGAAGAAGTCGCCTTCATCAGGAAAATGACCGCCGCAGACAATATGCAATAAGCCTCCGGTACTGTCTATCCGGTGCTGCCCAGCGGGTTAGCGATTCGTTCTTTGATTATCCGGTGAAAGGCTGCCGGTGGATTCAAACCGGGGTAATATGACTGCTGTGAACAATGAGACGGGCAGCCATTGGAAGCAACCGAGGCGCACAGGCACTGCAAAAGATCCTTTGAAAGACCCGGACCGGGCGACCAGGCGGTCTATCCCTTTACCAGACAATGGGACAACATCTTATCCGGATCAGATTCGCTAAGCCAAACAAGCAGCAAAAACATCAGGTGGATGCTGTGCCTGTTACCTTTGCCGCTGAACACCCGGCCGGATCAACACCGTAACCGTCAGCTTAGCAGAAGCAACGCGTTTAAATTATTTACGGGTTTCTATCATCCACATCAGTCTCAACCACCTAACATGAAAACAACTCACCTCAATATGCCATTTTTCCTGGTCTGGATCGTCCTGATGACCGGGGCCGCCTCTTGCAAAAGCCATGACATCGATGGCCCCGACCTGCCCCCGGCAACAAGCGATTCAGCTGTGATTGACCTCGCAGATCCTACTATTTTCTTCCACGACGGGACTTATTACCTCTATGGCACCGGTGGTAATATCGAGGGCTTTTTGGTTTACACCTCTTCAGATATGACCAACTGGAAGGGGCCGGCAGGGGTTAATAAAGGCTACGCGCTCATCAAAGGGGATACTTATGGCACGAAAGGTTTCTGGGCACCACAGGTCTTTGAAAAGGATCATAAATTCTATATGGCTTATACGGCGGACGAACATATCGCGATTGCGGAGAGCGCGAGCCCGCTGGGTCCCTTCAAACAGGCCTCGCCTCATGCGATTTCCGGTCCCGTGAGACAGATAGACCCTTTCGTTTACACGGATGACAACGGCAAGGTATACCTGTACCATGTACGGCTTGATAATGGCAACCGCCTTTTCGTTGCTGAAATGAAGGCTGACTTTTCCGATATTGTCCCCGGCACAGCCCATGAATGCCTGACGGCAACCGAACCGTGGGAAAATACGGCCCATTCGACCTGGCCCGTCACGGAAGGGCCCACTTTGCTTAAGCATAAAAGCGTGTATTATCTTTTTTATTCGGCCAACAGCTTTGAAGACATCCACTACGCGGTAGGCTACGCCACTGCTCCCTCCCCTACCGGTCCCTGGACCAAGTTCAAGGGCAATCCCATTATCAGCAGACATAATACCGGCAAAAACGGCAGCGGACACGGCGATTTTATAGAAGACGAAAACCACGACCTTTTTTACGTCTTCCATACGCACCGTTCGGATCATTCGGTCTCGCCCCGATTGACAGCGATCATAGCGGCAAAGTTCCGACAGGTGAGCGGGGCAATCGATGAATTAGCAGTAGATCCGGAGACCTTTCGTTATCTCTATAGCCGCCCCCGGTAACTCAAAAAAACCTATGGTTAAAGCCAATTAAAAAATGTGGGCCAAAGCTCATTAAAAACTACTTCGCAATAAGTCCCTGCACCTCAGCTGAACATCTCCTTTCAATACCTGAAAACGATATTTGGTACACCCTGCCAGGTATACACGCAATTCATACACACTGTGGTCCCCCTCCCATATATTGTTTTCCATCCTCTGATATACCACACTTTCACAGAAGCCAAGCGCTGCCTTAAAGCGGCATAGTCAGGCCAGCGGGTTGCAACCACCGGTCATTTTATTCCCGTTTGTGTTTCATGCAGGATATTTAATATCCTATAAACATCGCCAAAGCGGATCATGTCAAAGACGCATTTTATAAGCCGGGAATATAAACACGTCGCACGATCAGGTGCGGAAAACGAACCATTGCTGCTGACATCACCCAATAACTGCATCAGGATTCAGGCTTTGCGCGTGCCGGGGAAAGATCAGGCTGACAGTCCTGTACCAGGACAAATAAAAACAGTACTGCAAAAAGAAAATCTGCCTGTACTTCGGCAGGATGCAAAGTTTGCCCGGGAATCACCGGCTCTTTCTTACTTATAAAATAATAAAAAAGAATTTAAAAAGATGTATCTTTCTCTGTCCTTAATGATCCCTTTGGTCCCATAAAACCTGCTCCATGTTCCCCATCGTCAACCTTCGCGGCTATACCGCTGCCGATCCCCTCGATAAAGCCCCGGGATGGTTAAGATCCCTGTTAATGATCGTGATCACCGGGCTGCTGTCGGTAGCACTGATGAATCACATTATCCCATCGCGCGTCCTGCTGCTTGTGGCATGCCTGATCAACTGTCTGCTGCTGGCTTCCCTGGTCACCGCCGGCAGAAAATCTTCCTCCCTGATCCCTTTTCTCATTTTTTTCATCCCGGATTTGCTGGTGGGGATGTACCTGCACTCCCATGGTCATGGCGGGGTGGAAGCCTTCCCTTTTATCGGGGTCCCGTTACTGCAATTGATGCTCGGCATAGCGGTGTACAGTATCCTATTGGGTATCCTGCCTTTGTTCCTGGCACGTCTGATCGCGCGGGTCCTTTATGGGAAAGCGGGTGCTTCTGAGGAACCCTCGAAAGAAGAATATGAATCTCTTTTCAGCAAGGAATGTTCTGAAGAAACCGTGATGAAGCCAAAGCGTGATGCCGCCTTTTATCTCTTGCGTATCATAGGATTCGCTTATCTCATCTATCTCTGCATCCTGGTGATCGGACTGCTGGGCTCTGCCATATGGCCCGAAAGTATCCGTAACCTCATCGATATGACCTATGCCAATCCCGCCCTGGCCATCAACACCTATTTCAAACTTGCGTTGATGATCATGCTGGCGTTCACGGGTGCATACAATAAAAGCCTGCGATTTCATAGCTGCCTGGCATTGTTTGTTGGCCATATGGTATCGGTCGCTTATTCGCTGGCTTTTTACTACATCGCCTCCCTGCAGGCAGTCGACAGGGATTTTTTATTGCTCTCCGCACTGGCCGACGGGCTCATGTCGCTTGTCTTTCTCTGGATCCTGATCAGATATAAGAAAGACGCAGCACCCTATGCAAGGGAAAGTGATTTCCCAGTCGGTTTTTCCATTCCCATGACACTGACACAATATTTATACAAAGCCTTAGGAATTCTTTTTCTCCTAACGGCTATCATCATACTCTGCATCCGGGTGTTTACCGATGGCGCCACAGGCATATCCGCCGTTTTTGGCAACCCGGACCCTATGATCGGAAATACCCTTATCCTATACTCCACACTGGCCCTGATCGCCTTTATTTTAGCCGGGCATGAAAGATTGCGCCCGCGCCTGTTCCATACATTGACCATCCCATTGATATTCGGAGGCGCCGTATCGCTGTGCTGGGTCTTGATAGGCTCCATGCAGGGCGGTATATGGATACACACGCGGCAGAACACCACCACACAAGTAAACTGGTATTTTATACTGCATGCGGTGATCTGCTTTCTGATCACCGTTTTGCTCACTGCATGCCGAAGGATGTATTTCAAAGTGGATTATGCGATCAATACCGTCAGCCCCCCGGCCGCGCTTAATATCCTGGCGCTCACCAGTGCTTTCTATGGCGGGGACAACAAGCAACAGGTGAGCATCCTGCAGTCAGTAGATCAATACATAGGGGGCATCAGCGGACGTAAACGCGGGTTACTCAACCTCCCCTTCAGCTTGTTTGAGAACGCTTTGAATCTGGTGTACGGGTTACATCCACCCTTCTCCGCCATGAGCCGCGAGGAGCAGCGTTACTGCCTGAAGAAATATTTCGTGCGCAACGGGCAGGAATGTAAAAGCGCCATGATACCGGCGCTTGCTGCTTTCGCTTCCCAGATCGGGATGTCGCTGAACGCGATCGCCACCTTCGCCTATTATTCCAATCTCAATGCAGGCAGCCGGATCGGGTATGTGCCTGTGGATGCCCGCGACCGTACCCAGGGTGATACGCCGGCCTATCCTCCTCCTTTTAAGCAGATCGCCAGTCTGCCGAAAGACGCGGCAGACCCTCATAACTTCAAGCCGGTCATGGGAGCCGGGGAAGGTCCCGTGGTGGCGCCCAGGGTGACCACACCCGTCATGGAACCGGATATCCCGGGTGAAGTGGATTACCTGATAGTGGGCTCCGGCGCCGGTGGCGCCACTGCCGCTTACCGGCTGGCCTGTACGGTGAAAGATCCTTCACGAATACTCGTGGTGGAACAGGGTAACCGCTACCAGCCTTTGCAGGATTTCCAGGACAATGAAATAGAAATGATGAAGAAGATCTACAAGGAAGGAGGCCTGCAGCAAACCAGGCAATTTACCATGACCATGATGCAGGGGGAATGCGTGGGCGGAACAACCGTTACCAATAATGCCGTCTGCTTTGAAATGCCCGAAACGGTAAAGCAAAACTGGCAGCAGACCTATGATATTGATCTCTCGGGCCTGGCCGGGGAATATCAGCAGGTGGAAAAGGATCTGAACATCACGCCGCTGGAAGACGCGGGCGTCAACCAGGTAGTAAAAGAAAAATTCGTGAAAGCGGTGGCGGCATTCAATGCACCGCTTCCCGACCAGGAAAAGCTGGATACCCATTACCCGGTGCTGGTGAACCACATCAATACCATGGGCGATGGCAACTGGAACATCGGCAATAAACGGATGCGCAAGCGTTCCATGCTTGAAACCTATATCCCCTGGTCAGAGGCCCGCGGGGTGAAGGTCATCGCCAATCTTACTGCCGTCAGGTTCACTTCATCGGACAATCGCCGGGCGGACGCCGTGATCCTCCGTTCGGATAACGGTCACCTCACCCGGGTGAAAGTCCGAAAGGCAGTGCTGCTGGCCGGCGGCGTGCTGGCCAGCAGCCGGCTGTTGATGCTCAGCAAAGTGCCGAATCCTTACATCGGACAAAACCTGAGCTGTAACTTCGCTTTTCCGCTTACCTTCGAATTCAATGAAGAAGTCAATGCTTTCGACGGCGATCAAATCACGCTGGGCGCCTTGGATCCGCAAGGGAGATCCGCTTTCGAAACCTATTTCAACCCGCCCGCATCCTTCGCGCTGACCAGTGTACCCTTCTTTTTCAACCGTCAGGCATCGATCATGAGCCGTTATAAATACATGGTGAATTTTGGCAGCCTTATCGGCTCTGAGCCGAACGGCACCATGCAGAAAAAAGCTGATCTTATTAACGGGCAGGCCTTCACCTGGACATTAGGCAAGAAAGATGTGGCCAATATTAAATACGGCTTTACCACTTTGCTGCAACTGGGGAGGCTGGCGGCCGCCAAACGCGCCATTTTGCCCACCAAACCGGGGATCGAGCTGGATATGACCAATGCCAGCCAGGTACAGCGGTGCATCACCGCGTTGGAAAAGTTCCCCTTGCGGATGACAGATC
>DASULB010000129.1:0-16656 GCA_036278455.1 Chitinophagaceae bacterium | reverse complement strand
GGTCCCTGCCCAATATTATTCCACATTACATGCAGCGTGATATGCAATGGTATGCCAGCGTTCCGCTGCAGGGCATTTCCATCTATTCGGAACCTGGAGATTGGGGCACTTATGAACTGAATTATTATACATTGGGCCATTTAGCCTGGGACCCTGACTGTAATGTGGATTCGCTGATCAGTCAATTCGGTTTCGTACGTTATGATGCTGCCTGGAAGACCATCAAGAAAGCGTACCGTTCTTTAGAACAGCTTGTCCGGACCGACGGGAGCATTCCCAATACCAGGCTTAAGTCGCCCAAAGAGATATTTCAGGCGGAGAAGGAATTATCAGGCCGTATCTCAGAAGTGAACACTGTAAAGCAAAACGCCCGTGATGCAGCGCTTTCGGCAAATTTATCAAGGTTATTGCTTATGTTGCGGTATGCCGATGATGATTTGAAAATACAATATTTGCTTGCCTCAGGTGGTAAGACTGAATTGCTTCAAAGAAAAATAGAAGCGTTGGTTGGCTTTTTAGAAAAGAACCGGGATAAAGGCGTCTTTGTCTTGTCGGCTAAAGATAATCTGGCAAGTTATAGGAGGCATTATGGTATTAAGGCGCCTTAGACTATTAACCGGAGTAAAATATATTTCTAAACTTCAACCGCTTTTATTATTATTGTTCATCATTTGTGCCTCTGTTTCTTTTGGTAATAAGCCCTGGTATAACCTGATCTCAGATGAAAATTGCCCGGAACCACTAAAAGGGGAATGCTTTATATCCAGAAAAAAAAACCACGACAATATGTTGTACAAAGTAGGGGTTTTTATTGCCTTTTCAATTTTTGCCTTGACCGGTTGTGCCCGGCATGATACAAATAAACCGGTATCCGTCATTTTTGATTCAGACATCGGCCCCGATTATGATGATGTCGGTGCAATTACCATTCTGCATGTGCTGGAACAAAAAGGGGAAGCCAGGATATTAGCGACCATCGCCAGCAATAAATATGAAGGGATCGCCGCTATACTGAATATCTTCAACACTTACTTTCACCGCCCTGAAATACCCATTGGTGTTCCCAAGGGGAATGCGGTCAGTATGCGGGACTCCCAGCATTGGACGGATACCTTGCTAAAAAGGTATCCGCACGCAATTAAGTTTAACAGAGAAGTCCCCGGGGCCGTTACACTATACCGTAAAGTGCTGGCGGCACAGCCCGATCACAGCGTTACCATCGTTACGGTAGGTTTTTTGACTAATATTGTGGGCCTGTTAACTTCGAAAGGAGACAGCATCTCCCCATTAACGGGAGAAGAACTGATCCGGAAAAAAGTAAAGCTGCTGGTCAGCATGGCGGGGAAATATCCTTCGGGTAAAGAGTTTAATATTTACAATGACACCAAATCTTCAAAGGAAGCGCTTGAGCACTGGCCTACCAAAGTGATCTTCAGCGGATTTGAGATCGGGGAGAAGATCAAAACGGGATTACCACTGGTCAATGATAAAAATATTCAACATGATCCTGCAAAAGATGTTTTCACCCTGTGTATTCCCATGGCTGCGGCAGATTCGGCGGGCAGGATGAGCTGGGATGAAACAGCGGTGCTGGTGGCGGTGCGGGGTTACAAACCTTATTTTGATATTCATCCCGGCCGGATCAGGGTAGCGGCTGACGGAAGTGATACCTGGGATGACAAAGGGAAAGGACAGTATTACCTGGTGGCCAGGGAGCCGGCCTCAGTGGTGGCGCATACCATCAACCGGTTGATGATGCAGGAACCTGAGAAAGAATGATCCCAAAAGTGAACCTAAAGAGGCTTAACGGCAGAACGCCTGGGGCGTACTGTATTGCTTGTGGCTAAAAGAGCAGTCCTCCTTCCCGGTGCGTCATTGGAGGGACCTTGCCGAGGTGTTTATATGCTTTCTCTGTGGCTTCGCGTCCGCGGGGTGTCCGTTTGATGAATCCCTCCTGTATCAGGAAGGGTTCATATACTTCTTCCAGCGTGCCGGATTCTTCTCCCACTGCAGTGGCGATGGTGGTGATGCCCACCGGCCCACCTTTGAATTTTTCGATGATGGTGGAGAGAATTTTATTATCCATGTCATCAAGGCCGTATTCATCCACGTTTAGTGCCTGCAGCCCGAAGCGGGCGATCTCCAGGTCTATGGCGCCGTTGCCTTTAACCTGTGCAAAGTCACGCATCCGTCGCAGCAACCCGTTGGCGATGCGGGGGGTGCCGCGACTGCGCCGGGCGATCTCGGCGGCGGCGTCAGCGGTGATCTGCGTATGGAGTAAATGGGCAGAACGCGTTACAATATGCTTCAATATCTCCGCAGGGTAGTATTCCAGCCGGGAACGGATGCCGAAGCGAGACAGCAATGGCGCGGTGAGCAGCCCAGAGCGCGTCGTGGCGCCGATAAGTGTAAAGGGACTCAGGTTGATCTGGATGCTGCGGGCACTGGGTCCGCTGTCGATCATGATATCGATCCGGTAATCTTCCATCGCCGAATACAAATATTCTTCCACGACGTTGCTCAGCCGATGGATCTCATCAATAAAGAGCACATCACGTGCCTCCAGCCCGGTCAGTAATCCTGCCAGGTCACCGGCTTTTTCGATGACCGGTCCCGAACTCTCCTTGATGTTGACCCCCAGCTCGTTGGAAACGATCCGCGAAAGCGTTGTTTTGCCGAGTCCGGGAGGACCATGGAAAAGAATATGGTCCAGCGCATCGCCGCGCATCTTGGCTGCCTGGATAAAGATCTTCAGGTTCTCGATGATCTTATCCTGCCCGGAAAACTCTCCGATCTCGTGGGGGCGAAGACTATTCTCGAGCTCCTTTTCAGCCTCACTGGTTGCTTCTTCTTCAGGATGTACATGCGGATTGGCCATATCATGTTGACTAAAGGTCAAATTTAGGGTAAATAATGCTTCGTCCGGGCATACCAGGCGATAAAATGCGGGAAGGTTGACAAAAAAAGAGCCGGAAGATGCTCTCCCAACCGCGGGCTGCCGCAGCAGGGCGATCAGCAGCTGACCTAAAAAAATTTAATGAAGCCTGCCTGCATAGACCCTGGTCTCATAAGTCAATATTACCTGGTCTCCCTGGCTGTGTTTTTCGTACAGCTTGGTGAGCGCATCTATCATGCTGCCAAAACCGGGCTGGTCCCGGTTGGGCATGTAAGACGAAGACAACAACCTTCCTTTCAGTCCGTCAAAATCAAAAACCTGTTCGTTGGGGAAAGTCTGGTATTTGACCGGCCGCGGCGCAAAAAAGGCCCCAATCTTTTCGGGGCTGACATTGCGGTGATCTACTTTGCGGTAGTCAGTGGCATATTGCAACAGAAGTCCTTCGTAATCCTTTTCAAAGGGCGTGCTGACCTGGCGTTCGTTCCAGATAAGGACGGCCCAGGCGTTCTCTCCGCTTATCCGCAGGAATTCTTTTTTTGTCCTCCCCGCATCAAACCAGTGAAAGGCCTGTCCGGCTGTAATCACATCCATGCTTCCCTTCGCCAGTGTTGTCTGCTCCGCGGTGCCTTTGACGCTGTGAAAGCCCGGATCATTTCCCAGAGCAGCTTCCGCCGCTTTTCTCATGGCGTCATTGGGCTCAACGGCATAGACGTTGTTGCGGTTTTCTAAAAAAAGCCTGGTCAGGATGCCGGTGCCAGAACCCACGTCCGCCACCCGCATCTGGCTGTCAAGGCCAATCTCTTTTTGAAGATAGGGAAGGATATCGGTCGGATAGCCCGGCCGGTATTTGACATAATCTGCTACCCGGTCGCTGAATCGTATGGTGTTGTTGTCTGACATCGGACTGCTGGTGATAAACGCTGCCTTGTCCGCACCGCTTACCTGCTGTAGTTGGGTGCTTCTTTGGTGATCACAATATCATGCGGATGATTTTCCGCCACGGTAGCGGCGGTTATCTTGATGAACTGCGCCTGTTGGAGGGCCTTGATATCTTTGGCACCGCAATAACCCATGCCGGCGCGCAGGCCGCCGACAAACATCTGAACCACTTCGGTGAGTGTTCCCTTATAAGGCACCCGTCCCACGATACCCTCCGGCACCAGTTTCTTGATATCATCTTCCACATCCTGGAAATAACGGTCCTTGCTACCCTCGCTCATCGCCTCGATCGAGCCCATGCCGCGATATGATTTGAATTTTCGGCCTTCGTAAATAATGGTCTCGCCGGGGCTTTCCTCCACGCCGGCGAAAACGGAGCCCGCCATGGTACAGGAAGCACCCGCCGCGATGGCCTTTACCATGTCGCCCGTATAACGGATACCGCCATCGGCGATGATGGGAATACCCTTGCGGCTGACTGCTTTGGCTGCCTCCATGATCGCGGTGAGCTGAGGCATGCCAGCACCCGTCACCACCCGTGTGGTACAGATCGAGCCGGGGCCCACACCCACCTTTATCGCGTCGGCGCCTGCATCGGCGAGGGCCTTCGCGCCGGCACCGGTAGCCACGTTGCCTGCAATGACCTGCAGGTCGGGAAAACTCTTTTTTACCTTTTGCAACGCCTCCATCACACCCCTGGAATGACCATGGGCGCTGTCCAGGCAAACGATGTCGACGCCTATTTCCACCAGGGCGCTTACCCGGTCCAGGATATCTGTGGTAATGCCGATGGCGGCCCCTGCCAGCAGGCGGCCGTATTGGTCTTTGACGGCGCGGGGGAAGCTCTGTACCTGCAGGATGTCGCGGTAGGTGATCAACCCGATGAGCCGGCCCTGCTTATCTACCACGGGCAGTTTTTCGATTTTAAATTGTTGTAAGATGCGTTCAGCTTTTTTCAGGTCGGTGCCTTTGGGCGCTGTAATCAGATTATCCCGCGTCATCACCTCACTGACCGGGCGGCGCATGTTTTTTTCAAAACGAAGGTCGCGGTTGGTCAGGATGCCCACCAGTTTTTTCGACGCGTTGATGATGGGAATTCCACCGATGTGGTTTTCCTTCATCAGCCCGAGTGCTTCGGCAATGGTAGCCGACTCCGTTAGGGTGATGGGATCCAGGATCAGGCCGTTCTCGGTTCGTTTTACCTTACGGACCTGCTCCGCCTGGCGCTCGATGGTCATGTTTTTATGCAGGATGCCAATACCGCCTTCCCGCGCCAGGGCGATCGCCAGGCTGGACTCCGTAACGGTGTCCATCGCCGAGGAAATCATCGGGATGTTCAACCTGATCTTTTTTGTCAGCTGGGTGCAAATATTGACCTCGCGGGGCAATACCCGGGAGTGCGCGGGCACTAAGAGTACATCATCAAAAGTAAGGCCTTCGCCGAAGAATTTGGCTGTTGAAGCGGGCATAAGCAATTATTTAGTTTGGAAATAATTGCACGCAAATGTACGAAAAAAACCATGAAGTAACGCAGAAGTAAACCTCCGCATTTTCCCCAATGGGCGTGGGAGCAGGCGGGCATTGACCATTCAGGGTATCCCACTCCTTTGTAAATCAATTTGTCAGCAGGCAGTCGTATTCTACTTTCCGGCTGGATAAAAGCCTGGTGAATACCGCCGTCCAGTAGCTAACAAAGCGTTTTTTATCCTTTAAGTGGCTGAAAAAGTCTCGGATCCAAAAGAAGATCGTCTCTTTTAGACAGGGTAAGACAAGAAAACATCTGTCACGACCGGTATCATTTACAGGGAATGACCTTCCTTCTCGTTGAGTTTCAGCTTCACCTCCCAATCCCAGGCGGTCCGCATCATCTGTTCGATATCATAGTGGATCTCCCATCCCAGTCTTTCCCTGGCCCGGGTGTTGTCAGCATAAATGGCGACCACATCCCCGGGGCGGCGCGGTCCGAGCTCATAATTCAGTTTCATGCCGCTGACCTTTTCAAAGGCTTGAATGGCTTCCAGGACGGTAACACCATTGCCCGTACCCAGGTTAAAGACTTCCAGGTTGGAAGCCTGGTTACCGGCTATCAGGTATTGGAGCGCCCCGGTATGCGCAGCGGCGATGTCCATCACATGGATGTAGTCGCGGATACAGGACCCGTCCCGCGTGGGGTAATCCGATCCGTATACCACCATTTTGGGTATCTTGCCGATGGCCGTCTGGGTGATCACCGGTACCAGGTTGTCAGGCTTGCCCAACGGTAACTCGCCGATCTCAATGGAAGGATGCGCACCCACGGGATTGAAATAACGCAGCAGAATGTTGTTGGTGTGATTTACTTTCGCGTAATCCTCGATGATCTGTTCCCCCATTTGTTTGGTTCTGGCATAGGGGCTTTCTGATTCGCCCAGGGGCGTTGATTCCACCACCGGCAATTCTTGTGTATTGCCATACACCGAACAGGAAGAAGAAAAGACGAAATTCGGAACTCCAAATTCCTTGACACAACGCAGCACGTTGACCAGCGACTCGAGGTTGTTGTGAAAATAAAGAAGAGGTTTCTCCACGGATTCAGGTACGGTCTTAAAGGCCGCGAAATGGATCACGCCCACCATATCCCTGTTCTCAGAGAATACGGCGTAAGTGTCTTCATAATCGCACAGATTTACTTTGTAATTTTTGATGGTTTTACCCGTGATCTTTTTAATGCCCTCCAGCAGCTGGGTGGTGGACCGGGAATTATTGTCAATGGAAATCACATCAAAGCCGTTATCGATCAAATCCACGATGGTGTGCGCGCCGATGTAGCCGCATCCGCCGGTAACAAGTACTTTATTGTTCATAAGGCTGTTTTATTTTTTTAATCTGGTAAAGTGTTTTTGGTCTCTCCTTCGGCCTCAACGAGTTCCATCAGGTACTGTCCGTATCCGCTTTTAAGAAGCGGCCTGGCGACGCTGATCAGGTGATCCTTATCGATAAAGCCTTTACGATAGGCGATCTCCTCGATGCACGCGATTTTAATGCCCTGCCGTTTTTCGATCACCTGTACAAAGTTACTCGCCTGCATGAGTGAATCAAAGGTCCCGGTATCCAGCCAGGCCGTCCCGCGGTCCAGGATGGATACTCTCAGTCTTCCCGCCCGCAGGTACTCCCTGTTGACATCCGTGATCTCATATTCTCCCCGGGGGCTTGGCTTCAGGGTCTCAGCGATCCCGACCACTTCATTGTCATAAAAATAAAGGCCCGGCACCGCGTAGTTGGATTTTGGGTGTTCGGGTTTTTCTTCGATGGAAACGGCGTTCATGTCCCGATCGAATTCCACCACACCATAGCGCTCGGGATCCGAGACATGGTAGGCGTAAACGATACCGCCTTCGGGATCGACATTACCCATCAGCTGTTCTTCCAGGCCGGTGCCATAAAAGATATTGTCACCGAGCACGAGGGCTACTTTTTCAGCGCCGATGAAAGATTTTCCGATGACAAAGGCCTGGGCCAGCCCATTGGGTGTTTTTTGTTCGGCATATTCAATGCGCAGCCCGTAGCGGCTACCGTCCTCCAGCAGGCGTTTAAACAGCGGAAGGTCCTGGGGAGTGGAAATAATCAGGACTTCCCGTATGCCCGCCATCATCAGGATGGACAGGGGATAATAGATCATGGGTTTGTCGTAAATGGGCATGATCTGCTTACTGATGCCATAGGTGATGGGATGTAAACGGGTGCCTGAGCCCCCGGCAAGGATAATACCTTTCATATAGTCATCGCTTTGATAAAGGGCACAAAAATAGGGTAAAAATAGGGTAAACGAAAGCCATCCGTGAAATCGGCGACGGGAAGCCCGCGGCCGCCGGGAGTGGGGATAACCAGTCGCTTGCAGCTTGCGTCCATGCGGGAATATGTTCCCGAAGCGCTGTCTTTCCCCCGATGGATCTCATCGCCAGAAAAACTGCAGTCCCCAATAAAGGATGCCGGCCAGCGCGGCGCTTACCGGGATGGTCAGTATCCAGGCCCAGAGCAGGTTGATGGTGACGCCCCAGCGGACGGCGGAGAGTCGTTTGGTGGCACCCACCCCCATAATGGAACCGGTGATGGTATGCGTGGTGCTTACCGGAATTCCCAGCGCTTCGGTGATAAATAAGGTGATGGCGCCCGCCGTTTCAGCGCTGACGCCTTCAAAAGGCGTTACTTTGGTGATCCTGGTGCCCATGGTTTTCACGATGCGCCAGCCCCCCAGCATGGTACCGATACTCATTGTGAAATAGCAGGCGAACGGTATCCAACCGGGAAGATGAAGGATGGCGATTTTCCCGTCATGCAAGGCGTATCCGATGTTGATCCAATGAGGAACGCTGCTGGCGTCTCCATGCACCTGTAAGATATAGACGACCACGGCCGCCGCGATGATCCCCATGGTCTTCTGGGCATCGTTGCCCCCATGGCCCACACTAAAGGCAGCGGAGGACACCAGCTGCAGGCGGCGAAACCACTTCTCGGTCTTATAGGGGCTTGACTTTTTACAGATATGGATAATACATAAGGCGATGACCATGGCGATGACCATGCCGATAATGGGCGCCAGAAAGATAAACAGGATGATCTTAACGATGATCGGGATATTGACCACGCCAAAGCCCGCGTGCGCAATGGCGGCCCCCGCGAAGCCACCGATCAGGGTATGGGAGGAACTGGAAGGGATCCCGAAATACCAGGTCAGCAGGTTCCATCCGATCGCCGCCAGCAAGCCGCAGAAAATAACCCAAAGGTTGATCTGCAGGGTATTGGCTACTTTGGCCACGGCGTCGGCCACATTCAAATCAAAGATCCAGTAAGCCAGGAAGTTAAAACAGGCGGCCCATATCACGGCCTGCAAGGGAGTAAGCACCTTGGTGGAAACAACGGTAGCGATGGAGCTGGCGGAATCATGGAAACCATTGATCACACTAAAAACCATGGCCATTCCTATAACAATAAAAAGCAGGATCATAAACAGGACATCTCAGATGAAAAGTAATGAGGTCAACATAGACGGTCAGGCATATTTGATGATAATGGACTCCAGCACGTTGGCCGCGTCCTCGCATTTATCGGTGGCGGTTTCCAGGGATTGCAGCGTCTCTTTCATCTTGATCACTTTGACCGCATCCTTTTCATCTTCAAAAAGCCGTGCCACCATGCTGTCATAGATATCATCAGCGTGGTTCTCCAGGCTGTTGATCTTTACGCAGGCCTCCGTGATATTGCGCAGGTTGCGCAGCGAGCGAAGCTCGTGAACCGCCTTTTGCAATTCCACCACCGCCTTATAGATCACCTCGCAAAGCATGGAAATACCGTCGTTGACCTCCACGATCTTATAAAGCATCATCCGTTTGGAGGCACCGTGAATGTAATCGGCCACGTCATCCAGCGTAGAGGCCAGGAAGTGAATATCCTCCCGGTCGAAAGGCGTGATAAAGTTCTGTCCCAGCTCCACGAATATTTTGTGGGTGGTATCATCGTTGACGTGCTCCAGATGTTCGATCTGCTTAAAGAACTCCACCCGTTTTTCGAGCTGGCTTTGATTGACGCCTTCCCTGAGCGCCTCTGCCATCTTCACCAGGGTGTTGGTCACCTCTTCAAAGAGCAGGTAGAATACCTTGTCATGTGGCAAAAATATCTTAAAAACGGAATTAAAACTCATGGGCATTTCCTTTTGGAACAAAAATAGCGTTATGCACTTCAAGATATTAAAAATCGCTGAAAACTTAATGATAAGTTAACATTGGCTGGAAAATCGCAGGGAGGAATGTTTTCCAACAGGGGGTCCCCGATGAGGCTACAGTGGCCCGGAGTGGAAGGGATGCCTTTTGAGGATGCGAAGGAAGAACCAGGCCGGTGCTGGCAGACGGGAGCAGAAAAGACGGTTTACTCTGCTTTCGCCGCCATGAGCGTAAAGCCGAAAGTGGAGCCTACTTCCTGCTTGCTGCGTACATTGATGGTCTGGCCGTGGGCCTCCACGATGTGTTTTACGATGGCCAGCCCCAGCCCGGTACCGCCTTCTGAACGGCTGCGGGCCTTATCGGTGCGATAAAAACGTTCGAAGATCCTGGACAGGTGGTCTGCGGAAATGCCCATACCGTTATCCGATAATTCCACCAGTACTTTTTGTTCGTCCATATTATAAACGCTGGCGATCGTATAGCCGCCAAGATTGCCGTATTTGATGGAATTCTCCAGCAGGTTGATCAGCACCTGCCTGATCTTTTCTTTGTCGGCACGTACCTGTATCGGCGCCTCACAACCCTTTTTAATGGAAAAAGTGATGTTCTTTTCCCTGGCTTTGATCGAAAGGGTGTCGAACACGTCTTTGATCAGGTCCTGGATAATGAAAACCTCCGGCGATACCGGCATTTCCCCGCTTTCCAGGCGGGATATCTCATCCACATCATCGATCAGGCGGCAAAGGCGGTCTGTGTTTTTAGTCGCATTCTTCAGGAAGGTCCTGTTGACGGCGGCATCTTCCAATCCGCCGTCCAGCAAGGTATGGATGTAACCCTGGATGGCGAAAACGGGGGTTTTCAACTCATGAGAGAGATTGAGCAGGAATTCCCTGCGAAATTGTTCATTACGCTCCATGTTTTCAATCTCGGCTCTTTTTTGAACCGCCCACTCTTCTACATCCTGACCGACTTCTTCCAGGCTTTGTTGCGGCAGAATCTGGCGGTTAAAAAAATCCTCTTTCTTGGAAGCCTTGGTCTGGAAAATGAATTTATAAATGAGTTTGATCTTGCGGTAGATGAATTGCTTGATCACATAGTAGAACAACCCGTAGACCACTATGAAAACGATGATGAAGGTCACAATGAAACTCTGCCAGCTCCATTTCAGTAGTAAGCTTCCTAAACTGAACAGGATTGCCAGTATCAATGCGGTAAAAGCCGCCAGGGCCTGCGGAGAAGTATTTTTACTGCCTAGCATGTCATGGAATTTAGTGTCATTGATGGGTCTTGCCGTACCTGCCGGCAGCGGCCAGTCCGTGGTGGCCGCCACGGCCTCTCCGTGGGGCTAAGTTAACAATATTCCGGCGGGCCAGTTCGCCGGTACACGCAGCTTCAGAGGTCCAGCCGGTATCCTACACCCTTGACGGTGGCGATGATGTCACCGGTCTTTTGGCGTATCTTACGGATATGCACGTCTATGGTGCGGTCACCCACGATCACGTCGGCTCCCCATACCCGGCTTAGGATCTCATGACGCAGAAAGACGCGCCCCGGCTTCGAGGCCAAAAGTGCCAGCAACTCGAACTCCTTTTTTGCCAGCGCGATGTCGGATCCTTTATATTGGATGTTGAAGCGTTCCCTGTCTATGACCATTTCCCCTATGCGGATCACCTTTCCGTCGTCCTTGTTCACCCGGCGCAGCAGCGCATTTACCCTGCTGAGAAGCAGTTGTGGTTTGATCGGCTTTACGATGTAGTCATCGGCACCCAGGTTTAACCCTGCAATCTCTGAGGATTCGGTGTTCCGGGCGGTCAAAAAAAGAACCAGGGTTTCGCTGAAAGCAGCGTCCTTGCGAAGTGCTCTCAGTGTTTCCATGCCGTCTTTGCGGGGCATCATGATATCCAGGATGATCAGGTCGGGCCCGAACTGCCTTGCTTTCAGCAAAGCTTCCTCACCGTTGGCAGCGGTTTCCGTCTGGTAACCGGAATGTTCCAGGTTATAGCGGATAATCTCCACGATGTCCTTCTCATCGTCCACTATCAGTATTTTTGGTCTTTCTGTAAGCATATGCAGCAAACAATGATTTTACAAATGATCTCCCAAAATTAACCGGTTCCGCCGAACCGGAGGATGAATGAACATGATCAAATTGTAAAGTTTTTGATCCGGCCGGTTTTCAAATATAAATATAATGGTTTATATTTTGTTAAAATCCGTGAAAGTGATGGTCCGTACGCGATCTTCCGGTCTCAGGCATTGGGTTATAGAGAAATTGGCCATAAATTTGCAACAAAGAGCCATAAATAGAAAAAAAGAAAAAATCTGATCCATGAGAAGAACCTTTATGTTCCTGTTTGTCCTTATTTGTTTTCAGTCCTGTTTCGCCTTTTCCGCCAGTGCCGCTCTACAGCAGGACACTGTTGGTGTATTGATACCCATTAACTTGCAGTTGTGGCATGACAGGATCTCCCAGGAACAAAAGCGGGCGCTGAACATGGATGGTAAGGCGGATCAGCAAATCACCGTTTCTGACGATCCTTCGGTTAATTTGCAAGTTACCCAGGCCCTGATCGGAAAAATCAATAAGATGCGCACGGGGATCGAGACCTCGAAACTGGATCACCGTCATAAAGTGCTCTACCTGAATGCGATTTACGGTATGCTGCGGTCTTTCAATAACGAGCACCGCTATGGCAAGATCGACGCTACCCTGGCCCCCCTGCTCGTCCAGAACTTTAGCGAGATGCTGGCTGCGGACCAGAAAGGGAAAAGCATCGCGCCGCTGCTTCAGGGCATCCCTTATGCCGTCGGGGCTATTAATGTCAACATCTTTAACCAGAATTACGGTTATCAGAAGGCCCGTGGCCTGCTCTTAAGGCAGTATGCAAAAGAGCATCCCGGTAATTTCCTCTATACGCTGAGTACTTATTATCCCGACCTGTCAAATGAACCCTTTGTAGACAGCACCATTGTGCGCATCGCCCACCGGTACCCGGAAGAAGTATACAATTACGCTACTTCCTACAAACCCATTGGCGCAGTCATCCGCAAAAATCCGGATTCCCTGGTGCAGGCCATTGTCAAAGTGGGCAGTGTGCCGCAGAACGCCATTAAACTGCTGCCTTTTGTCGATTACATCGTTGAGGGGGCCTATACGGTGCCGGAGCTGAGAAAGATGGCCAACGATGACGCGGCCTTTTACAACCTCTCGGTCAAGACGCTCATCGACATTAATAACCGGATACTGGAAGGCCAGACACCGGTAGGGCAGAAAGCGATGGAAAGCAATGTCAAACGCCTGGCGCTCGGTTTCATCAGGCAGGTCAACGAGTTGCATGAAAGTCCCGATGCGGTGCGTTTTGCCTGTGCGGACAAGCTTACCCCACAGGAGATTTATTACATTCTGGTCAACGGACAGGAAGAGATTTATACCTCCAGTTTTGTGGGCCTTTTTAACCGGTTCATGCAACGTATGGAGCCGCGCAAAGGCGACCGGTTTCTGATGTCGGTCATCTTCGACCGTTTCCGTAAGTTCATTACGCTGTCCGCAGCTTACAATACCCTGGATCCCTTCCTGAATTCCATGAGCACCGCCAACGCCAGCCTGCTGATGCGGAAATTCGTGGGCGGCCTGCAATATACCAAAGGGCTGGAAGATGCAGTGGATGTGGCTGACGCTTTTGGGAGTATTAAAGATTCCGTATTGTTGAAAACCCTCCAGCAGGAGGTCAACGAGAACTTTAAGCAGATGGCCCAGGAGAAAAATGAGCGGGGTAAAGTGATTTACGGGCTGCTGTCGAGCCTTTTCAACACCCGGCAGAGTTCCAACCAGGACGCGATCTGGGCCAGGAAGATGTCACAGAAACTGGATCTGCCCCCCATTGATTACATTCCTTTTAAGAATCTGGCCAATGACAGCAGCGGACGTGTCTACCAGGAAGTGTTTTTCTACGGAGACAAGGACGGATTTGATTCCTATGCCCATTTCATCCCTACTTTCGAGAACGGGGATTGGAAAATCAGCAACAGCAATAAGTACTGGATCGTGATCAATTCCGTCAAAGGCAAGCCTACCACCATTTATGTCAAGAAGCCCATTGCCGACCCCGACGAGGATGAAAAGGGGATGAATGAATTGCAGGCTTACCTTGAAAAGAATGATATTCAACCCACAGTGTATATCCACCGGGGACATAGCTACCATGTGAACGCGACGATCGCTGAATTGCAGAATTCGGCCAAACTCGTGATGCTGGGCTCCTGTGGGGGATACAACAGTCTGGCGCAAGTACTAAACGTCGCACCGGATGCGCAGATCATCACTTCCAAACAAACAGGCTCCATGCGGGTGAATGACCCCGTCATTCACGCCATAGAAAAGAATATCCGGGAGGGTAAGGACCTCAAATGGGAAACGATCTGGTCCAACCTGAACAGGCAATTCAAGTCCGCTCCGCGTAATTACGCCTTGTTTCAGGATTACATCCCTCCGCAAAAAAACATGGGCGCCATTTTTATCAAGGCCTATAAGCGGCTCATGAATGCGCAGGCACCCGTGGATACGACGGAATAACTGGTAGTCAGCCAATTATGAGATCTTAAGCCCGGCAGGGTGTTTTTATCCACAAGTTCTCTTCACACAGGTGGATTCTTGGTGTAATTGTTAACTTTGCGCCACGCTTTCACCATTTACACCACAATCATGCAGTCATCAGTCAAGATCTTTTCAGGAAACTGCACCCATGCACTTGCTGAAAAAATAGCCGGCCGTTACGGAACCGGTCTGGGTAAGATCAACATCCAGAAATTCAGTGACGGGGAATTCCAGCCTGTTTTCCTGGAAAGCATCCGCGGGGATTATATCTTCCTGGTACAAAGCACCTATGCTCCCACGGACAACCTGATGGAGCTGCTGCTGATGATCGATGCCGCCCGCCGCGCCTCCGGGGGCTATATTACCGCGGTGATCCCCTATTTCGGGTTCGCCCGCCAGGACAGAAAGGATAAGCCGCGTGTGGCCATAGGCTCCAAACTGATCGCCAATATGCTGACGGCGGCGGGGGCCAACAGGATCATTACCATGGATCTGCATGCCCCCCAGATACAGGGCTTTTTTGATATCCCGGTGGATCACCTGGACAGTTCGGCTATTTTCATCCCCTATATTCAACAACTTAATCTGGAAAACCTTACCTTTGCGTCCCCTGACGTGGGCAGTACCAACAGGGTACGGGAAGTGGCGTCCTATTTTAACGCGGAAATGGTGATTTGTGACAAGCAGCGGAAGCGCGCCAATGAGATCGCTTCGATGACGGTCATCGGAGATGTAAAGGGTCGGGATATTGTGCTGATAGACGATATCGTGGATACCGCGGGAACTTTAACCAAATCCGCGGCCATCCTCAAAGAGAGAGGAGCATGCAGTGTGACGGCGTTTTGTACGCATCCGGTGCTCAGTGGCAAGGCCTATGAAAACATCGAAAATTCTGAGCTGGAACAATTGGTGGTGTGCGATACGATCCCCGTCAAAGGGGAATCCTCGAAGATAAAAGTGGTGTCGGTGGCCGATCTTTTTGCAGTGGCCATACGCAATGTCCATGAAAACCGGTCTATTACCAGTTTGTTTGTTCACAGCCAGCGAAAGGCGGCTTTATGATGTAACTTTTTTTAAACAATTATACAAACACAATGAAGACAATAACAATCGAAGGACAACTCAGGAGCGAACTCGGCAAGAAAGCGACCCGTCAACTTCGTTCTGAGGGCCAAGTGCCTGGTGTTATTTACGGAGGTCCGCAGGGCGTGAGTTTTTCCGCTCCTGAAGCCGCTTTCAATAACCTGGTATATACCCCCGAGTTTCAACTGGCAGAAGTAAAGATAGGCGACAAGGCTTATCGCTGCGTACTAAAGGACCTGCAGTTCCATCCGGTTACCGACAAACTCCTCCACATTGACTTGCTCGAACTGGTGGAGAACAAAAAAGTAACCGTGACACTGCCCATAAAATTTATCGGACAGCCGCAGGGCGTCAAGGATGGCGGCCGCCTGGTCGTAAAGATGAAATCCTTAAAGGTCAAAACCTTACCAAAGAACCTGTTGGAACAAATCGAGGTGAACGTTGACGACCTGGAGCTGAATAAAAATATCAGGGTGCAGGACGTGGTTGCAGAGAATTTTGAGATCCTGAATTCGCCGCGTATTCCCATCGCTTCGGTTGTCACCACCCGCGCGCTGCGCCAGGAAGATACCGCTGCGAAGCCCGCGGAGGTAGCAGCGGAAGCACCAGCGGAAGCAGCTCCCGAAGCCTAGAAGCGCAAGTAACAGGACTTTTAGAATCATATCTTAAACAGAAAAACCTCGCCACCGGACGGGGTTTTTTGATGTGGTGCAAATGCGGTGCCTGGTGCACGCAGTTGCCTGTATCCCCTGACAAACGGCGCACTTCCCTGGAGGGTACCTGTTCTTCATCCGGTGGGAATAGGTAATTTTACAGCATGATGTTTTTGAAAAACCTTTTTTGGCGTGACCGGGCGCCGGACCAAATGACGCATATGAAATACCTGATTGCCGGCCTTGGTAATATCGGCGATGAATACGCCCATACCAGGCATAACATTGGCTTTGACGTGCTGGACCGTTTCGCAGCAAAACACCAGGCGGTTTTTGCCGCCGGGCGCCTGGCGGATGTGGCTACCTGCAAATGGAAGGGCCGGACGATCGTTTTGATCAAACCTGCCACTTTCATGAACCTGAGCGGCAAGGCATTGAAGTATTGGATGGATACCGAAAAAATACCGGTGGAGAAACTGCTAGTGATCGCCGATGACCTGGCGTTGCCGCTGGATACCCTCCGGCTGAGGCCCGGCGGTTCCGATGCGGGCCATAACGGGCTCAAAAGCATCCAGGAACTGCTGGGGACCCATCAGTATCCGCGGCTGCGGTTTGGCATAGGAAACAATTATCCAAGGGGAAGACAGGTCGACTTTGTGCTGAGCCCGTGGGAGGAGGCGGAAAAACCCCTCGTCGATGAGAAAATTGAAAAAAGCGTGGAGGCCATTGAAAGTTTTGTATTCGCCGGCATGACGCCTACCATGAACGCATTCAACCATCAAAAATTTAACAACT
>DASULB010000128.1:0-4630 GCA_036278455.1 Chitinophagaceae bacterium | reverse complement strand
CTCCACGCTGAAGTTCTCAAAACTTTGCGCCCGTTTGCCGGCAATGCGCTCAGCAAGGAATTCCGCTACAAGCAGGATCGCTCAGGGTCCATGACCCGCCTTTTGCTTCCCGAGGGGGCTACCCTCGAATACTATCATGTCTCAGGTTATAGAGTCTTTGACAGACATACCGAGCCTTTCGCCGGGATCGTCGCGGAGGATGCTGACAAACTAGATCTTGCAAGCTTAAAAGAAGGTGCAGGCGATCTACTGGAGAAGTATCAGTTGAATCCATCGGGGTCTTTAGATTCAGTCGAACTGGAACGCCTCTGGCAGCTAAAAGCCTCGGGTATAAATTCTCAGGGTATAAAAGGAGCCACCCTGGTCAATCGCCTCGTATACGCGTTCCGCAGGTCCGTGGCCGGGCTTCCGGTGTGGGGAAGCGCATCGGTATACATCAAAACAGCAGCCGAACAGCAAGTGGATGGATTCGGAATGGACTGGCGTCCGATCCATGAAGCCCACATCCATAAAGCCTTCATTCTGGATCCAAAGGATGGGGCGACCAGAATCCTGGAAGAATTGCAGAACTGCAACCCCGAAAAATCCTTTACAGCAAAGGACTTTAGCGCAGAATTTTTTTCGCTCGGTTATTTTTCCGACAACAAAAGAAATTTTCAGTCTTTTATGCAGCCGGTCTGGGTAGCCAAGTTCGTTTCAAAAGGCTTTTCCAGGATGGGACATGTTATCGTGGTACCCGCTACAAATACCGCTTATGAACCGATTGCCCGGAAAATGTCCCCTCCCCCATTTAATGAAAGGCGGACCACGGAAGGCTCCCAAACCTGCAATTCCTGCGCACAGGGCACGACATGACACGCGCGATGACCGATAGATTCCAGATCAAATCTTAGAAAACCTTACCCTGTCCCCTTTTTCCCATCCTTTTATCCCCTTTCTCCTGTTTGCCCTATGTTTTGCCGGGAGAGCTGAAACGCTCTCCCGGCACTCTTAGGAGCCCTTCCGGAATTAAATGCGTTCCTCGCCTCTTATACTACCGGGCTTCTGAACAAGGTGGAAAACTTACACCATTTTCTAGGTATTCAAAGAACTTCCTGATCTCGCTATAAGTCGCTTCACGATGAACGATGAAAGGATTGTTTCGATGAGGCAATTTTTCTTCCCTGAATGAGAATGGCAAAAGACGGCGGTCCCTACTATAAGCCCCGGACTTGTCAGGGATATCTAAAAGATGATTCACTCGGATAACAATTGGCGGATACAGCGGATGTCTGCCTGCCGGATATCATCCGGTACCTGATGATACTTACATTCCTTATACTGCCAGGCGGGCATCAAATTCCCCATCATAGTGCCGTCCGCTTTTGCTACCTTCACCAACAAAAGATAAATTTGCGCCTGCAAGGCACTTGCTTTCAACTTACAGATACGGCTATACCAATGTCAAATTATTTTAATATCGGCAAAATTGTAGCCACTTTCGGCTTACAGGGCGAGGTTATCCTGCTGCATAAAACCGGCACGGCGGATGCGCTCACAGGGATCAAGGTCCTTTTTATAGAAGAAAAGAAAAACAGCTTCCTCCCGTGGTTTATAGAATCGGTAAAGGTGAAAAATACCGAAGATCTTTACCTGAAGCTGGAAGGTGTGGATACCAGGGAGGCGGCAAGAGAGCTCATTGGCAAACAGGTCTATCTGGATGAAAAGAATTTCGCCGAAAAAGTAAACCCTGATTCGGTTTTATATCTCCTTGGCTTCACCGTGGAAGACAGCCAGGCAGGTCCCTTAGGGGCCGTTGCCGAAGTCGTCGAAATGCCCAACGGCTTGCTGCTGAAGATCTATCAAAATGACCATGAGTTGCTCATTCCCCTGAACGAGAGCACCCTGCAAAGAATGGACAGGAAAAGCCGCACGATATATGTCAGGCTTCCCGATGGTCTGCTGGATATTTACCGTTCTTAAAGAAGCGGGGTGCGGGGCCGTTCCCGGTATTATCTTTGCAATATGCAAATTCAACGGAAAAAACTGCGCGTAGCCATTCTGGACTTATACAATGGCGAGCCCAATCAGGGCATGGGCTGTATCCGCAATATCCTGAACCGGTACGCCGCGTTCAATCACCTGGAACCCGAATTCGATTTTTTTGATGTCAGGCAAAAACTGGAGATGGCGGACAGCTCCTATCAATTCTATATCTCCTCAGGAGGGCCGGGCAGTCCCCTGGAGTCGCAGGGAGGCGAGTGGGAACAGCGTTATTTTTCCCTGATCCGGCAGCTGGAAAACATCAATGCCTCCGGTGGCACGGAAAAGAAATATGTATTCTTCATTTGCCATTCCTTTCAGTTGATGTGCAGGGATTATGCCCTAGGCCAGGTCTGCCTCCGAAAATCGCCGTCTTATGGTGTCTTTCCGGTACATAAGACCACGGAGGGAGCAAAAGAGAAGATCTTCCAGGACCTGGATGATCCCTTTTACGCGGTAGACAGCAGGGAATGGCAGGTGATAGACCCCAGCGAAAAACAATTGAAAGCGACCGGCGCCACGATCCTCGCACTGGAAAAAGAACGCCCCCATGTTCCGCTCCAAAGAGCGCTGATGGCCGTTCGTTTTTCCCCTTATTTTGTGGGGACGCAATTTCATCCCGAAGCCGACCCCGCAGCGATGGCCGTATATATGCAGGAGAAAGAAAAGAAAAGCCAGATGATAGCAGACCTGGGAGAAGAAAAATATAATAAGATGCTGACGCAACTTATGGATCCGGGCAAGATTACCCATATCCGCAACATGGTCATCCCTTCCTTTATGGACATTGCGCTAAACGATTCAAAACAAATCATAGCGCTGGCGTAGAATAAGCCGGCACCTTAGTACCCTCTCCTGCAAAACTACCCGGGCAGTTTCCCATATCGATGTACATAGCTGATCAGCAACGAGATCACCTCGTTATAACTGCGTATGCCCTTGGCTTGTTCATTGGCTTTCAGGTATTGATCATAGAAATCATTCAATACCGGCTTGATAGGTGTTCGAAAACGTGCGTAAAAGGCAAAAACAGCCTCGTAATCCTTCCGCACACCTTTGGTAATAAGTGTATCGAAGAGGCTGTCAGCGACCTCCGGCTCCCTTAATGACAAGGCATTGATACCATAGAGGAACATCTCAAAATTGGCGGCGTACCGGAAATGCGGATCCCGGGAGGTGGCCGCTACCAGATAACCAATAAAATTGGCGTCGTCCTCCGCAGCGAAACCCAGCTGATGGGCTACTTCGTGACAGGCCGTGAAAGGCAGCCCAACAGGCATGGGAGTCGTATTCACCTGCCCCTCCCCGGTAAAGGGGTTAAAATAGCCGGTGATGCCGGCATAATTCATCAGGTAACCGAACATCGATGGCTTGAGACTGGGAAATGAATAGGTCAGGGCGGGCTGGGTCCTGGATATCCGGCGGTAGTTCCCCGGAACTTTCGCCTTGATCTGGCTAAAAGAAAGGAAATGCGTTACGGGCAAAGTATCATTTCCGGCAAGGAGAAGGTGTTCTCCGTTGGTACGGACGGCCAATGTGTCGCACAACCGGGTCAGATCAGGGGTGGAAAATTGCTGCGGTTGGATATTAAATTCCCCGTCCAGACGGTCATAACGGTAGTTCATGCCCCAAAACAGGATAAAAATGCCATAGGTACATACCAGGATCAGCACAAAACGTAATAAAGTATTCAACCACGCTAATTTCCGCCTGCGCAGGTGAACCAGATCCCGGATAAACCGTCCGATTCCGATCAATAACCAGGCACTCGCCAGTACATACAACAGATCGCCTATACTAAAAGGGCACCAACCCGTCAGGATTCTCCCGCCATGGGAAAAGACAGGGTAAAAGCGATAAAGGTAAAAGTTCCGGAATCCGGGAAACCAGAAAAGCAGCAACTGAAACAGGGCTATCAGCAGACATACCCCAAAAATGTATACTACCTTCGTCCTGAGCTTTATAATCGGTCTTTTCATTGTCTCCATTCCGGGAGTTTGAGAAACCCACACCTTTAGGTGTAGCTTTAGCAGATTATTTACAACAACCTGCTAATTTTTTTGGTTATTACGATTATTGACGCTAACTTTGTTCTTGATGATCAAGATAGCCCAAATACAGCTTCAGCCTACACCGGAACAACTTCATGCGCTCAGGCGAACCTTGAAGGAGGCGAATAAAGCCTGTGATGAGATATCGGCCATCGCCTTTGAGCAGCAAACCTTCACCCGGTTCAACCTCCATCACAGCTGCTATCATGATATCCGGTCCCGCACGGGGCTGTCTGCACAAATAGTGATCAGGGCGATCGCCAAAGTGGCGGATAGCTACAAAAAAGACAAGGAAATAAAGCATGTCTTTAAGCCTTCGGGTGCTTTCGCCTATGACGCAAGGATTCTTACTTACCATCGGTGGGAACAGACAGTAAGCATATGGACGGTGGCAGGAAGACTTACCATTCCCTATGTAATGGGAGCATCCCAAAAGGAAATATTCAAATATCAGAAAGGAGAAAGCGACCTCTGTATGGTCAAGGGTAAATTTTACCTGAATGCCGCCTGCGATATTCCGGAAGAAAAGGTGATGGAAATATCCGATATGATCGGTG
>DASULB010000127.1:0-13631 GCA_036278455.1 Chitinophagaceae bacterium | reverse complement strand
CCGCCAGCGCTTTAAAGCTTGTTTCAAAGACCGCTGCTGTAAAAGGGTCAATGGAAGAGAACTGATCGCTCAGCTCACCAAAGAACTGTCTTTTCTCCGCTGTCCATTTTTTTTGCACGCTTTCCACATCCCAGGTGGCGGGCCGCTGGAAAAAAAAGAAGCTGTTCTCCCAGAGATCCGGCAAAAGAGTGCAGCGTTCTTTGATCAGCCGGAGGATGGTCAAAAGACGCGTGTCGTCCGCCTGGACATCCTTTTCCTGTAAGATCTCTTTAAACACGGGGAGCAGGTCCTCCGCGGGGCTTTGTTTGATGTGCTCATGGTTGAACCATTTTGCTTTCTCATAATTGAATTTCGCGCCGGCCTTGTGCACCCTTTCAATGGAGAATTTCTCTGTCAGCTCCTCCAATGAAAAAACCTCCTGCTCGGTCCCGTCATTCCATCCCAGGAGCGCCAGCATATTGACAAAGGCTTCGGGCAAAAAGCCGATTTCCCGGAAGCCCTTTACCTCGTCACCGGACTTTGGATCTTTCCAACTCATGGCATACACCGGGAAGCCCAGGCGCTCTCCGTCGCGTTTGCTGAGTTTGCCTTTGCCATCCGGTTTAAGAATGAGTGGCAGATGTGCCCAGCGGGGCAGTTCGTTTTCCCATCCCAGTCTTTTCCATAACAACAGGTGCAGGGGCGTACTGGCGAGCCACTCCTCCCCCCGAAAAATATGGGAGATCTCCATCAGGTGGTCATCCACCACAACGGCCAGGTGGTAAGTGGGCATGCCGTCCGCCTTCAGCAGTACTTTATCGTCCAGCAGAGCGGTACTGAACCTGACTTCTCCACGGATCAAATCGGTAAAAACAACTTCTTCATTATCCGGCATCAAAAAGCGGATCACGTGAGGCGTCCCGTTTTCCAGCAGGGTTTGTACCTCTGCTTCCGGGAGCGACAGTGAATTACGCATCAAATTGCGGGTATGCTGGTCGTATTGCGGGGAAGGGTTTTCAGCACTCTTCATTCCCTGCCGCATGGCCTCCAGGTCTCGCGGTGTATCGAAGGCGTAATAAGCAAAACCCGCTTCTACCAGACTTTGGGCATATTTGCTGTAGAGCGCCTTGCGTTCGCTCTGCCGGTAAGGCCCGTGACCGCCGTCTTTCTCCGGTCCCTCATCAGGGGTTAATCCGCACCATTTGAGGCATTCCAGGATGTACTGTTCAGCGCCCGGAACGTACCTTGACTGATCGGTATCCTCTATACGCAGAATAAAATCACCTCCCTTTTGCCGGGCGAATAAATAATTGTACAGGGCAGTGCGTACACCACCAAGGTGCAATCCACCCGTGGGACTGGGTGCGAAACGAACGCGGACTTTCTGATCCATAAGGCGGCAAAAGTACGTTTTTTTACGCGGTGATTGCGGCTAATGGCTTACTTTTATGGCCCGGGCGGGCGCAGGCTGCGACCTCATCAGTGAAAGGTTTTTCAATCCGGCACTGCGCGGGAGTCCGGTCGTCACCGTTAACACCAACCTGTCTATGTTTTATTTTACCCGTACACCTGCCTTGTTGCGCGCTTTATATAAGGGCTGCATCTGGAAGCTGAACCCCGCCGAGCCGACGGTCTACCTGACCTTTGATGACGGACCGCATCCGAAGGCCACCCCGTTTATCCTGGAACAACTGAAGAAATATGATGCCAAAGCTACCTTTTTCTGCATCGGCAAGAACGTGGTGGAGCATCCGGACCTTTACCAGGAGATCTTCAATGACGGTCATGCCGTAGGCAATCACACCCAAAATCACCTGAACGGGGTCAGAACAAAGACCGGCCTCTATGTTGACAATGTGCTGGAAGCGGCAAAATATATTGATTCTCCTCTTTTCCGTCCTCCTTACGGGCGCATCAAGGGCGCACAGATCAGGGCGCTGAAGAAGGCGGTGCCGGGTATTAAAATTATCATGTGGGATGTGTTGAGTGGTGATTTCGACACCAGCCTGGCCCCTCAGGACTGCCTGCAAAACGTACTTTTTAAATTTCGTTCGGGGTCCATCATCGTCTTCCATGACAGTGAAAAAGCCTGGGAGCGTATGGAATATGCGCTGCCCCGTGTGCTGGAACATTTCTCGCGCAAAAAGATAAAAATGGAGGGATTACACTAAAGGAGGGTGGATACTTCGCCCGCCAACACCCGAACGCCGGGAGAATTGTTCAACATGATGAGATCATAGGCAAAATAAAACGATAAAACACGATCATGACCTTTGTTGATTCACATGCGCATTTATACATGGAGGAATTTACCGAAGACCGCACTGCTGTCATGCAACGGGCCAGGGATGCTGGCGTTGACCAGGTCTTTCTGCCCAACATTGACAGCAGCACGGTGGACGCCATGCTGGGGCTTGAGAAGGAATTCCCGGAGATGGCCCATCCCATGATGGGATTGCATCCCTGTTCCGTAAAGGAAACGGCGGAAGCTGAATTACAAATGGTAAAAGGGTGGCTTGCCAAACGGACATTCGCCGCCGTGGGTGAGATAGGGCTTGACTTTTATTGGGACGTCACCTTTAAGGAGCAGCAAATGGCCGCATTCTCCACACAAATTGACTGGGCTTTGCGCTATGGCCTGCCTATTGTCATCCATAGCAGGGCTTCTACCAGGGAGTGCATTGACATCGTGCGCTCCAAACAAAACGGAGAGTTGAAAGGCGTCTTTCATTGCTTCTCCGGAACAATGGAGGAGGCCCGTGAGATTATGGACCTGGGGTTTTACCTGGGGATAGGCGGCGTGGTCACTTTCAAAAAATCGACGCTGCCGGAACTGTTAAAGGATATCGCTGTCGAACACCTGCTACTCGAAACGGACGCCCCCTACCTGGCGCCTACCCCTCACCGCGGCGGACGCAACGAAAGCGCTTATATTCCCCTTGTAGCGGGGAAGGTGGCTGCTGCAAAAGGGCTGACGGTGGAAGAGGTGGGGGATGTGACCACGGCGAACGCCCGGAAATTATTTGTTCTTTGATTTTTGCCCTTTGAATTTATTACGAATGCAAACATTTGACGGTTTTAGCCCAAAAGCTTAAAGTATCAGTGTGGATTGCTTTCCGTTTAAAAAAAATCAGCGCCTCCGGCGTTATCTTATTCAATTCAGCGGGAAATCAAAGTCCTGAATAATACAGAATTTGCCGAAAAAAAAAGTGGAAACATTGGCAGAAAACACGACAGAAAACCCGACCGTATCCTCCATGAGCATATCCGTTCAAACAACAAAAACCAAGATCCTGATCATCTATACCGGTGGCACCGTCGGAATGATCCTGGATGAGAAATTGCAGGCCTTGCGGCCGCTGGCCTTTAGTGAGATCAAGCACCGCATTCCTGAAATGTACCGGTTAGGCTATCATTTTTTTGTCTATCCTTTCAGTCCGCCGATCGATTCTTCGGACATGCAACCGGAGATCTGGATAGAAATGGCGGATATCATCGAACGGAACTACCGGTATTATGATGGTTTTGTCATCCTTCATGGTACCGATACGATGTCCTTTACCGCCTCGGCGCTGAGTTTCATGTTTGAGAACCTTGGCAAGCCAGTGGTGATCACCGGTTCGCAACTGCCTATCGGAATGATCCGCACCGATGCGCGGGAAAACATCATTACGGCCATAGAGATTGCCGCTGCCAGAGATGAGAACGGCAAGGCGATCATTCCTGAAGTATGCATTTATTTCGACTCCATGCTTTTCCGCGGCAACCGCACCAAGAAATACAACGCGGAGAAATTTGAAGCGTTTTATTCCATGAACTATCCCGCGCTGGGGGAGGCGGGTGTGGATATTAAATACCGTCAACAGCTTATTTTGCCGGGACCGGCAGGCGATTTTAAGGTGCATAAAAAATTCAATCCCAATATAGCCGTATTAAAGATCTTTCCGGGAATTACCCGGGTGGCCGTTGAGGCGATATTGAACTGCCCTGAAATCAAAGGCGTAATCATGGAGAGCTTTGGCAACGGCAACGCCACAACGGCCGCGTGGTTTATCGATTGCATTAAGGCGGCGACCGCCGGCGGGTTGCCGGTGTTGAACATTACCCAGTGTGATGGGGGTTCGGTGACCCTTGGCCGTTATGAATCCAGCAAATACCTGATGGAGGCCGGGGTCATCAGTGGTTTTGACATGACCTTTGAATCGGCCGTCACCAAAATGATGTTCCTTTTAGGGAATGGTTTAAAGGGTGATGCGCTGAAACGCCTGTTGCAAACGCCGATGCGGGGCGAGCTGACCCGCGCGGGTGAGCATAGAGACCTTGTCTAAGCGGTCATCTTCGCAGGCAAACTTTCATTTTTACGGGAAAAAGTTGTAACTTTTGGGCGACCATTTGATTCAGGAACCCTCAAAAACGGCCCGCCATGAAAAATGTCGCTCATATTCTCGCCCGAAAAGGATGCAACGTCATCTCCGTCAATCCCGAATTTCATGTACTGGATGCGCTCAAAATCATGGCCGAAAAAAACATCGGCTCGGTGGTGGTGCTTGATGGTGAGCAGTACTGTGGGATGATGACGGAGCGCGATTACGCCCGGAAGGTCATTCTGAAAGGCAAGACGTCCGCCGATACGAAAGTGGGTGATATCATGTCCGCAGACCTTCCCAGGATCAGCCCGGAAGAAACACTGGAGCAATGCATGCTGTTAATGTCGGAAAGGAATATCCGCTACCTTCCCGTTTTTGAAGAAGGCGCGCTCCATGGCATCATCTCGATCAATGACGTGGTAAAAGAAACGATCCTGGATCAACAGCATACCATTGAGCAGTTGCATAATTACATCCAGTCATAACCATCCTTCACCACACTTCACCCCTACCCCCTATTCTTTATCGTAAGTGATGCCCAGGGATCCCAGCGCGTCCCTGGCCGCCAGCTGTCCGGCGTCCTTTTTGTTATAGGCCTTGCCCGAACAGATGATCTCGCCGTCCACGACCACGGCCACGGTAAACAGGCGACGGCTTCCTTCCAGGTGCTCGTCCAATAATTCGAATTCCAGCTGATGGCTGTATTTGCTCGCCCAGCCGTAGAGTTTATTCTTGTGGTTGATCTCCTCGTTTTCAAGCGCCTCCAGGTCGATGTATGGCACAACGATGCGTTTGAATATGAATTGTTTGGTTTTTTTGAAGCCCTGATCGAGGTAGACCGCGCCGATAAGCGCCTCCAGCGTATTGCCGAAGATTCCGCTGATCTTAAGGTAAGTGTTGCTTTTGTTGTAAATGGTGAGGCGGCGTAACCCCATTTTGATGGCAATCTCGTTCAGCCTTTGCCTGTTGACGATCTTTGAACGCATTTCCGTCAGATAGCCTTCGGGCTGATAAGGATATTTCTTAAACAGAAAATCCCCGATGATGGCCCCCAGGATCGCATCTCCGAGGTATTCAAGCCGTTCGTTGTTCTCGTCTTTTTTTTCTTTGCTGGAACGGTGACTGAGCGCCATTTCATAAATGGCGGTTTTCCCGGGCACGAACCCCAGCACATTCTTTAATTCTTTATGAAGGCTGTTCCTGCCGGGGACCGCTTTCCCGAACACTGCCGGGAGCTTCCATATACCTGCTTTCTTGCTTTTCACAAAATCTAAGGAACGAATTTTTTGAAGATAACAGAGGCATTGTGCCCGCCGAACCCAAAAGTATTACTTAAAGCGGCATTCACCACTCTTTTTTGCGATTTAGTGAATGTAAAGTTGATCCCGGGATCAAACTGGGGATCATCGGTGAAGTGGTTGATGGTGGGAGGGATCACGCCTTCGCCGATGGCCAGGATACAGGCGATGGCTTCCACGGCGCCGGCGGCGCCAAGCAGGTGCCCCGTCATGGATTTGGTGGAACTGATGTTCAGCTTGTAAATGGCGTCGCCAAAGACCTGGTGGATGGCCTTTACTTCGGCCAGGTCACCCAGGGGAGTGGAGGTACCGTGTACATTAATATAATCGATTTCACCGGGCTTCATCCCGGCGTCCTCAAGCGCGCGCTTCATCACCAGTAAGGCGCCAAGGCCCTCCGGATGAGGAGCGGTAATGTGGTGTGCGTCTGCTGAAGCGCCGCCACCGCCTACTTCCGCGTAGATGTGCGCGCCTCTTGCGAGGGCTTGCGAAAGTTCTTCCAGCACCAGCACGCCGGCGCCCTCCCCTATGACAAATCCGTCCCGGTCCAGGTCGAAGGGGCGGGAAGCTGTTTTAGGATCGTCATTGCGCTCGGATAGCGCTTTCATTGCGTTGAACCCACCGATGCCCGCTTCATTGATCACACTCTCGGAACCACCGGCCAGGATGATGTCCGCCTTGCCCATGCGGATATAGTTGAAGCCCTCTAAAATTGAATTGGTAGAAGATGCACAGGCCGATACCACGGCAAAGTTGGGGCCGCGGAAATTATACCGCATGGCGATATGCCCGGCCGCGATATCGATGATCATCTTAGGAACGAAAAAAGGATTGAAACGCGGGACACCGTCACCGGTATAGAAGATCTTCAACTCGTCACAGAGTGATTTCAATCCTCCGATGCCGGCGGAATGAATGACGCCGACCCTTTCGGTATTGATGTCTGATTCAATAATGCCCGCATCTTTGACCGCCTCGTCAGCGGCCACGATGGCTGTCTGGGTAAAGCGGTCCAGCCTTCTGGCCTCCTTCTTGTCAAGGTAACGGGTGGGATCGAAGTCCTTGAGTTCGCAGGCGAACCGCGTCTTGAATTTCTCCGCATCAAACAATTGAATGAAATCGGCGCCCGACTCTCCGGAGGTCAACCCTTTCCATGATTCGGAAACAGTATTGCCCAGAGGCGTAAGAGCGCCTAAACCTGTTACTACTACACGTTTTAATTCCATTAATCGCTAAGCGGATTTAAACATCAATTATTTGGCATGTTCTTCCAGGTAAGAAATAGCCTGGCCTACGGTGGTAATTGTTTCTGCCTGCTCGTCAGGGATGGAGATGTTGAATTCTTTCTCGAATTCCATGATTAACTCAACTGTATCCAGAGAGTCCGCTCCCAGGTCGTTGGTAAAGCTGGCCTCAGGTGTAACTTCAGCTTCGTCAACACCTAATTTGTCAATGATGATCTTTTTTACTCTCGATGCAATGTCTGACATAATGGTAATTTTTAGGATTATTTTGAGGCAAAAATATAACTTTTATCGAAACCAGCGTTTTTTCTAAAAAAGATACAGCAATTATTCAGGGCGGCCGGCGGGATTCGGGAACTGGCCGCCGCCTGCATAAAGGGTTGTTTTTATCCGGCGGAATTGCCGTTGCACCCCGCTGAAACCACGGGTCCTGCCGGGGATTACCATTCATTTATGGTTTTCACCTTTTAAGTAAAAGGGGGTTGAAAGTAATCTGAATCCGTTTCCCGTTTAGTATCTTTGTCAGCTTACCCACATTCAAATTGGCTGAACAACGATTTTTTACGAGAGAAACGACGTTATGAGTAATAAAATCATCCGCATTATCCTGATTTTGGTGGTAGCCTGCGGCATTGGCCTGCTGGCCTATAATAAGATTAATAGAGATGATGCGCTGGCCTCCGAGCGTAAGGCGACGATGAGGGGTTCCAGGGATATCATGGCGGATGCCTATATTGTAAGGGCCACTTCCCTTAAAAATGACATTAACGCAACCGGGACCCTGCTCAGCAATGAATCCATCGTTGTGCAGCCGCAGATCAACGGACGCATCACACATCTTTACTTTAAGGAAGGCGCCTATGTGAAGAAAGGTGATTTGTTGGTGGCGCTCTATGACGGTGACCTGACAGCCCAGCTGGATAAAACGAAGATCCAGCAACGGCTGGCCGATACCATGCTTTCAAGGCAGAAGCAATTATTGCGTATTAACGGGATCAGTCGCCAGAATGTGGATAATACCAGCAACCAGGTGGCCGCCTATGAGGCGGATATCGATTATTACAAGGCAGAGATCAGTAAAACCAGGATTGTCGCCCCTTTTAACGGAAGGGTGGGCCTGCGACAGGTGAGCGAAGGGGCCATTGTGTCGCCGACCACGGTCATCACCACCCTTTACCAGAACGATCCGCTGAAGCTGGAGTTTTCCATTCCCGAGAAATACCGCAACCAACTGAAAAGAGGTGACCAGGTGAGCTTTAAAGTATCGGAAATGCCCGATGAGCAATTTACCGGAAAGGTATACGCCCTCAACCCTGGCATCGATCCCCAGACGCGCACCGTAACGCTGCGTGCCCTGGTGTCCAATAAAGCGGGCAAACTGGCCTCGGGCTCCTTTGCCAATGTGCATATTAACCTGCGGGAGATCGTGGGGGCCCTGATGATCCCCACCCAGTCACTGATATCGACGACCCAAAACTCCCAGGTCATTCTTAACAGAAACGGCAAGGCCGCATTTGTCACCGTAGAGACCGGCATCAGGACACCGGATAAGGTTCAGATACTGTCCGGCCTCAAACCGGGGGATACCGTGCTTACCACGGGCATCATGCAGGCAGGACCCGGTGACCCGCTGAAGATCATGCAGATAGACAGTGAGTAATCAGTTTTTAGTTTTATGCGCATCTTGAATTTGTAAGAATGAGTTTACCTTCCATATCACTTAAGCGGCCCGTACTGGCTATCGTGATGAGCATTATCATCGTGATCTTTGGTATAGTGGGATTCACTTTTCTGGGTGTGCGGGATTATCCGGCCATCGATCCGCCCGTGATCAGCGTCCGGACATCCTATACCGGCGCCAATGCCGATATTATGGAATCCCAGGTGACCGAGCCGCTGGAAAAGGCGATCAACGGGATCGCGGGCATTAAAAGCATTTCCTCCAACAGTGCGCAGGGGACCAGTAATATTACAGTGGAATTTGACCTGAATACCGATCTGGAAGCGGCGGCCAATGACGTGCGTGATAAGGTGTCTCAGGCGCAGCGTTCATTGCCGGACGATCTGGATGCCCCTCCGGTCGTGAGCAAGGCCGATGCCAACGCATCCCCTATCGTGGTGATGACCCTGCAAAGCTCCACCCGGAATCCCATGCAGATCACCGATTATGCGGAAAATGTGCTCCAGGAGCGTCTGCAGACCATACCGGGTGTCAGCTCCATTCAGATCTGGGGGGAAAAACTCTATTCCATGCGACTCTGGCTGGACCCCCTAAAGATGGCGGCCTATAAGCTCACTCCCCAGGATGTACAGACAGCACTTGCCCAGCAAAATGTGGAGCTTCCCTCCGGTAAACTGACGGGGGACGCAACGGAACTGACCATCCGGACCTTCGGCAGGTTGTTTACCCCCCAGGAGTTTGACAACCTCATCATCAAGAACATCGATGGGAAGATCATCCACCTCTCCGACATCGGCCATGCGCAGCTGGGGCCTCAAAACCCTGAAACAAACCTGAAGGAACAGGGCGTACCTATGGTGGGGTTGGCTATTATCCCCCTGCCGGGATCTAACTATGTCGCCATTTCCGATGAATTCTACAAAAGGCTGGGCCAGATCCAAAAGGACCTTCCCAAGGATCTCAAGATCGACATCATCATTGATGACAGCCGTTACATCAAAAGCTCCATCTCAGAGGTGGAGGAGACGCTTGCTATTGCGCTGGCGCTGGTGATCCTGATCATTTATTTTTTCTTTCGCGACTGGATCATCGCCATACGCCCGCTTTTCGATATTCCCGTGTCCCTCATCGGGGCTTTCTTCATCATGTACCTGTGCGGTTTCTCCATCAACATACTGACGTTGCTGGGCATTGTGCTGGCCACCGGGCTGGTGGTGGATGATGGCATTGTCGTCACCGAGAACATCTTCAAGAAACTGGAGGCCGGCATGCCCAAGATGCAGGCCTGCCGGGAAGGTTCCGAAGAAATCTTTTTCGCTGTCATCGCGACGTCCATTACACTGGCATTTGTATTTTTGCCGATCATTTTCCTCCAGGGCTTTGTCGGCAGGCTGTTCAGGGAATTCGGAATCGTCATCGCAGGGGCCGTGTTGTTGTCGGCTTTTGTGTCGCTCACGCTCACACCGGTGCTGAACCTGAAAATGGCACGGGATGTACACCACCGTTCCTGGTTCTACAGGAGAACGGAACCGTTTTTCCGTTGGATGGAGGACGGTTACAAGAATTCACTCAAGCGTTTCATGACCGTACGGTGGGTCGGGCTGCTGATCATCGCCATTTGTCTCGCGATGATCTACCTGATAGGGTCCAACCTGAAGTCGGAACTGGCTCCGCTGGAGGACCGCAGCCAGTTCAGGGTTTCCATGACCGCCCCGGAAGGCACCTCTTATACATCCATGGATAAGTACATGGATAAGGAAATTAATTTCCTGGAGGATTCGGTACCGGAGCGCGATGTGGTATTAAGCGTCACCTCTCCCGGTTTCGGGGGGAATGGCGGCGCCAACACCGGGTTCATGCATGTGACGCTTAAGCCGCCCGGCCAGCGGCACCGTTCCCAGCAGCAGGTCGTCAATTATTTTAACAGTCACCAGCAGTTTTTTACGGAGGGCCGGGCGTACGCCACCCAGACACCCACTATTAAGATGGGAAGGCACAGCGGATTGCCCGTGGAGTTCGTCATCCAGAACATCAATTTTGATTCGGTGGAGAAGGTCCTGCCCGTCTTCATGAAGAAGGTGCGGGAGGACCCCACCTTCCAGGTGGTGGACGTGGATCTTAAATTCAACAAGCCGGAACTGCGGGTCACCATTAACAGAAGCAAGGCCAGCCAGCTGGGGGTATCCATCGCGGATATCTCCCAGACCCTGCAGCTGGCTCTGAGCAACGTGCGGTACGGTTACTTCACCAGGAACGGGAAACAGTATGACGTCATCGGGGAACTGCTGTGGAATTACCGCGATGCTCCTTATGACCTGAAGGACCTTTATGTGAGAAATAACCAGGGGCAGTCCATTTCCCTGGATAACCTGGTAAACGTTCAGATGTCCACCAGCCCGCCGAAAATATACCACTATAACCGGTATAAGTCCGCCACGATCTCAGCCAGCCTCTCCCCGGGCAAGACCCAGGGAGAGGGGATCGCCGAAATGCGGAAGATCGCCAATCAGACCCTGGGGCCTTCCTTTACCACCGCACTGTCGGGTTCAGCCAGGGATTTTGCCGAAAGCTCCTCCAACACCTCGTTCGCCTTTATATTGGCACTGGTACTGATCTACCTGATTCTGGCGGCACAGTTCGAGAGCTGGGTGGATCCCTTTATCATTATGCTGACGGTGCCCCTGGCCATCGCAGGCGCGGTGCTTTGTTTATGGCTTTTCGATCAGACCCTGAATATTTTTTCGGAGATCGGCATGATCATGCTCATAGGACTGGTCACCAAGAACGGGATCCTGATCGTGGAATTTGCCAACAAGAAGCGGGACAGTGGCATGAGCAGGGTCCGGTCCGTCGTCGACGCGGCCTCTCTCAGGCTACGACCCATTCTGATGACAAGCCTTGCCATGTCGCTGGGCGCGTTGCCTATTGCTTTGTCGCTCGGGGCGGCTTCCACCAGCCGCATTCCGTTGGGTATTGTGATTGTAGGGGGGATCCTTTTCGCGCTGGTGCTTACGCTGTTTGTCATTCCGGCCATGTACTCCTTCCTTTCCAGGAGAAAACCGGTGGAATACGATGAGCGGCCGGTCACCACCGAGATGGATACGATCACCTCGCATGCCTTGTAAGGGCATGTTTTAAGCATCCTGAAAAAAAACGAGAATCTATGAAGTTGATTGCTGTTTGCGCCTTTGTATTTTTGTCCGGTATTTGTTTTCCCTTTAGCAGTGGTGCACAACAAGTAATGACGCTGGATGATGCCATTTCCATCGGGTTGAAAAACAACTATGACATCCTGATGGCCAAAAATCAACAGGATGCGGCGGCTCTGGATTACAGATACGCTTTCGGCGCCTTTCTGCCAGTGGTCACCGGAAACGCTTCCCGCACCTGGTCTACGGCCAACATCGAGCAGAAATATTCCAGTGGCAACAGCGTGAAACGCGACCGCTCCAAGTCCAATAACATTTCTTTGTCCGCCGATCTTGACTGGACCCTGTTCGACGGGCTCAGGGTCTTTGCCACCAAGGATAAACTGAAAGCCATCGAGGAGGCCGGCACCCTGACCGTCAAAGGACAGGTCGTCAACAGCGTGGCGCAGATCATCGGCGCTTATTACAACATTGTGCAATCCAAGCAGCAGGTGGAGTCCATCTCGGAGCAAATGTCCATCTCGGAGGAAAGGGTGAAGATCGCCAGCAACAAATTCACCAGCGGCCTGGGGTCGAAGATCGACCTGTTGCAGGCCAAGGTAGATCTCAATGCCCAGAAGGCGGCTTACCTGCAACAACAGACATTGATCGACGAGAACAAGGCCACGCTCAATCAGCTCATCGCCCTTCCGCCTGATCATGATTATGTGGTCGGCGATACCATACCGGTGAACCTGGATCTGGACTATGGCGATCTAGAGCAACAGGCCCTTAGCGGCAATCCGGACTTATTGCTGGCGCAAAAGGATATCGACATTTCCCGGTTATCCCTGAAGGAGATACAGCGAAGCCGCTTTCCCACCATATCCTTTAACTCAAGCTACGCCTATAGCAAACAGAGTTCGGAAGCGGGATTTTCCCTGTTTAACCGCAATAAGGGGTTTAGTTACGGCTTTTCGGCCTCCATTCCCATTTTAGAGGGCTTTAACATCACCCACCAGGCCAAAAGTGCCCAATTGGGGATCGCCTACCAGCAGCTGAACTATCAAAATCAGCGGTCCCAGGTGTCCCTGCAGCTTCAAAATGCGTTTAAGAGTTATGATTATTTCAAGAAGGCAACCCTGCTGGAGGTACAGAACCTGGGGGTAGCCGAAGAGAACGTCCGGGTGACCCTGGCTGCTTTCAAACAGGGACAGGTCAGCTCTCTGGAAGTAAAGGAGGCTCAGCAAAGCCTGGCGGACGCGCGGTACCGCCTGATCAGCGCCCGCTACAACGCCAAGCTGGCGGAAACCACCCTGTTGCAACTAAAGGGCAATTTATTGAAATAACCTTTTGCCGGGTCGGCCGTGACGGTGGCTTTTTGCTTCGTTCCGGGCCGGAATCCTGCAAAAGGGGTGATCCTTTGTGATCAGGGTCCCGTGGAAAGGCGATCTTTTTCCCTGCCGGAAAGATTTTTTAGCGGGATCCCTTATATAATAAATATTTAAGTACCTTTGCAGCCTTAATTTTTTTCATTTAACAATCAAAAAACAATACAGGGAATATGACAGACTATGAACTGATGGTGATCTTTACCCCTGTGCTTTCTGAGGATGAATACAAGTCTGCTCAGAAAAAACTCGCCGATTTCCTGACGGAAAACGGCGGGAAGCCCATGCACAGCAATCCCTGGGGACTCAGATCACTGGCGTTTCCGATCCAGAAGAAGACCACCGGTCTTTACTGGGTACTGGAATACCAGGCGCCAACCGACCTTAACGAAAAGCTGAAGATTCAGCTTAACCGGGACGAAAGCGTCATGCGCCATATGGTGACCCGGCTTGACAAGTATGCCGTAACCTATAACGGGAAAAAGCGTAACAACGTAAAATCCCAGGAACCTAAACCCATTGAAGCGTAAACCATGCCGAAAC
>DASULB010000126.1:0-14745 GCA_036278455.1 Chitinophagaceae bacterium | reverse complement strand
CGGAGACCAACAGAAATTTGACGAACAATCTGTTTTCAGTTGCCCATCATTATCATTTTAGTCTTTGCATAACATCTTCCTTATAGTTGGCTCCTACGGGGACCTGGTGTGGACCTATTTCAATGGCATTGCCAAAGAGTGCTGTAACGGCAGCGATGGAAACAATAAAAGACCGGTGGACCCGCAAAAACAACTCATGGGGAAGTATATCTTCCGCTTCCTTCATGGTCATACTGGCCAGTATTTCTGCCTGGGCAGTAATAAAACGAACAAAGTCCTTTTGTGCTTCCAGGTAAAGAATCTCGTTAAACCGGATCTTGACCAACTTGCCAGCATGTTTTATAAAAATATAATCACCCGAGGGGGTCGTCCCGGTTTGCCGTCGTTCTGATTGAATGGACAATCTTTCATGCAGGCGTTCGGCTGTTTTAAGAAAGCGGTCAAAAGTTACCGGCTTGACAAGGTAGTCCACTGCCTCCAGTTCGAATCCTTCGACCGCATATTCCGGATATGCCGTGGTAAACACCAGGAGAGGCGGATCCTTTAGCGAGCGGTAAAAATCCAATCCGCTTACCACGGGCATATTAATATCCAAAAACAATACATCTACCGACGTTTTCATGAGCACTTCGTAAGCCTCGACCACATTTTTGCAAAGGGCTATAATTTCCCAGCCGGGAAGCTTTTCAACATGCCCCGCCACCAGTTTGCGGGCCAGCGGCTCGTCATCCACAATCAAGCATTTAATTGAGGGCATATCAGGGGTAATTTTAGTTGAGCGGTAAACAGGTTTTGTTCTTCCTCCGTTTGTAAGAAATAGTGTTTATGGTAATAGTAATCCAGCCTTTTTTTCAGGTTCAGCAATCCCAGACCTCCGCTGTTTTTCATCCACGGATATATCTGAATATTTTGGCGCAAATGGTATGGCGGTGGGTATCATGGCTGGATTTGGGAACTGACAGGTTATGGCTTAAGGTTGATATCAGGTTACGTCAGGCAAATATTGAGGAATTATGTTAGTCGGTTGAATAAGAATAGAAAAAATTCTCATATTTTCCGGATCTGCACGCTTTTCTTCCTCATTGCGTAAATAATCCATCTCTATTTTACTTTCTTTTGCAGCCGTAAATACGGATAAAATGAAAAAACAACTTACGATCTCCTTTATTTTTTGTTTGCTTGGTACTGCGGTGTTGGCGCAGCATAAAACAAAAGACAGTCTTCGTATACATCAGCTTCCACAACTGCAGGTAACTGGTTTTCGAACGGTAAATGGCATTGGACATCACCCCGAAACGTATAATAACATTATTTACGCTGGTGAAAAAAATGAGGTAATTGTTATAGATAGTATGAATGCCAATAAAGCGATCAATAATACCAGGCAGATACTTGGCCGAATACCCGGCCTTAATATCGTAGAAACGGAAACAGGCGGATTTTCGGCAAATGGTATAGGTTTCCGTGGGCTCAATCCGATTCAGTCCATAGAAGTAAATGTCCGTCAGAACGGTTACAACATTTCGGCTGATATTTATGGATATAATGAAGCCTATTATGTGCCGCCGATGGAAGCTGTGGAAGAGGTAGAAACCATTCGGGGAGCCGCCGGTTTACAGTTCGGTGCACAATTCGGAGGTATGGTCAATTATGTGTTAAAGGATGCCCCGAAAAATAAATCCTTCGAAATGACAACCTCTCAGACCGCAGGAAGCTATGGATTGTTCAATTCCTTTAATTCCATCGGCGGAAACTATAAAAAATGGAGCTATTATGGATTTTTGCAGTATCGTCACTTACAAGGCGAGCGGGCTAATTCAGACCAGACCCAGTTTTCAGGCTATGGTAAAATTAGTTATAAAGCGAATGATAATCTAAAGTTAGGACTGGAATATACGCTGCTGAGAAACCGCATACATATGCCCGGGGGACTTACGGATGAACAGTTCAAGGCTGATCCGGAGGCTTCTTACCGCGCCCGCAACTGGCTGGCCAGTCCCTGGAATATTCTTACTGCCACTTTAGACTATAAATTGAGCAAAAACACGACACTCAGCGTGAAGTCAGCTTATCTGTGGTCCGCCCGTAATCTGGTCTGGAGAAATGAAGACGGTGGCCCCGGCGTAAAAGATACGATCAATCCACAAACCAATCAATATGATCCCCGGGAAGTGGAGCGGGAAAATATGAAAAGCGACGCCACGGAGATTCGTGTGCTTACGAATTATCCTTTCTTTTCCCATACAGCTACTTTAGCAACAGGGGTGCGGCTAGCGTATGCAGATTTTTGGCGTAAAGGAGGTGGTCAGGGTACCACCGCGGAGGATTTTAACCTGCATGTTACCGGCCATTACGAAGAAAATATACATTTCACTACTACCAACGTGGCGCCTTATATAGAAAATATCTTCCGGCTGACAGATCACCTGATGGTTACACCCGGCATCAGGCTGGAATACCTGCGCTCTACTGCTGAAGGATACGAAACAGAAGATGATGCGAAACTGCCAACAGATTCTGCGAAGCGCCGTTATTTCGTATTGTTGGGCATGGGTTTGCAATATGATGTAGGGAAAAATAGCAACGCCTACGCCAACATCACGCAATCCTATCGTCCGATTAATTATTCCCAGTTATCTCCTTTTGGTACTACTTCCCGGATAGATCCACACATGAAAGATGCTAAAGGCTACCAGATAGATTTAGGCTACCGGGGCACTTTTAAAAACTTCATTAATTTCGATATCGGCGGGTTTTATCTCGCCTATGATCACCGGATCGGCACGATTGAAAAAACAGACGGGAATGGTAACACATATACGCTTAGAACCAATGTAGCGAACAGCATAAGCCAGGGGATCGAAGCGTATCTTGAACTAAATGTCGCTAGATGGATTTTTCCGGCTGTCCCTGTCGGCAACATCAATCTCAGCGTGTTCAATTCTTTGGCATTGACAGATGCACATTATACAAGCGGTGAATATAAAGGCAAAAGGGTGGAATATGCCCCGCGCGTAATCAATAGAACAGGTATAAGTTATTCTTATAAAAGACTATCTGGTACTTTCACCTGGTCACAGCAATCCAAGGCTTACGGCGACGCCGGCAATGTAGAAACGGGGAACAATGGTGATCCGGTAGTAGGCGCTATACCAGCCTATCAGGTGATGGACCTTTCCCTGAAATATAAATTCAATCATTTTGCATTAAAAGGCGGGATCAACAATATCGCAGACCGCCACTATTTCACTTTCAGGACGGACGAATATCCCGGGCCAGGCATCATTCCTGCTGATGGCAGAAGTTTCTATGCGGGGATAAGTGCTACGTTTTGATCTGATTGTAAACCCCGGTTATCTATTTGATCTCCTGAGTCAGTTCATTCAAATTGAAAGAGGGAAACCGCATGCGAATAAATTCAATCTTATCCTGCTACAGTTGCCCAGTCAAACATTGACCGTTTCCGCGATATTGATAACCAATGATTTACGATGGAATTCATCCGGCAAAGGATAATGGGCTTTATCCAGTCCGCTTTGCGCTGCTTTAAATTAGGCCGGTATTTTTATCCGGACCATCATCCTCCTGCGACATGCCAATAATGCGGGCTATTGCGGCGATGCTCTCTAGCCGAATGATGAGGTCTTCGTAGGATCCGAAAGTAGCATAGGGATAAATTTTTACATCAATTTAAAAATACAGCAAAAGCGCATATCATTGAGGCTGCCCCCGACCTGGAGTGCTTGGACGCCAATGTGTGCGTGCATTCTCCCCTCTATTCCTCAGCCGAAGTTGCTCAGGGACGGCTGGAGTCTCATCCCGGCGGTCGTATCTTCGGTGTCTGGGAGCTATGGGAGCTCAGTCCCTTCCGGGAGCGGCGCGGCAGGATGTCGGGCTTTCCGGACCTCAAAGGCTGATCACCTGGCCGAGGACGGCAAGTTGGAGGTCGATGCCAACTGGCGGCCCCGGACAGTTCTATTGTAAAAGCAGTAGATAATAATAAATATCATGAAGCATTTATTTTTATCTTTCCTTATGTCAACTTTGCTGCTGATATTTGCAAAAGCGTGACTAATTCATACAGGAACCGTTTGGGCGGCAGTTGAAACAGAGCCGGGGAGACACAATCTGTAGTGAAACCGCTTTTTTGAAGGGTATGGAGTCAGTTATACCGTGGCAAATCCTGATATACAGCGGTGTATCAGTAGAGTACGTGTACAAAACCTTATGGATGAAATAAAACAGGCGGGCGGATATCAAGCCTTCGGTGAAAACTAATAAAAGCGAAAGATTATACGAGCTGGTGGGATATAAATCTCAATTTCAAATTTTGCGTATATGAGTACAACTTTAAAAGCCGGAGCCTCTTTTTTAGTTCTTCTGCTCCTGAGTAGCCTGTTGACTTCATGCCAGGGACAAAAAGTTTATGGTACCGGCTACCTGAAACTGGAAAAGATAATTCCTCTCCCTGGTGTAAAAGGCCGTATTGATCATTTGGATGTGAATGTAAAAGATGGGGTGGTCTATATAGCTGCATTGGGAAATAATACTTTGGAAGCGGTTGATTTGCAACGGGGAAAGGTAATTCAGAGCATTAAGGGATTAGATGAACCGCAGGGAGTAGGATTCATCCCCCAAACCAATGAGGTATTTGTAGCCAACGGAGGTAATGGCTTGTGCTATTTTTATAACGCCGTCACCTTTCAGAAGGTTGCTGCCATTCATCTGTCTTCAGATGCAGATGATGTAAGATATGATGCTTCAACGGGCAAAATATATGTAGGATATGGCGAAGGGGGCATTGCTGTGATAGATGCCGCCACACACCGGCAGACTGCTGATGTGAAGTTACCCGTACATCCGGAGGGGTTTCAGATAGATAAAAAGGCCGGCAAACTATTTGTGAACCTGCCTGACGCGCATGCTGTCGGAGAGATTGATCTGAAATCAATGAAATTAATAAAAGAATGGAAGACAGGTTCTTTATATGCGAATTTTCCGATGACGCTGGATACCATTCATCAGCTTCTTTTTATCGGATACAGGAGGCCTGCCAGATTAGCCATATTGGATAGCCAGCTGGGTAAAATGATAACGATGAAAACAATGACCGGTGATGCCGATGATCTGTATTATGATGTGGCTACTCAGAGAATTTATGTTAGTGGGGGCAGTGGTTATATAGATATTTTTAAACAACGAGATCCCAGGACCTATATCCAAATAGCTCATATCCCTTCGCGAAGCGGCGCCCGCACATCTTTGTTTATTCCTCAATCGCATCTGTTCTTACTGGCCGCACGTGCATCAGGAGGGGAATTAGCCCAAATGATGGTGTACAAAACTGTACAGTAATAAGCTATAGTTGGGTTCACACGCCGGTGGAATTTACAACCCCACCCTTATTTTAGGACTGTTTATCCAATAAGAAGCGGGGAAGTTCCTGATATGGGGATTAGTTTTAGATTTTGACGGAACATCGCCTCTCTTTTCTTTTACTAAAAAGATCATCATTACCGACAAAAGCCTGGGTATGACAGCCAGGTAAAAAACAAACCTGATGTTGATCTCAAAGAGAAATAATAAGACCACAGCGATCAACGGCCCGATAAAAGTACCGAGATTATCTCCCGCACCTTCCAGCCCAAAAGCTTTGCCACGGTGTTTCATAGGTGGAAGCCGCGATCAGGGCGTCGCGGGGAGCGAACCGGGTAGCCGAACCCATCCTGGGAAAGCACGTTCCTAAAACCCAGGGCCACGCCATTGCCAGTCCGGTATAGGGTTTTGCGAATGCTGAAAGTATATAACCCAATATGGCAATCCACTTTCGTTTCTGCCATTTATCAGACAGCCAGCCTGAAGGTCCCTGTGCAATACTTTGAGTCGCTACAGCTACGCCTTCAATGATGCCAACAACACCACCGCTTGCTTTAAGCGTTTGTGTCAGAAAAATGGGCAGTACCAGATATAACCTCTCAGAAAAAATATCTGCAAACAGGCTGATCAATGCCAGCAGGAAGGAATTCCGTGTCGGCCCGAAGAAAAATCGGCGTTTTTTGGCATTCTTCGTCATTGATTTGTTGAATATGTCTTAAAAGGGCTAGCCATATCTGCATACCTTCTTTCTATGAATAAGGTGGTCGATAGAATAGTGGCCAGAGCCTGTTATCAGCAAAAATATCAGGCACGCCGTCATGGCAAAATCGGTTCTATAGTCATGAAACATCGGGAAAAAACCTTTATGAACCAGCAACGGCCACTTGGTATATATAAAGGCAACGATCATGTCAACAATCAGGGGAATGCTGGCCACCCTCGTAAACAGTCCCGTGATCAGTAAAAGCCCGCATATGATCTCTACTGCTCCGACAAACGGTCCCCAGAATGCCGCGTGAGGGATGCCAATATTGATGAAACGTCCCGCGCCTAATATATCGGCATAAATAAATTTTTGTATGCCCTCAGAGAGGAACACAAGGCCCGGAACGAGGCGGATGAGCCAAATCACTCCATTGATATTGATATTCTTCATGATGCATTTAGTCGTTCTGGTTTAATTTAAATTGCTGATCAGTCACCGGTGTAGCGGAAGGAGTGGTAATTACATTAAAAGCGTGTTTAGTGGCATGATGGCAATTGTTGCACGTATTGGTCAACAGCACATAAGCTGATTTAAACTTCCCGAGGTCCTTGGAACCTACAGCCTGTTCCATGCTATCCAGCGCCGGGTGGATCATGGGGATCTCTTTCACTTCCGGACGATCGGTCACATATTTTTCCAGGTCATCGAAAGTTTCTTTCATTTCATCCATCTCATACTGTGCCAGGGGCCAGTTTTGAGCATTTCCTGCAAACCACAGCTTGGCATGATGCAGTTGGATGGTATTCATAAATTCTCCGAAGCCTGGAACGTAGGCATTCTTTTCCAGGTCGGCGATACGGCTTTCCAGAGCCTGTGTTTGCGTCTTGTTGTTATTGGAACAGGCAGCATATACGAGAAAGATGCAGATGATACCTGCTGTTGTGATATATTTTTTCATATCAGTTAACTTTTTGCTTTTTTAATTTAAACCTTCCTGGATCAACGCGTACTTGGACACAATTCCACCAATTTGCCTGAAGGATCCAAAAGCAGGATTTGATAAGTTTAACAGTTTCGATCCGGCCTACTTATTTTTGACGTAAGTGACAAGGTTTCGATCCCTGCCCTGTTTTCTAATGCCATTCATCAACTGTCTACGATGGATTTGACCAATTTCCCAAAGATGCCCGTCTATGTTTTGATATAACCGCCCCAAAAAGTCCTTTGTGCAGGGTTAATCATTTTTGCTCCTGCTTTTTTGGCCTGTTTTATAAACCGAAGCGTAAAACCCAATTATTACGAAGTGTGGGTGGGATGTAAGCTTCCTCTGTGAAATATTAATGCTACTTTTTTGGTGGCGGCTACCTTTCCGTTACTCAGCTTCACATAATTGCCCTTGTTTTGCATCCCTTTTACTTCAAAAACAGCCCCCTCAAATCTGATTAAATCTTTTGGCTGTAGGGGATATCTTTGTCTCCGTATGGACCGGTCAAATCCCTTTCTGTTCTTCTGTAAGGATCGGTTATTCTTTCTTTTAAATGCCCGGTATTGCGTTGAATCTCTATTGGTGCTATTATTCCCCCCGCCAATTACAAAAGCATCACCGGCATGGGACTTTTCAATTCCTAAAAGATGCCTGTTTACCTTTGTAATATAACCAAAGGTTTCGCGGGCTTCTGAATAAAGGCTTAAAAGTCGTTTTCTAACCGTCCCCACGAAAGTTAGTTCAGTTATTGCACGTACCTCACCGAAACAATTGACGCCTTATTCAAATAGGATTTAGCTGAATACATTCAAATATAAGAATAAATACTTTTATTCGGTAATCTATAACCTGCTAATAAGCTGTTATCTTGCGCCGGGTCACCTGTTTTCTTTAGTACATGGCTATCTCTGGGACAGACCTTTCAGACATTGAATTTTATATAAAAAAGGTTTGTGAAAAAATTGGCTTTTTAAACAATTAATCGTAATATTGCAATTAAATGATAAATAAATGGGAGCGACGAAAACGGATTTATTCACCAAAAAGCAAAACGAGCTGGCCAATATGGCTAAAGCCCTTGCCCACCCTGCCCGTATTGCCATTTTGCAGCAGCTTATCAAAACCAATGCCTGCATCTGCGGCAATTTGGTAGATGTGTTAGGTTTGGCACAACCTACTATTTCCCAGCATCTCCGGGAGCTTAAGTTGGCAGGCATTATCCGGGGTACGGTAGAAGGAACGAGTGTTTGCTATTGCATTGACCCGAAAGTATGGCAAAAATACCGGCAGGTTTTCAACGATTTCTTTGTGGCGGTGGATAACCTCGTCAAAGACGATTGTTGTTGATTTTTTTTATTTTTAATAATTGTATTATTGCGAGCGGGTAAAATGGATAACAGTAAATACAAAATCCTTTTCGTGTGCGTGCATAACAGCGCCCGGAGCCAAATGGCCGAAGCTTTTTTAAATGAATTGGGCAGAACACAATTTAAAGCAGAAAGTGCCGGAATTGAACCGGGAAAGCTCAACCCTCATGTCGTAGCAGCAATGGCAGAAACGGGGATAGACATCAGCGGTAAACAAACCAGGGCAGCTTTTGACCTGGTGCAGCAGGGGAGGCGCTACGACGCCGTGATAACCGTATGTGACGCGGCAAGCGCAGAAAAATGCCCCGTCTTTCCGGGCAAAACCAAGCGCATAGCGTGGTCTTTTGCCGACCCTTCCGGTTTTACCGGCACAAGAGATCAAATCATGGAACAAACTCGCCGGGTTCGAGATACTATACGGCAGAAAGTAGTCGATTTCATAGAGGAAGCCCAAACGGTGAAATTTTGGATGTAATATTCTTCAACATAAAAATTTGTTACCATGGACAACGAACAGGTGTTAAAAGAGCTGGTAAAGCAAAAGTATACGGAAATTGCTTCGCAGGATAAGGCAACGAACCAGGCATCCTGCTGCGGTTCGGGCTGCTGCTCTACCGATGTTTACAATATAATGAGCGAAGATTACAGCGAGTTAGAAGGCTATAATCCAGAAGCCGACCTGGGCTTGGGCTGCGGCTTGCCTACTCAATTCGCTCAAATCAAAGCGGGAGATACCGTTATTGACCTGGGTTCCGGTGCGGGGAACGATTGTTTTATTGCCCGCAAAGAAACAGGCGGATCCGGTAAGGTAATCGGTATAGATTTTACACCTGCAATGATTGAAAAAGCCAGGGAAAACGTTGAAAAGCTGGGCTACAACAACGTGGAGTTCCGGCAGGGAGATATTGAAAATATGCCTGTGGGCGCTAATATGGCCAATGTAGTGGTCAGTAACTGTGTGCTGAATCTTGTGCCCGATAAAGACGGCGTATTCAGGGAAATATACCGGGTGCTGAAGCCGGGAGGACATTTCAGCATATCAGATATTGTGTTGGAAGGTGGATTGCCTGTTGCATTAAGGCAGGCAGCCGAGATGTACGCAGGATGTGTGGCCGGAGCCGTTCAAAAAGAGGAATATCTTGGACTTATAGCAAAAAATGGCTTTGTTAATATCACCACTCAAAAAGAAAAGGCCATTGAAATACCCTCCGATATACTGGCTGCTTATCTATCTGTGGAAGAAATCAGTCAATTTAAAACTAGGGGAGGTGGTATTCAAAGCATTACCGTGCATGCGGAAAAGCCGGGAAAAGCTGCATGTTGCGGACCGGACTGCTGTCAATAATATTAATTGTAATTTATGTCTGTTGGAAATTGCGCTCCCCATAAAAGGGGAAAGCACGGTTTTTCTGATCGGCATTAAATATAAATACATCTTCCGATGGTGAATAGAATATTACCATGAGGCAACGAGCCTTGCAAGAACAATGACTTTGAAATCAAAAATATTTGATTTAAATACTATGAAAGCCAAATTTCAATCTGTTATTACCTGCCCCGTGTGTGGGCATAAAAAGGAAGAAACCATGCCCGCGGACGCTTGCAGTTATTTTTATCAATGCGAGCAGTGCAAAGCCGTACTGAAACCATTGTCAGGCGACTGTTGTGTATTTTGCAGCTACGGTTCGGTAAAGTGCCCTTCCAAACAAGCTTAAGATTACATCCCTATTTTTTAGCTTTATTCATCATCTGCACGCCATCTACCAGCGAAGCACCCCTACGGATGGATACTCACTTTGTACCCGGGCATGCCTGCCGAGGTGGTAGAAAAGAACATGACCAGGCGCATCGAACGTTTGACCGGCCGGGATCAATTGTATGTAACTATGGGCATTGATTTATAAAAGGAAATACTTTTTGCAATTATTTCTAATATCGATTCATCATGCAAAAACACGGAGTTCTTTATTCCTTTTATTTATGGCTACCACCACTACCTCCTGCTGGCAGGGATATTATAATCAGGATTCAAATAATAAACGTCCATACACCAATGCGCTTATTCGTGAATCAAGTCCCGATCTTCTGATGCACGCGCATAACCCGGAGAACTGGTGTCCCAAGGGAGGCGATGCTTTACAAAGAGCTAAAAATCATTTCAAACGCTTGCCTTTCAAAAGACGTTTGTTCTATGATATTGCTCATCAACAGCTTTTGGAAAAAGGGTATCTCCCCCTGTCTTATACTTCTGTACTCCTATGGATTACCAAAGCTCCCGGAAGCCGTGACTAATAACAATAGCTCGTTTGGTTTCTATTTCTTATCATCTAAATAGACAGGCATTTATTTCGAGTTTCAACATCTTAAATAAGCATAAAATTTGCTATCTTTAGTTTTTAATTTAAAAGTTACAATCACTGCTTCAAATCATGTTTGAATTATTAAAACAGAAGATTACGGAAAACATTTCCATAAATGAAGATGAATTCGATTTTTGCAAAACACTTTTTCAGCCGAAGAAGCTTCGCAAAAAAAGATTTCTGCTTGGAGAAGGTGATGTTTGCAAATATACCGCTTTTGTAGAAAAAGGTCTCCTGCGTTCTTTTATCATAGACGAGGATGGCGCTGAACACATTTTACAATTTTCATTGCAAGGCTGGTGGGCAGCCGATTTATCCAGTTTCCTGACCGGCGAACCTTCCAGCTATAATATAGAAGCGTTGGAAGACTGTGAATTGTTATTGATCACCAAACCTTCCTGGGATACGCTGTTGGAGAGGATTCCGGCTTTCGAGCGTTATTTCCGGATCCTTATTGAAAAGAATCTGATCGTTACCCAGGGAAGGCTGATCGCCTCGTTCAGTAATACCGCGGAAGAAAAATATCATAAGCTCATCCAGACCTTCCCACATATCCTTCAACGTGTTCCCCAACATATGATCGCCTCTTATCTTGGTATTACGCGTGAAACACTGAGCCGTGTGCGCAAACAGATGGCTTCCCGCAAATAGTGTGACTTAGATCAACGTTATTTATTAGTTTAAGTCATTGGTATACGCCTCTGACCGGCCGTATCTTTGTGTTACAAAAGAACAAAGAGATGAAGGTGAAGGAGACGATTGCGTTTATAGGTAAAGCTGATGATAGCAGCAGTAGCTTGATCAGGAAACTGGCCCGGAAAAATTATCCCCTGGTGCTGGTAACCAAAGATGATCCGGATCTTGTTAAATTGTCAGGTCAGATTTTGGATGAAACACCCCAGGCAGATGTGGAAATTATTGATTGTGTGAAGGAAGGTTGCTGGGAAGCGGATGTGATTGTACTGGCAAACGCCGTGACGCCTGAGCCTGAATGGGTGGAGAATATAAAGGCGGTCGCTACGCAAAAAATACTGGTTTACCTCTCTTTTACTGAAAAGGATGCAACCTATCCTGTCGAAATGACAAAAGCCTTGCGGTGGTTAATGCCTCATTCTAAAGTAGTGCAGGCAAGGTTAAACCCGGTGTCACAGGTGGTTGATATTGCGGGGGAGGAGGAGGCAGTCGCTACTGTTATTGACATTTTCTCAAACACAGATTATAAAACCATACTTAAACCATTTATTGAAACATGAAAAACATCATTGCAACAAATGCCAATAACTGGCAGGCGTTATTTGCCCGTCTGGCCATAGCCATTACGATCTTTCCACATGGTGCCCAGAAATTACTGGGGTGGTATGGCGGTGGTGGATTTAACGGAACCATGGATTTTTTCACTCACGGAGCCGGGCTGCCCTGGATCATCGGGTTTTTGGTCATTATTATAGAGTTCTTTGGTTCCCTGTTATTGGTATTGGGATTAGCGACCCGACTGGCAGCATTCGCCATAGCAGTCAATTTTACCGGTGTCTTATTTTCAGCCATCCTCGCTAACGGATTCTTTATGAACTGGAGTATGCAGGGTGGTAAGGGCGAAGGCATTGAATATTTTATCCTGTTGTTTGGCTTGATCATGATATCCCTGATCTCGGGCGGCGGGAAAGCCAGTATAGATGCGGCGTTGTCCAATAAAAAGCCAAGGGTCAACCTTGCCTGAGTTGATTTTTAATCATTTGAAGAAGGAACCATTAAAAAAAAGAGATGAAAATAGATATTTGGTCGGATGTAAGATGCCCGTTCTGCTATGTCGGTAAACACAAATTTGAAGCAGCACTTGAACAATTCCCTCATAAGGATAAGATAGAGGTGGTATGGCGGAGCTTCGAATTGGATCCTGATCTGAAGACAGATCCTGACAGGAGTACTTTGGATCACCTGGCTGAAAGTAAGGGGATCAGCAGGGCGCAGGCAGAACGCATGACACAGCATGCTGTGAAGGCAGCAAAAGAAGCGGGTTTGGAACTTAATTTCGCTAAAGCAGTGGTCGCCAATTCGTTTAATGCGCACCGGTTGATGCAGTTTGCAAAGATCAGAGATCTTGGAAGTGAAGCGGAAGAGCAATTATTCAAAGCGCATTTTACAGAAGGCATAAACATTGATGATAAAACTGCACTTCTTCAAACAGGGATTTCGATTGGACTGGATGAAAAGGAGGTTGGGGAAGTGCTTTTCTCTGATGCTTACGCCGGGAACGTAAGGCAGGATGAGGCGGATGCGCAAACGCTTGGTATCCGGGGTGTTCCTTTTTTCCTTTTCAATGATAAATATGCCGTTTCAGGGGCGCAGGCGACAGGTACTTTTTTGGAGGCATTGACGCAAAGCTGGAATGAATTTGAAAAGGAAAACAAAAGCAAACCCATCATTATTACAGAAGGGGAGGCGTGTTCCATGGACGGGAATTGTCATTGAGAAACAACAGGTTATTTAACCCAAAACACAGCTAACCATGAAAATAGCATTAATTGGCGCCACAGGTTTCGTTGGTACGGCCGTTTTAAAAGAAGCGTTAGATCGCGGGTACCAGGTGACCGCTATTGTCCGCCATCCCGGGAAACTATCAGAAAAAGATAAAAGCCTTTCTGTGGTAAAAGGTGATGCAATGGATACCCATAAATTATCGGAACTTATCAAAGGTCACGATGTGGTAGTAAGCGCATACAATGCCGGATGGAGTAATCCCGATATCTATAATGAATTTTTAAAAGGCGCACAATCCATTCAGGAAGCGGTAAAACAGTCCGGCGTTAAAAGGCTTATTGTGGTCGGCGGCGCAGGAAGCTTGTTTGTCGCACCAAACCTCCAGCTGATTGATACGCCGGAATTCCCCGGTGACTGGAAAGCCGGTGCATTGGCGGCACGTGATTATTTGAACCTCATCAAAGGAGAAAAAGAACTGGAATGGACTTATTTAAGCCCGGCCGTTGAAATGAACCAGGGAGCGCCACACGAAAGAAAAGGGAGCTACAGAACGGATTTAGATCAGCCGGTATTTGACGCCGGTCATAGAAGTTTTATTACCGTGGAAGATCTTGCTGTAGCTATTCTGGATGAGGTAGAAAGCCCGCAACATATTCGCCAACGGTTTACTGTAGGCTATTAATTTTTAAGTAGAACATCATTTTTAACGCTTTAAAACATGGTAATCATGAACTGGATCAAAAAAATCACATTGACGGCTTTAGGCGTTGCCCTGTCCATTGCTGTTTTCGCCCAAACCACCTGGAAATCGGACCCCAGTCATTCCAAGTTGACTTTTGCCACTACGCATCTGGGCATATCGGATATCGCAGGGCTGTTTAAGACGTTTGACGCCCATGTCACTGCTAACAATGCTGATTTCAGTGACGGTGTCTTTGAACTGTCCGTGGATGTAAAGTCCATTAATACCGAAGTGGAGATGCGGGATAATCACCTGCGCAGTGAGGACTTTTTCCATGTGAATGAATTTCCCGCCATGACTTACAGGAGTACCGCCATCCAAAAAACGGGTACGGACAAATACCGGCTCGTTGGAGATTTGACTTTACACGGGGTCACCAAAGAAGTCGTGATGGACTTATGGTACAGGGGAACCATTGAAAACCCGCAGTCCAAAGCGGTTACCGCAGGTTTTCAACTAACGGGTACTTTAAAACGTTCTGATTTTAATGTTGGTCCAAAATTTCCAAATGCGATGATCAGCGATGAAGTGCAGATCAGGGCGGATGGCGAATTTGTAAAACAGGAGGGGTAAGCGCTCTGGTGTATCAGGAACAGGAAGAACGAATCATTTATTTTTATTCATAACCTTTAAATTAAAGATCATGAAAGCATTAGAAAACAAAGTGGCCCTTGTTACCGGAGCAGGATCCGGCATTGGGCGGGCGGTTGCGTTATTATACGCTGCAGAAG
>DASULB010000125.1:0-7364 GCA_036278455.1 Chitinophagaceae bacterium | reverse complement strand
CTGGAGATCGCTACCTTTCTGAGTCCGCAGCAGTTGCTTGCCGTCACCTCGGCCATTGAGACCCGTATGGGCCGCATTCGCAAAAAAATATGGGAACCCAGGATCATTGATATTGATATTATTTTCTACGGGCACCGGATTATCCGCGAGGAAAAACTGATCATCCCCCATCCCCACCTGCAGGACCGCCGGTTTGTGCTGACGCCGCTGGCAGAAATCGCCCCGGATCTTATCCATCCGGTATTAGGAAAAAACATCATGGAATTGCTGCGCACCTGTCCCGACACGCTGGGAGTGCAAAGGTATATTCAAAAACCCATCGCCTGAACCGGGCCGTGCCGGAATGACACAGGTCACCCTCAGATGGTAAACCCGTGCGGAAGGGTGGCGCCTTTTTTAACAACGACGATCCCGCTTTTGATGACATAAAGCTCATGGACCGTGTCTTCCAGGTGGCTGCCGCCGTTAATTCTAACGTCGTTACCTATACGACAATTACGATCCAGGATGGCGTTATGGATGTAACAACGGTCCCCGATCCCTACCGGGGGCGTTCCGCGGCTGATGGCATCATTGATCTCATCGAGGGTCTGGTAATTATCGCTGCCCATAATATAACTGTTGACGATGGTCGTTCCACGGCCGATCCGGGTACGGATGCCCACTACGGCATGTTCTAGCCTGCTGGCTAAAATAATGCAACCGTCGGCGATCAGGGTGCGTTCAAGCGTGGTGCCCGATATTTTCGAAGGCGGTAGCATGCGCGCGCGCGTATAGATGGAATAATGGTAATCAAATAGGTTGAACTTGGGGATATCATCGGTCAGGCTGAGATTGGCCTCAAAAAAAGAAGTGATGTTCCCGATGTCGGTCCAGTAGCCTTCATACTGAAAGCTGACCACCTTATTATATCTTTCGATGGCCTGGGGAATGATCTCCTTGCCAAAATCGACCGCTTCCTTGTTGTCACCGAGGATCTCAAAAAGAAACTTGCGGTTGAAGATGTAAATACCCATGGAAGCCAGGTATTCCCGGCCCTCGCGACGCATTTCCTCGCTTACCTCCGAGTGCCAGTCGTTCAATACTTCGGTGCCGGGCTTTTCTATAAAGGAGGTGATCATGTTATCCTGGTCGGTTTTCATAATACCAAAGCCGGTAGCATCGTGGCCATTAACGGGAATGGTCGCGATCGTGATGTCGGCTTCCTTATCAATGTGATTCTGCAGCATGCCGCTGAAATTCATCTGATACAGCTGGTCACCGGAAAGGATCAGCACAAAGTCAAATTCATAGGTCTCCAGGTGGTGCAGGCACTGTCGCACCGCATCAGCCGTGCCCTGGAACCAGGCGGAGTTATAGGGGGTCTGTTCGGCGGCAAGGATGTCCACGAATCCCGTATTGAAATGGTCGAAATGGTAGGAATTCTTGATGTGTTTATTCAGCGAGGCAGAATTAAACTGGGTAAGCACAAAGATCATCCGGATGTCTGAATTCAGGCAATTGGAGATGGGAATATCCACCAGGCGATATTTACCGGCGATGGGAACGGCGGGTTTTGAACGACTTTGTGTCAATGGCGATAACCGGGTGCCTTGCCCCCCGCCGAGGATGATAGCGATAACTCTTTGAGGCATATGTTGTCATTTAAGGCTGTAATATAAATTAATATATTGTTCCGCGGACTTAATCCAGGAAAAATCAAGCTTCATCATTTTGCGGCGCAGCTGATTGAGCTTTTTGGGATCCTCGTATAAGGAGACCGCCCGCCCGATGGAATAACACACATCCCATACGGAGGGATTGTTAAACCGGATACCATAACCGCCCGGATCGCCAAAGTCAACAACGGTATCCTTCAGCCCCCCCGTACTCCGCACCATGGGCATCGTTCCATAGCGGAGCGAATACAGCTGGTTTAAGCCGCAGGGCTCTACCCTGGAAGGCATGAGCATAAAATCGCTCCCCGCATAGATCAGGTGGGAAAGCTTTTCATTATACCCTATAAAAGTATTGTACTCGCTGTTCAGGTGCAACTTCATTTCTTCCAGCGACCAGGTGATGTGGCTGTCGCCGCTGCCGAGCACCAGGAAACTGGCGTTGCCATCTGTTTCATAAACGGCACGCGCAATGATCTCCGGTAACAGATCCGCCCCCTTATCCGTGACCAGCCTGCCGATAAACGCGAAAAGCGGCTTACGGACGTCAAAGTGGAAAACATCGCAGATGATCTCTTTGTTTCTTCTTTTGCCTGAAACCAGGTTCTTGCCATTGTAATGGACGGTCAGCATTTTATCGGAGGCGGGATCCCATACACTGGTATCAATGCCATTGAGAATGCCAATGCACTTGGCCGCCTCCTGGCGGAACAGGGACTCCAGGCCATTGGCGGAAAACATCAGTTCTTCCATATAACCGGGTGACACCGTCGTGACGCGCCAGGCGTTTTTAATGGCGGCCGCCATCGGGTTGATCTGGTTTTGCCAATCCATCATACCTGTTTTCCAGGGATCAAACGCGGGCAGCCAGTACATTTTATCCCATCCCATCTGGCCCTGGTACTGCGCATTGTGGATCGTAAAGACCGTAGGCACGGATTTCAGGGAGTCGTATTTGTAACATTGGGTCATCATAAAGGGTATTAACCCCGAATGATGATCATGGCAATGGATGATATCCGGCTTATGCGCCCAGACGTTCAACCAGTCAAGGGTGGCGATCTGGAATGCGGTAAACCGCTCGGGGTCATTCCAGTGCCCGTAAACCCCTTCCTTGTCCAGCAAACCCGGTATGTCCACCAGGTAAAGATCAAAGCCCAGCTTATTGGTTTTCTCCTTGATCACGTTGAAATGACGCCAGGTGCTTCCCAGCCACATCCCCCCCTGGTGCACCAGCTCGAATTCATTTTCCGCCAGGAAAGCAGTCTTGTAACAGGGCATCACCACTTTTGCGATATGTCCGGCATGCTGTTGGTATTTGGGCAGCGACCCCACCACGTCGCCTAATCCGCCGACTTTCGCTACCGGGTAACACTCCGCGCTAATGTGTATTATTTCCATAATCATACTTTAAAAGCCTCCGGAACCGAAGGTCATTCATCAAAAAATAAACTGAATTTACGCATTCCAACCGGCCGGTAAATTTTACTGCAGGGAAAACAGGTTGTTAGCAAAGGGCCGGATTTTACTGGCAAGATAAATAAAAAGATGCTCACTACAATATTATCTGTCAGCCTATCGGTATTATTTGGCCCTTAGCGAAGATCTGATCAAGAGGGATTATCTCGTAATAACAAAAGACCACCTTAATAAGGCAATCAAAATTCACGCCATACCCCCCAGACAATTTATCCTATTTCTAAAGGCGACTCAGCATTTGGTTATTTTATTACGGTAGTGACACTTTACGTGGATGCAGTCGTTGAGGAGCCAGGCAATCAAGCGTAAGGGTCACCACTAGAAGCACCCGTACAAAATCCCAGGGTGGCTCATTTATATCCTGCTGCTTTTGGCTCACGTTCGGGATGCTGCCCCGGATCATGATTTTTAGGATGCTTTGGTTTGTATGTGTTTATGGATGACGGACAGACAATGCTTCATTGATTGAAACAGGGAGTTGGATGCTACCAATGACAAGCCGGGGAAATGCAGGAAGATAAAACGAAGGCCTGCTCAGTTACCCTCAAGATAAAAATGTCCTTCCCACAGCGCCCATTAAATTGGAAATTAAATCAGCGAAATGGGCCGAAGATATATTACCATATCATGAGATAACGCTTCAACGTCCCGGTGTCAAAAGTGATCACTTGAGTGGGCATTCTCTTATTTTACCTGAATATAAGGACGTGTTCTGCCTTACGTTGCCAAAAATTCTTGTTTGGGCATTTATAATGGGCGTTACCTTTGGTGTAATGCCAATATTGGCAGCGGAATCACATAACAAAGCATGAGAGACACTCGTGATCATCTCAACATAGGATACGAGAGTCATTGAACAAGGAGCGTTAGGTTTGCCGCCATGAAAGGGCTCACTTGGCACAGAAGCTGTTATTGAGCCTTGACTCACTTTCGGAGGGGGAGATTGGGGAAGCCTGGCTTGATGATGCAGTGGATGCGCGCCCGCGAACCGGGCGACGGAATAGTCCAGGCCATGCCGGCAGGTGAAGTACGACGGAAAGCCAAAAAATTGTTGTGCAGATGTACCTCTTTCACCCTGCTGCCGAAGCTGAACATCCGCAGTCTGCCGCGTGTTATGGGTCCCGACAGGCAGGGACATTTGAAAGTGCAACGAAAAGAATCATTAAGACCCCGGATTTATACCGGATCAAAACAAGCTACTCCTCGTAAAGATGTTAAGCAAGTTTTCCTGTCACGTTATCTTAGGGAAGCACCGGTGGGATCCAGGTCCCCGCCGCTGCTTATAACAGATGGCGACCAAATTATCGGCTTAAGAGCGCTACTAAAAGCTAACAGTGGAGGTGTAACCAATTTCTTCTTTTACTCAGTTGCGTCAATAACCCTTTCAACAATCCCATACCCGGTTTCTTAAGGCACTTGAGCAACGCACATCATTCTCTTCGGAATATTTTCTATATTTTGAAGCGCATTTGAATATTGAGTGTATCATGGTCCGGATAATGTAGCAACAGCCATGCCTTCGTTCGGATGATGTTTTTTGCCGGTGTAAACCCCATGCTGTATAAGAAAAAGCCCCTGAAATCAGAGGCTTTAGGTGACCTGGATGCGATTCGAACGCATGACCGTCAGCTTAGAAGGCTGATGCTCTATCCAGCTGAGCTACCAGGCCGAAATCCAAAAATATCCCGGTGCCGGGCACGCAAAAGTAGAATTTATTTTCCTAATTTGGAAACCCAAAACAAGCATGATCCATGGATGTACAAATAGAAAGCAGCTGGAAAGAGATACTCTCAGAGGAATTTGACAAACCCTATTTCAAGGTGATCACCGGGGTGGTGAGAAAGGAAAAAAGAACCGGTACGATCTATCCACCCGGCAAGCTTATCTTTAACGCGTTTGACAAAACACCTTTCGGGCAGGTCAAATGCGTCATTCTCGGACAGGATCCCTACCATGGTCCCGGACAGGCCCACGGTCTCTGCTTTTCAGTGGCAGATGGCGTGACACCCCCGCCTTCCCTGGTCAACATTTTCAAAGAGCTGCATACAGACATCGGTATGCCCATCCCCCGCTGCGGCAACCTGGAAAAATGGACAGGCGAGGGGGTCTTGCTGCTCAATACCATCCTGACCGTCCGGGCCCACGAGGCGGCCTCGCACAGCAAAATAGGCTGGGAACAGTTTACCGATGCCGTCATATCCAAAATATCAGAATTGAAAACAGGCGTCGTATTTTTGCTGTGGGGAAGATACGCGCAAAACAAGCAGGTCCTGATTGATAAGACCAAACATCACCTGCTCATGGCCGCGCATCCTTCTCCCTTTTCGGCCAACCATGGCTTTTTCGGCTGCAAGCACTTCTCGAAAACCAACGAATTGCTGTTGCAACAGGGCACCGAACCCATAGACTGGCGTCTGGAATGACAATAATAAGGGTAAAGGCAGGCAAAAAAAAGCATATGAAACCAGAAAAGGATCCAACGGAGCAGGCGGTCCCTAAAAGGCGCCGCCTGCTGAGAGACGCGGGCATGCTCATCGCCGGCGTGATCGCGGTCATCTACCTGCTGAATCCTGACGCGGGCCTTATCGAGCTCATCCCGGATAACATCCCCGTCGTCGGCAACCTGGATGAGGTGGCGGCTACCATCCTGCTATTAAGAGTGCTGGTGCATTTTGGCTGGGTCCCCGGGCTTTTCCGGAAAGGCGTTCGCCGAAAGAAATGATAAGGGATACCCACTGGAATATCTTGTCGCGTGATGGGCCGGATAAACTGGCCGGATGAGGTGACGGGATGATGGGGCGGATGGTGGCAAAGCGGAGGGATGGGCTGGTGAAGAAAAACGAAAGATGTTGCTGCGGTAGTCCCCTCAGGGAATTGCTCCGGGATAAATATCCGTATTCTTTCGCAACATCCCGTTATAACATGTAATTTTGTAGCTATGGAAAAGCAAGAGACGGGCAGGTGGCCGGCATTGACACCTGAAGAAAAGGAATTCATCGTTTCCTGGGAAAAGGACAGGGAAAGACAAGGCAAATGGACCTATCATCTGAGGCGCAACCTCCCCGGTGGCATCATATTTGGGGTTCCCATCGCGTTGTTTTTCTTTATCGAGGCGCCACGCCATCGCGGGTTGATTTCCCATACCGATCTGATCCTCATCATGTGCGGTATCGTGCTGATCATCCTGTTTTACGCCATCCTGAGGGGATACATCAAATATGACCAATATGAATCACATTACCAGATCTTAAAAATGAAGGAAGGAAATAAAAAATAGACATAAAAAAAGAGCATCAGGGATAGGGCATCCATTTGCCGGGGAGGAGGATCATAAAATTTAACATTCCATTAAATTCTGTATCTTGGCGAAACCAATGAATGAAAAAAGAATAGCGAAAGCGGATCGACCGTCCTCCGACATTATACCCATCTCCGCCACTCTCAGCCGCCCCGGTTACCCGGAAATCACCGAACCACCACCCACCAAAAACTATATCCTCAGGAGGGTTTTCTACCTGAGTTTGCAATGTATTTTCAATGCCATTATCATTGGCTTCATCGCCAAAGCCATGGTAGCGCTCATCGACCTGGTTACCAATATCTCTTTCTACGGAACGGTTTCTTTTAAAGCCGCGGCCCCCAGTACCGCCACTTTTGGATGGTTCGTGATTTTAATTCCGGTGATTGGAGGGTTGATCGTAGGGGTGATGGCGCGTTTTGGATCGGCGGGCATCCGGGGGCACGGCATCCCCGAGGCCATGGAACAGGTGCTGTTGAATGAAAGCAAGATACAACCCATCCTTACCTTCCTGAAGCCGCTTTCAGCGGCCGTGGCCATCGGAACCGGCGGCCCTTTCGGCGCGGAGGGACCCATTATCTCCAGCGGCGGTGCGCTCGGATCCTTCGCGGGCCAGGTCATGCGCATTAATGCCAATGAACGCAAGATCATGCTGACCGCCGGCGCCTGCGCCGGGATGGCGGCCATCTTCGGATGCCCGGTAGCCGGCGTGTTGCTGGCCATTGAGCTGCTGCTTTTTGAATTCTCCCCCCGGTCCATCATCCCTGTGGCCCTCTCCTGCGCCGCCGGCGCGGCGATGCACTTTTTATTGTTCAGCCCCAAACCCATCTTCGCGATGGCCGCCATCCCAAGCCCTACCAGCGTGGCCATCATCACCTACACCATCTTTGGCATCCTGGTCGGCGTGGCGGCGGCTTACGCCTCCAAAAGTG
>DASULB010000124.1:0-5767 GCA_036278455.1 Chitinophagaceae bacterium | reverse complement strand
TCCGGTATATTTAGCGCGGCCGGGTTTTTTAATCAGGGGGCGGTGGCGGATGCCGGGCACGGCCGGTCCACGGGTTCTGACAGGCATCCTGCCCCTCAGGATGAAGGAGGTTTTGGCCTGCCTTAGGAACGTCCCCGGAAGACAGCAGTGAGAAGATGCACGGCTGCACCGCGAGGCGGCAACCATTCGGCGGATATAAACTAAATCCCGTATTTTCGCTCCCTGACAAGACGCAACCCATTATATAAGCAACCGACCCATGACTTCATATTTGAAACAATATCCCCCCGCTTTTCAACTGGTGGTTTTTTTCGGCATCTCCCTTGGTTGCTTTGTCATTTATAACTTTTTTTTCATGGGTTGGGCCATGCCGCGTTTGACCGGTGTGACCGCTTATGATCTGCAAAACGGCGATCTGAGCAACGCCTACCTGCTGGAGGTAATGAAGTGGATGCAACTATTGTATTCCGTCTTTTGCTTTCTGGTACCCGCCCTGGTATTCTTTTACCTTTCTCACCCCGAGCCAATGCGGTATGCCGGTATGCGCGAGCGCTTCCGGTTAGACGCCGTAGTGATCAGCATCGTTATCTTGCTTTTGTCGCTGCCGGCGGTGGGAATGCTCGGCGACTGGAACCAGCATATTCACTTCGGCAGCCTGGACCAGAGCCTGCGTGCGTGGAACCAGAAACTGCAGGATATGACCGTGGCCATGCTGAAGATGCCCAATTGGAGGACACTGGTGTACAATCTGGTGCTGATCGCCGTTATCCCGGCCATCGCGGAGGAGATGTTCTTTCGGGGCGTGTTGCAGCGGCTTTTTGTGCGCATGTCCCACCGTGCATGGGTGGGCATACTGATCGCTTCCGTTGTTTTCTCCCTGGTGCATGTGGAGATGCTGGGGTTTTTCCCCAGGGCGGCGCTCGGGATCATTCTGGGACTGATCTATTATTTTAGCGGGAACCTGTGGTACTCAATCCTGGCGCACTTCGTCAATAACGGCGCACAGGTGCTGTTGTTGTTTTTGTTTCAGCGGCATTACATCCATTTTGATATTTCAAAGAACATGCCCACACCCGTGGCAGCGGGGGTGATCAGCGTGGTCGTTGTCATTGGATTATTTGTAGTATTTTGGAAGTTTATCCCCCGGAAATCTGCCACGGGGATCTTTGAAAGAGAAACTGAAACCATTGACCCTCCGGTCATCTGAAAAATAACGTCATGGAAAACGATTGGGTAATTGTGTTTACCACTGAAAGTCCGTTCCAAGCGGAACTTATTCACGGAATGCTCAAGGGAAATGATATTGACAGCGTCATCATCAACAAAAGGGATTCCTCCTATGGTGTTTTTGGCGATGTGTCGGTATACATCCATAAGGAAAATGTTGAAAAGGCCCGGCAACTGATCAGCGAAACACAGGGGAATTAATTTTCTTCTTTATGAAGACATTCTATACGCGCTCACTGACCGCGATCGTATTTGCCGCCATCATGCTGTTTGGCATATTATGGAGCGGGCTGACGTTTTATGTCCTGTTCCTGCTCATCGCCCTGGGTGCCATGCGGGAATATTTCAACCTGGTCGAGGATATCGATCCCGGGTACAGGACGCTTTCCCGCTGGCACCGGCCCTGCGTCCTGTTGCTGGTGGTGGCGGTCTTTTTTATGTTGTCGGGCAATCATTTCCAGTTCCTGTACCTTTCCGCTTCCTTTCTCGGCATTTGCGGGGGCCTGGTGCTGGCGATCATTATCTTTATCAATGAAGGATTGTTTATGGATTATTTTCGTAGCCGCAATCTGCTCTATAGCTTTCTGGGGCTTTTGTACATCGCCCTGCCCCTGGGGCTGATGGTCAATCTCCGTTTGGATTATTCCTGGCACGGTGTCCCGGTTATTCCATTAGGCATCATTTTTTGCATCTGGATCAATGATACAATGGCCTATATCACAGGTTCATGGATAGGAAAGACAAAGTTTTTTCCGGAGATCTCCCCCAAAAAAACATGGGAGGGGACCCTTGGCGGTATTATCCTGACCATCGTCGCCGCCATCATCTATGGTTATTTCGGGCATACCTATACCCTGGTTGACTGGATCGTGATCGCCGCCATCGCTTCGGTCTTTGGGACCGCCGGAGATTTGCTGGAATCGAAGATAAAACGACTGGCGGGCGTGAAGGATTCCGGAACCCTGATGCCCGGACACGGTGGTATCCTGGACAGGTTCGATTCCATGATCGTGGCAACGCCTTTTGTCTGGCTCTATGCAGCGATTGTGCTCCATTAGCGGTCTGTCTACCGGAACCAAGTTTATTTACCATGAAACTTACCTGCTCCCGCCCTGTATGGCAGTGTGTTTTGCTGTCCGGTCTGATCTTTTGCGGGATATGCTTTGCCGCGTCCTGCACGATACCCCATTACATGTACGCGCCCACGGCGGCGGGTGTTCCCTCCTTTACGGGAAAACATACCTCACAGATCAGTGGATCGCTTTCGGCGCGGGGTTTTGACCTGCAGGCCGGATATGCCCTCACGGGTCATTTCGGCGTTTGGGGAGGCTGGTACCGGCGCTCGGAAAGAAACTATGCCAGAGGTTATCGCCCTGAAGGCCTCTCCGGTTACCGGACGCCGGACAGTGTGCGCTATGGACGGGGTCTGGTCAGTCTGGGCGCGGTTTATTACACACCGGTTGATCAGTGGCGCCGTTTTTTCTTCAGCGTGTCGGCCGGTTATGGCACGGGTTATTTCCGGATGATCTCACACATTCACCGCAAGTCGTCTGTTGATTCCACCGGGATCTATGAGGATTACGCTTACCGTGCCAGGATGCGCCGTATCTACGTGCAGCCCGCTTTCATGCACCGGTTTGAGCACTGGAGCGTGACGATCAGTGTCCGGTGGTCCGGAACGGTTTACCAGGACGTCCGCTCCCCCGACCCTGACCTCTATGGACACGTCAGTAATCAGTTATTGTCTTTTGTGGAACCTGCCATGACCTGGAAGCTGTCACCCGGGCCGGACTGGCTGATGATCAGCGCGCAGGCTGGTGTTTCCCTTCATACACCGGCGATCGACTATCGTTACCGTCCCCTTATCGGCAACATCGGCGTCTCCGTCGACCCGGTAAAGCTGTTGGGGAAAAAAGAACCCTTCCGGCAAACACCATCACCACGATAAATTTTATATTTGCAGAAACCATCAAACGATTGCCATGCACATACACAAGGAAGGCTACCCTACGATCGGGATTACCCTGGGTGTTTTAATCATCATCAATGTCCTTGTCTGGCTGAGCGCGGGAGAGGCGCTGTCCTGGGTGGTGACGGGCCTGTCCATCCTGCTGTTTTTGTGCATCGTCTCTTTTTTCAGGATCCCCCACCGGGTGATGATCACCAATGAGCATTATGTCATCGCGCCCGCGGACGGCAAAGTGGTCGCCATAGAGGAAACGCTGGAACCGGAATATTTCAAGGGGAAGCGCCTGCAGGTATCCATTTTCATGAGCCCGGCCAACGTTCATGTGAACCGCAACCCGGTCAGCGGAGAGGTAAGGCTGTCCGCCTATCACCCCGGAAAATATTTGGTGGCCTGGCATCCGAAATCCTCCACGTTGAATGAACACCATACGGTCGTGCTTCGCCATCGTCACGGCGACATCCTCGTCAGGCAGATCGCCGGCGCCATGGCCCGGCGGATCGTCAATTACCTGGAACCGGGTATGGAGGTCAGCCAAAATGCCGAGATGGGTTTTATTAAATTTGGCTCACGGGTGGATCTGTTGCTGCCTTTAACGGCAAAGCTGGAGGTGAAATTGAACCAAAAAGTAAAAGGCGGACAAACGGTGATCGCCGAATTGTTGCAGCCGGGAAACAGCGTTTAAACCCCCTTGCGCGTTACCGGGAATTTACCACTGTTCCGTAAACATGAAGCAGCGGGAGAAAGGACCCCTGACCTGGTGGATTTTTGGTCTCTCAGGTACTTGTATTCTATACGGGCGACGCTAAAAGAAATCGAATGGCAAAACAAAAGACATCTGCTGAATTTTTGGCCCATCAGTCGGGTAAGCCCTGGGAACAGGCGGAAAAAGGCATCCTAAGACAAATATTGGGTTATGACGCATCCCTCATGATGGTAAAGGTTAAATTTGAAACGGGTGCTGTGTCAGCAAGTCACACCCATCCCCACACGCAGACCTCTTATGTGGCCTCCGGCCGTTTTAAAGTGGAGATTGCCGGTGAAGTAAAAACATTAGATGAAGGAGACGCGTTCTATGTTCCGCCCGGTGTCCCCCACGGGGCCACCTGTCTGGAAAGCGGCATGCTGATCGATTCCTTTAGTCCCTGCAGGGAAGATTTCCTGTAATCCCGGTGATCTGAAAGATGGCCCTTTCATTGAAGGCCTGATGCATTTTCCGGTGCAGCCAATGGCTGTTCACTCACTGAATTTATCCCTAAGTTGCAAGTGCAAAGCATGAAGAAAAACAGTTTATTTCATACGGGCATCATCGCGTTCAGCCTGCTGACGGTTTATATCCAGAAAAGCGACGCGCAGCACGGGTTGCCCGCCAATGCAGTGAACCCTTTTATCGGCGCCAGCACCAGCGTCGGCGAAGCGGGGATATACCATGGTCTGGGCAAGACTTTTCCCGGGGCTACGACGCCTTATGGGTTGGTCCAGGTAAGCCCCAATACCATTACCGGTGGCGACAATGGTTCGGGGTATAGTTATGAGCACGCCAGTATTGAAGGCTTCGCCTTCACACAGATGAGTGGTGTCGGCTGGTATGGCGACCTGGGAAATTTTCTGGTGATGCCCACCACCGGGCCGCTGAAAACCGCTGCGGGTGCCATGGATCATCCGGAGACCGGATACCGTTCCAGGTACGCTAAGAAGGATGAGACAGCTACGGCCGGTTATTATGCGGTCACGCTGACCGATTACCATATCCGTGCTGAAATGACCGCGGCGCCGCACAGCGGGATATTACGTTTCACCTTCCCCCGGGACACGCTGTCGCGTATACAGATAGACCTGGCCAGACGCGTGGGCGGCACCGCCATCCTGGAATATGTAAAGGTGGTCGGTAACCACGCGATCCAGGGTTGGATGAAATGCACACCGGCGGGAGGCGGATGGGGTGACGGACAGGGAAAGGCGGATTATACCGTTTATTTTTACGCGGTGTTCAGCAAGCCTTTGGCAGACTATGGCGTCTGGAGCGCGGACATACCGGATGGATGGAGCCGTAAAAGAGAAGATGTGCAGGGTGCGCGTTACCAAAAAAAGGTTGCACATGCTGAGATCCTGAAAGGGGCGCAAGAGAAAAAAGGGAGACACCTGGGCTTTTACACCAACTTCGTGACCAAAGCGGGTGAGCAGGTGCTGATGAAAGCGGGTATTTCCTTTGTCAGCATGGCAGGTGCACAAAAAAATCTGCAACAGGAAATCCCTGGCTGGGATTTTGACAAAATTCACCGGGAAGCGCGGACCTTGTGGAACAAGGCCTTGAGCAAGATCATCGTAGAAGGGGGAACCAAAGATGAAAGAACGGTTTTTTACACCGCGTTATACCATACGATGATCGATCCGCGGAAGATCGCCGATGTGGACGGGCGATATCCCGGCGGCGATGGGAAAGCGCATCGTTCCGGCTCCTTTACCAAGCGATCGATCTTTAGCGGATGGGATGTATTCAGAAGCCAGTTCCCGCTGCAGACCATCATCCATCCTTCTTTGGTAAATGACATGATCGCTTCGCTGACGGCGCTC
>DASULB010000123.1:0-8894 GCA_036278455.1 Chitinophagaceae bacterium | reverse complement strand
GCATTGCCATTCTCCGTTTCACTTGATTCGGTAAAAGTAGGAAAAATTTCAACTGACACAGTTCAGCTTACACTCCCTGCCCGACAGGCATTTACTTTTTTAATAGCTTGTTGATAATAATCAGTAGCATTTTCGACTTCTTTTGAAGCGCAGTGTGAAACGATGATTTTATAAGCCATATTTCTTATTGAGCTGATTTATAGACTCCTCTGCAGAAAGATAACCCTCTTCATTTTCTTTCAAACGCTCTTCCAAAACTGCTTTCATATCGTTTGTCAGTTCATCATCATCCCCATTTTCCTTCACTATAATAGTAATGGACTTTGATTTAAAGGTGGCCTTGATAGCGGCCAAAATATCTGTGTTTACCTCTTGCGCCGATGCTAAATGATAGGTGGTGTAGATAGTTTGTTATTTCAGTAAGCTCAATAATTATCTGATTATTATCCGAAAATTCTCCTCAATAAATATTTCAAGTTTTTAAAGGGAGGCCAGTCCTTACCATATTTACATTTTCATTCCTCTGTGTGATATAATGAAATCTAAACATAGACATTTCACTTTTTCTTTTCATCAGCCAACATTTTCTCTAGCAGGGCAATCTTTTCCCGATCGCTTTTCAATAAGGCTTCATAGAGCCTTTTATTGTCTTCTATTGCTTCAATCCATTTTTCAATGGGATTAAAATTATAAGTGCCATAATTCCCAATAACATGACTGACACTATTATCATTGAAAGTATTAATATAACTGACTGCAACGTCCTCATCGAAATTTTTAATTGCATCTGCCGGGACCTTAAGCACATCAGCAATTTGCTGTAGCAATTCAGGTTCAATAATTTCCTTTTGTTCCAACATGGAAATTTTTTTCTGATTCCAAAAATCCCCCAGGTCAAAAGCTAACGCTTCTTGTTTGATTCCCAGCATTTCCCGAAAACGCTTTACATTCCGGCCCTGATGTATGGTTTTTGGCATTTCAGCACTATCTTTCATAGTACAAATATAATGCAATTCTTTCTGAATAAAATGTCCCTCCGCTCTTTTCAAAGGGTCTTTAAGCTAATATCTGATATTCGCATATGGCACAGGCATGAAACTTTTTATCTGTTGGCATTTATATTGGCGATTCCCGGTAGACCAAGGTAGCCAACAGTCCATGCAATTCACCTTTTTTATTTAATAATCAGGCAAAACCTGGTTTATACAAAATGGAGTCGTTCAATCCTTGATCGCTATGATGGTGATGACTTATCCAATGCATATCCGGATGAAGCAGACACAGATAGAGCCCCTAATCTGTGATGGTAACTATAGACTTGTTCCAGGTAGCTGGGTGTTGTAGCGAGCATCCGACATGTATATTCAGGGTGCTACGCTTAAGCGTAAAAATTAGATTTCAGCTATTGTACCAAACGGATATAAACAAAAAAAGACTCAGCAGGAAAAACACAATATGCATCTACGCATCCGGTTTAAGATAAACAGGTTGGAAACAGTTATGGGCAGGCTTACTACACAACCAGGGGTATGTTCTCAATGTACCCAGCCATTGCTCTGCATCCAATAGATACACCTGCCAAACCATTCTTCAAATGGCGGGGCCGTGAGAAACCCATGCTCGCCCTTTTGGTAAAGGTGCAATGCGGCAGGGACGCCATTTCTGTGCAATGCTTCATAAAAGTAAAGGCTGTTTTTGGAGGATACAACCTGATCACCGGCGGCCTGGGCAAGAAAGGTAGGTGGCGTGAGGCTATCCACATGCAGCTCATTGGAATAATAGCGGATCTGCTTTCTCGAAGGCGATGGACCCAGCAGATTATTCCGTGACCCAATATGGCCTATGCTGTCCGTAAAACTGATGACCGGGTAGATCAGGATCATAAAATCAGGCCGCAGGCTGACACCTGCCTTATCCGTAATAAAAGCCTGATCAAAATGTGTTCCTGCCGTCGCTGCCAGATGCCCGCCGGCTGAAAACCCCATAATGCCAATACGGTGTGGGTTGACGTGCCATTCACCGGCCCGCTGCCTGACCATTTCAATTGCTTTCTGGGCATCCTGGATAGGCCCTATGGATTTATCTTTCATGGTGCGGTCGCTGGGAAGCCGGTATTTCAATACAAATGCCGCTACACCCTTTTTATTGAAAGCACGTGCCACGTCTTTTCCTTCCCTGTTGATCAGCAAAGCGTGGTATCCCCCGCCCGGACAGATAATCACCGCAGTACCGGAGGAAATATTTTCCGGGGGGAGGAACACCTCCAGCGTAGGGACAGACACGTTGGTAGCGATCGTATCCACTTCCTTATTGGGCGAGATGACCTCTTCGTTGGCCGCCTGTTTGGAGTCCGGTATTTTTCCGGAATATAAAGGGATTACCTGCTGGGCATTACAGGGTGCCATCCAGGCTAAAAAGGCGGACAATAAAAGGATTTGAAAAAAGATTTTACGCATTGTGACCAGTTTTTGATATGATAAGCTGATATTATTAGTATTAGTATTAGTCAACCCCACCGGGGTGATAATCAGTTTCAAAATGATATTCACCGGAGCCAGTCTCAAAAATGACATAGCCTTCCTTCCTACCGCGCAGGGCGACCCCAGGGGCATATCTGACGGGTCTGCCATTTTCTGTGATATGGGAACTGTCACTGGCCGGCACCCACACTTCCGCCCTGGTATTGGCGGGTATTTTTACATGGAGCTGAAACCGTCGCCCTTTAATTTTCCAATCGCTCACAATGGGTCCCCGGACGGAAAGATACTCCCCTCTGGCGTAAGATAGATTGCCCGCAGGTTGCGGTTTGATCACGATCTTTTTAAAGCCGGGTGCACCTGCATTGATACCGAGCAAGGCACGGTACAACCATTCATTTACCGAACCAAACATAGGATGATCCTGGGAATAAACATTGTCCGAGTAGGCCCAGGTTTCCCAAAGTGTCGTCGCACCATGGTCGATCATATAGCCCCAGCCGGGAAAGCTGCGCTGATCTGCCATGCGGTAGGCGACCTCACCGCGGTTCTCCCGTCGCAATACATCCAGCAACATTTTAGTGCCAAATATACCGGTGGTAAGATGCCCCTTGCTGCTGTCCACATCCCGCAGCAACAGGTCCAGTGCCCTTTTCTTCTCTTTACCTCCCACCCAATCATACCACAGACCAAAAGCCTGTGCGGACTGGGTGCCGTTATCAAACTGACCGGTAGCCGGCTTAAAATACCGCCGGAGAATCGCTTGACTGATTTTCTGCTCAAGCCTCGAATACCTGTTATAATCTTTCTTTTTGCCCAATATTTTTGCAAATCCGGCGATCAGCTTCACATGGTGATAATAGAAAGCAGAAGCGGTAAATCCCTTGGTAGGCGGATCTAACGACTCATGGTCACCCAGATCGGCCATCGACAGATCGTTTTTTGCACTGTCCCGGAGAAATTCAACCTGTCGCCTGAAAGCGGGGTAGTATTCCGCTATGATGCGCTGATCACCATAATAATCATAAAGCTGCCGGATCAGGTAAGAAAATCCGATCTGAAAACCCAGGGGTCCCGACTGGTCCCCCGGTCCGCTGTCCGCTATACCGACATATGGATTGGTTTCGGTAAAGCCGCCTTTGGGGCGTTGGTCATTCACATAATCCTTTAACATCTTCCGGTAAAAATCAGCCATGCTAAAATCGAAGATAAAAGCATCGGATGTACAGAACATATCTCCTCCGTAGCCAAATTTTTCTCGTGCGGGACAATCCGATTGTACGCTGAACATGTTATTCCTAAAGGTCCACTGCATCGCCGTAAAAAGCTTGTTGAACATGGCATTTGACGAAGTGAATTTTCCCGCTTGTTTCACATCGGCGGTCATCCGCAATCCCTCTATATCCTGTAACGAGGGTTTGCCCGGCCATCCGGTGACTTCCACATAACGAAAGCCATGGAAAGTAAAGCGCGGCGACCAGGTTTCCACTCCTTTGCCTTTCAGGATATAACGATCTTCCTGCCACGCGATTTTGGGTGCGCCTGGTCCCCCGTTACCGCTTTTGATCTGGCCGGCAACGGAAGTCATCACATTGATCTGGCCGCTGCTGTACTTATCTTCTCCATAACGGAGCACCACCTGGGTACCCGCCGGTCCTTGTACATGGATACGCGTCACCCCGGAAAAATTTTGTCCCATATCAAAAAGGTACACCCCGGGGCTTGGTTCGGTCATGGCGACAGGATGGATCACCCGGGTCACTTTCACGGGCGGCTGCATCTGGGCAGTCAGTTTGCCAGAAGGCCCCTGCACCGGCACTGCGTTTTTCAGTCCCCTGAAGCTCACCGAACTGCCCACCGGGGATGCCCATCCCGGTTGCTCCAGGCGACGGTCATATCGTTCACCGAGATAGACACTGTTGCGGATGATGGGACCGGGCATCGTCTGCCAGCTACCATCTGTAGCAATGGTTTGGGTGGTGCCATCGGCAAAAGACAGCCGTATCTGGGCTTTCAGGCAGGGAAGGCCGGTGGTCAGTGCATCCCTGAGGTTTCTGCTTCCCCACATCCTGAGTGGCAGCGGATCATACCACCCGTTCCCCAGCATGACCCCAATGGTATTGGCACCCTGCTGCATATATTTTGTGATGTCATAGGTCGTATAGAGCACCTGCTTGCCATAACTGGTCCATCCGGGGTCCAATACGTGATCTCCGACCTTGCGTCCGTTCAGACAGGCCTCGTAATAACCCAACCCGCAAATGTATAGCCTGGCAGCGATCAATTTTTTGTCTGAATCAAAGGACTTCCGAAATAACGGCATGGGGTCATCCTTGTAATAGGCAGCATCGCTGGTAAGCGGCCGGCTGCCATCCCCTATCCACTGCGCCTTCCAATCGGTGTCCTGTAGCATGGCCGTTTCAAACCACCCGGGTTTACTCCAGGAGGAACCGTGGCCGTTCCCGTCATAAACCCTTACACGCCAGTAATACCGGGTGAAGGATCGCAACGGTTTGCCTTCATAGGTGATGTGGAGACTCTGCCCGGTATTTACTTTGCCTGTTTGCCAAACATTTCCATGCAAATGAAGGATGTCATTTTTATTGTCGCTCACCAGTATTTCATAGGCGGTTTGTTGCTGATCGCGCTCTTGGGAAACCAAAGTCCAGCTCAACCCCGGCTTAAGTTGATCAATACCCAGCGGATTCACCCGGTATTCACAAGTAAGCCTGGCTGGCACCAGGGCCGACTGGGCGGTGGCAGCCGGGACAGCATTCAAACCGAAGCAAAGCGCGCTCAAAAAAAAAGCGATTGATTTGGTGGTTGATTTGATAATTGAATTCATTCGAAAGATTTATCCAGCCGGTAGATCCTGCCGGCGTTCTTATAAAATATGGCTTCCTGGTCCGCTGCAGGCAATCCCGCGAGGATCTCCTGCAGCGCGGTGATCCACCGGCCATAGGTTCCGCCCAGCAGCAGGACCGGCCAGTCACCGCCAAACATCAGGCGCTCCGCTGTGAAGCAGTTTACCGCATGCAGGACATAAGGCTTCAGTTCCTCCAGGGTCCAGTTATCGGGATCTGCCTCCGTGATGAGCCCCGATATTTTGGCCACTACATTGGGAAACGCAGCGAGCCGTTCCATGTGGCTTTGGTATTCACTCCATTTCTGGTTCCGGATATCCGGCTTGCCCAGATGATCCAGGATGAATTGGGTATCGGGGCTACCCTTAATCATGCGGATGGTTTCTTCCATGGCAGCCGGCTGGATGCTGATATCAAAGCTGTATCCGTAAGCTGGAAGCAACTGTAAGCCTTCTGTAAAGGAAGGAGAGACACACCTCTCAGGGGCATCATCATACATCCGCCGGACACCTTTGACCAGCGGATGCTGTTTTAAGGCGTCCAATACCGGCCCTACAGCCGTTCCATTTTCCAGGGGAGCATAAGCGATGATTCCCTGTATCCGTTGGTCTTTCAGGGCCTGCTCCTCGACAAAACGGACTTCTTCCAGGTACATGCCGGCCTCACATTCCGCCTGTACAAACACCATTTTCTCTATGGGAAAGGATCCTGCCGCCTGCTGGTAGTCCTCTATAAAAAACGACTTCCGGATCGCCGGGACGGCATCCAGCCATGGATACTGCATCCGCTGCACATCCCAAAGATGCAGGTGGCTGTCAATAATGGGTATGGAGGGAATCTGTTTACTCATGACAACTTAATTACCGGATAAGGTTTTAAAAACAATATACGGACAAGACACCGAAGTCAGATACACCGGGCCCCGCTTATAATCTGGAGGATAAAAGCATTCAAAAGGAGCCCCAAAGCCGCTGCCCTTTCGAAAATCGTCCGCTCTCAATTCATCAATGTATTCCCTGACCAGTTGCCTGGCATACCGGGGCTGGACTTTGGCGATGGCAGCAGCCACCCATCCCACAGGCGTTCCCCAATAAGCGCCATTCTGGTATCGGTTTTTAGGTACGATCGAGTGCTCCCAGGCGGTCTGATCATTAAAATCATCCCCTTTCAATATATGCCTGATATTTCCTTTATAGGAAAGAAGGCCTTTTTTATAAGCATCTGCCAGGTGCTGACAGGCCTTTATCTGATCTTTTGGCGCCAGCAAATCCAGGTATACCGCATAAGCCGTTGCCCAGACATCCGGCTGGCCACTTTCACCGGTTGAGGCAACCAGCATGCCATCTGTATTCAGGAAAATTCCGGGCAAAGCCTTCTTTATTTTTTGCGCGATATCCCTGTAGTTGCCTGCCTTTTCTTTATTTCCCAGGCGTTCAAATAACAGCGCAAGGTCATTTGCCGCACGGTACTTTAAAATGGAAGTATAACACAAATCGCCTGTGATGGCTTCGGCATCCCTGAATCCAAAATCAACACCTCTAAATGCGTCATTGGTATACACAATCCCGTTATCCAGGCTTGATGGGGGCACCTTAAAGGCAATTTCCAGCCGGTCAATCAACGGTGTTCCCTTTATTTTCTTTAAGAGCATTTTTAAGTCACCCGTGCTTTTAACATAGTAGTAAACCATCCGGATAAAATAGAACTGATCGTCATAGGGAGGCGTCATCCCAAATTCTTTGGTTCCTTGTCCCTCATAGCTATAAGTCCCCGGGAAATAAATAGGAAGACTGTTATCCAGCCTGATGTGATCGGGAAGGGCGCCAAAAGGCACCATACTACCACCCCTGGTAATCCACGTCTGGTTACATTGGGAGGCAGCTGCTAAAAGCAACATATGCTTCTGTTCCGCTTTGGATACAAAGCCGGATTCAAGCGACATAACATAATCCCTTATCCAGAACGACGGATAGGTATTTCTGCCCCCGGGCCTGATGACCGTACCTCCCGTACTATTTTTCCCGAAGTTCGCCGGAAGTGACTGCCCGGGATCGCTTCTGGAGCTGTCCATCACTGCCCTTGTCATGTCTTCAAGAAATGTATAATCCGCTTTGTCAATAATGGGTTTGGCATGCTGCGCATATGAAAAATTAAAAGTTAACAGTTCAACGGCTAAAATAGTCAAAAGTCTCTTCACAGTATTTAATTTAGGGTTTTTAGTTCAGTCCTGCTCTGGGTAAACAGTACGCAGTCAATCAAATGATCCGGCAAAAACAGCCCTTAATCCAGTTCATACAATTTGCCTTCTCCGGGCAAAAACGCATCGGTGAAGGTTCCTTTCCTGCGTTTGTCATCGGTTCCCAACAGGTCGTTTGTCGTTTTAGACACCTGGTAAACCTTCTTAAAAGGCTTATTCAACATGAAGGTAAAACGTTTTTTATCATGAAGTGATCTATTCACCACCATCCCTTTTTTATACTATTTTAATGTGCTAATTGTCAATCATATTTCTTTAAGAAAAACAAGTCATATATAACATTAATTTATTTACCAGCAAAAACATTTGGTAAATCTAACATTGCCTGTTCAAACATTTTCTTCCCTCCAATTTTATTGGGATGATGATAAATTTGCCATCCATAACTTCCAGAATAATCTTCCCAAAACATTAATGATTTATCAACTTCTTTCCCATCTCCGGAAAGAGACGTAGCCATATCAAATTTACACCCTTTTATATCTAACTTTCTACGAACCATTTCAATTAGCTTATTTTCCTTAATTTGAGTGCCACTCTCATTACATGGAATATTATTAAGAATAGGTATAGCACCTTGCGATTTTATATAGTTCATCAACTGTATCAGTTTAGCTTCAGTATTCCCACCATTGGTTCCAATTGTAACCATTACATATTTCGCCTCAATAAAGGGTAACTCATTTTTAATATACTTTAATACCATATCGATATTTGCACCTCCGCGACCACTTGAAATAGCATTGCCATTCAATTTATTGATTATTCGTTGAGTCCATGCTTTCGAAAAATTTTCTGTCGAGAAATACGCTTCAGGTTGAGTAATCGAATCTCCATACATGAGTAGCTTTACTTTTCTCTTCAACGCCAAAACTTTGATCTCCCGAATCTGGACTGAAGTACCACTAACCAGCCCAAAACAATAATAATCCCATTGCATTCCAACATCATACCTGGTTGGAAACGCTCCCTTTCCAACTCCTCCAGGTCCATCATTTATGGCTTCTATTTCGGCTGATTCCCCTGTCTGAATATCTTCTACACGCAGCTTAGCCTTTTGATAAATATGATATATTTCAACTAAATACTCATGGCCTTCTTTTAAAAAATCGACTTTCTTCTTTTTTACCGGATTAGTAGCAATCGAAATATACTTATTTTTTACATCTACATAAGCGCTGAAATCACGCTGACTGCTACAAAAAACAGCTTTAGCATCAGCAGAGAACCTCACTATGTACTGCACCTTACGTTCCGCTAATGCATAAAATCTATTTAACTGTACAACATTATTAT
>DASULB010000122.1:0-4821 GCA_036278455.1 Chitinophagaceae bacterium | reverse complement strand
TTTCTTTGAGTAAGCGTACGTAGGTTTGAAGCTGTTCCCGGTCCTGCTGCGTTTCATAATCATTGCTTTCACCTCCCATGAGCCGTGAGGAAGCGCTTTCTGTAATGTGGATAAGCAGGTACTCCGTATCCTCCTGACCCTGGGCCAGCGCGCTGGCGATGATAGGCCCGTCATTCTTACTGAAGTCGAGCGCCATGGCTATCTTCCTGTAAACCGGCTTGATAATGTTCGAAAGATCAGGCAGGGAAGCACGTTCGGCATGTATACGGGATGACTGAATGATCTCCCGTTTGCTAAAAAAGGGATAGAAAAGGACATAAGCCAGCAGTATGATTAAACCCAGGGCCAGAATGCCCAGCAGCAGCTCACCCCACAGGGAATAAGCGGTGGTCATATCAGCGAATATGACACCATAAGCCATCCTGATATTCAGATAGACTACTACTGCGGCCACCAGCCAGGAAAGGATCTTCACGGTGGGTTTTATGGCATGGATACCCATTGTTTTTTTATCACTTACAAAATGAATGAGCGGTATAATGGCAAATCCCAATTGAAGACTTAGCAGCACCTGACTAAATACCAACAGGGGGCCAATTTCGTTTTCTCCGGCAATACCCAACACGAGAACGGCCGGAATGATGGCCATCAGGCGGGTGATGAGCCTTCTGAGCCATGGATTGATACGCAGACGTAAATAGCCTTCCATCACGATCTGACCGGCAAGTGTACCGGTGACTGTTGAACTTTGCCCGGCGGCGATGAGGGCAACGGCAAACAGGATAGGGGCCAGGGTATTGCCTAGCAACGGTGTCAGTAGCTTCTGCGCATCCCGGATGTCAGCCACCTCCGTATGGCCATGGGTGAAAAATACCGATGCCGCGAGGATCAGGATGGCCGCGTTTACCAAAAAAGCGACATTGAGGGCCACCGCGCTGTCCAGAAAATTCATGCGCAAGGCCTGCTTTATCCCCTTGTTGTCCCGGCTGATTTTCCTGGTTTGCACCAGTGCGGAATGCAGGTACAGGTTATGGGGCATTACCGTAGCGCCGATAATACCGATGGCAATGTACAGGGCTTCGGTGTCGGGCAGGCGTGGAATAAACCCGGTGACCACCTCGCCGAAATGGGGTTGGGCGTAAAACAGTTCCCATAACAGGGAGAGCCCGATCACCGCGATCAGTGCAACGATGAAGGCCTCTATTTTTCGCATGCCGAGGCGTTGCAACAGGAGGATCAGAAAGGTATCCAATACTGTAATGCATATGCCATACATCAGCGGAAGACCGGTGAGTAGCTGGATACCAATGGCGATGCCCAATACTTCAGCAAGATCCGTCGCGGCAATGGCAATTTCCGCCAACAGGTACAGGACAAAATTGACCAGCCGGGGGTAAGATTCGCGGTTGGCCTGCGCGAGGTCACGGCCCCGGACAATACCGAGCCGTGCGCTGAGGCTTTGCAACAAAATGGCCATCAGGTTGCTCATGAGCAGCACCCAAATCAGCGTATAGCCGTATTTGCTGCCCCCGGCCAGATCCGTCGCCCAGTTTCCCGGATCCATATAACCTACGCTTACCAGGTATGCAGGACCGGTAAATGCCATGATTTTTCGCCAGAAACCGCTTTTTGAAGTGGTGTCCACCGATTCATGTACTTCTCCCAATGATTGTTCCGGATCCTGAAACCTGTTCATCAATCTGTTCTTTTCAATGGTCCTTGCTGCATCCCGTCCCCCGCGCTTAAACCTGTAATTTAGGCAAAGCTAAAAATATTTTTAATATAATTGAAATATTATTTGGCACAGCACTTGTCATGAGGCGGCGTAAAGGGTTTTTTTGGGTAAACTCAAAAGGGTCCCGGAACTTTTGCTTACCTTAACTATGTTTCAAGGTTGTTTTCCGAGAAATACGATTAAATTACAAGCCACATGAAAAAAGTAATTTATTCCTTCCTCTTTTCGGGCGTCTTCATGGTGTGTGCCTGCAATCACCCGGGGACCACTTCGCAAAAGGGAGGCCGTCTTACCTATTCCGCTTTCCTCCAGCATTTCCCCGTCATCGGATTGCCTTTTCAATATACCGAAGATTCGCTGGCCAGGTCATTTCCGGACTCCCTGCAACTGGATGCCCGGAAGATGGCCCCCTATATCCCTGATTCCCTCTGGCATCCCGATGGCAAGCATGAGCGCACGGGGAAGGTCTTTCCCATTGGGCAACTCCGGGACGGGGGCCTTCACCTGGTGCTGGTAAAAATAAACGGTGGCTCCTCGACCAGTGTCAATTTACTGGTTTACGGGAAGGCCGATACACTTCTTTCGGTAAAACAGGTGGCTTCCGTTCACCGAAAAACACCCGGGCATGTATTTACCTTTGATCTGGATGACAACTATCTGATCCATATCAAGGAGCGAAAAGCGCTTGGCAATGGCCATGTCATTACCCGTGAACAGGTATATGGCACCAACTCCAATGGCAGTTTGCCACTCATCCTTACCAACACGAACGAGCCGGCCAGCGCCAACAGCTACTATAATCCCATTGATACACTGCCCGCCAAGGACCGCTTTTCCGGGGATTATACCGTGGGGAAATTCGATATCGTTTCCGTGCGGGACGGGGACAAAAAAGGCACCTTCCGCTTTTTCATCCATTTAAATAAGGGCAACGGCGACTGTACAGGCGAATTGGACGGAATGGGGAAATTTACCGGTAAAAGTACCGGGGAATTTCATGAAGATGACGGCCCCTGCGCCATCCGGTTTACGTTTTCATCCAACCGGGTGACCATTGAGGAAACAGGGGGCTGTGGTGCCTACCGGGGCGTCAGTTGTTATTTTAACGGCACTTATCATAAAAAGAAAAGCGACAGCAAAAAGAAATGAATTACCGCACTACATCTGTAAGTGCATCCCTGAGCAAGGTTTGAAATTCCGCCCGCGGAATGAATTCAGCGCCCAGGGATGCCAGGTGTGCGGTATGCACCTGGCAATCGATGAGCCGTACCCCCTCGTTTTGCAGGTATTGCACAAATGTGATAAAGGCCGCTTTGGACGCGTTGCTGAAGTGGCTGAACATGGATTCGCCAAAGAACGCCTTCCCCAGCCATACCCCGTAAAGTCCACCCGCAAGCATGCCATCCTGCCAGGCTTCTACGGAATAGGCATATCCTTTCTGGTGGAGCAGGGTATAGGCCCTGATCATCTCCCGGGTGATCCAACTGCCCCACTGACCGGCCCTTTTTATTTGACTGCAATGCTCAATCACCGCCGGGAACGCCTCGTTGATCGTAATACGAAATTGTTGTCGCTTGAGTACCTGCCGCATGCTTTTTGAGATGCGTAACTTTTGAGGAAAAAGCACAAACCGGGGATCGGGGCACCACCAGAGGACAGGAGGATGGCTATACCATGGGAAGATACCCGCCTGATAAGCGCGCAGAAGCCGCGCTACGGATAAATCGCCGCCCATGGCCAGCAGACCGTCAGGGGCCGCGTCTTCCACGGGTGGGAAAAGGAGCTGGTCGCTTTTAAGCAGGTGGATGGTCATGGTTTTAGTGATAAAAGAAGCGGGGAGAATATGGATGCCTGGAGGTTCCCTCTTCCGGCGGCCAATAACCTTCTGCGGATATCAAGGGCTGAAAGGCTACTAGATAAGCGACGGATCTTTTCATCAGACCTTAGCCATTTCTTCAACGGTCGCTGTGATGCCGCGGTCCAGCAGGGCTTCGCACATGGCACGCAGTTCATCCAGCTCACCGTGTTTGACGGTGTATTTGCCTTTGTGATGAATAAATAAGGCGCATTGCTCCGCTTGTTCGTAAGTGTGACCACAAATCTCCACCAGCGACTCAATCACCCAGTCAAAAGTATTCACTTCATCATTCCAAACGACCAATTGCCATATGAGTGATTCTTCCGTTAATAAGAGGGTGTCCTGATCTTCCCGGAATTGCTTTTGTGTATCTGAAACCATGTCGGAGAAGTTTGTACAAAGATACAATAAATAAAATTCCGGGGATATGAAGCGATATTTATTGGCAAAATCCTGGTTTTCATGTATTATTGTCGGCAGTAACGCATTCGGTAACAGCGTACCGGCCTAATGGAAGATTAACTGCTAAATGTGAATATGTATGCTTGCAGGATTGCTGAAGGAGAATTTACTTACACTGCATTTCAGCCTGCCGCTGAAGGATCCGGTACTCATCTTTTCAGTGGTGTTGTTCATTATCCTGTTGGCGCCCATTATCCTTCGGAAATTCAGGATACCCAGCATCATCGGGCTGATATTGGCCGGTGTGGCCATCGGGCCTCATGGCTTCAATCTGATCGCCAGGGACAGCAGTATTGAGCTTTTCGGTACGGTGGGTTTATTATACATCATGTTCCTCGCCGGCCTGGAGCTGGATCTCAATGAATTTAAACGAAACCGTAACCACAGCCTGCTCTTTGGTGCCCTGACCTTTAGCCTACCCTTCATTTTGGGTATTGTCGCCTGCTTCTATTTTTTACATTTCTCGCTGATCACTTCTATTCTGGTTGCCAGCATGTTTTCCACCCATACACTGGTGGCTTACCCGCTGGCCAGCAAGCTGGGCATCACTAAAAATCAGGCGGTGACAGTGGCCGTCGGGGGTACCATTATCACTGATACCGTCGTACTGCTGATACTGGCGGTCATCACAGGCTCGGCTAAAGGGACCCTCACCGAGGCTTTCTGGATCCGGCTAGCCATTTCCCTGGTCGTGTTTGTTTCGATCATATTTTTTCTGTTCCCCATCATGGGCCGGTGGTTCTTTAAGAATATCAAAGGGGACAAT
>DASULB010000121.1:0-12881 GCA_036278455.1 Chitinophagaceae bacterium | reverse complement strand
TGATCAGCGCCTGGCATTTTCCCGTGAAAAATTGGGTGTATCCCATACCATCAACGCAATAAAGGATCCCGTGACGGAGCGTCTGGCCGAGATTACCCAGGGGGATATGGCAGAAGTGGTCATTGATGCCACCGGAAACCTAAAGGCGATCAACGGGGCCTTTCCCTATATAGCACATGGCGGCAGGTATGTACTTATCGGCTTACAAAAAGGAGATGTCTCTTTCAGTCATCCGGAATTCCATAAGCGGGAAGCCACTCTGATGAGCAGCCGTAATGCTACCCGGGAAGACTTTATGCAGGTCATTAAGGCGTTAAAGCAGGGCCGCGTTGATCCAAAGACCTATATTACGCACCGGGTAACCTTTGAACAGGTGACGGATGAATTTCCCCGCTGGCTGGACCCCGCTTATGGCGTGATCAAGGCCATGGTAGAAATCTGATCGGACTGAATCAGAAAGGATCCCGGTTCACCGGATCGCCGGTCAGTAAACAAAAACCCTGTAAGGAACCGGACATCACCACACCCAAAGAAGGTGGTTTCTTAATTTGGAAGGAAACCGGCCGGAAGAAGCTTTGCTGCATCGGGAGCGCCGACCACAGGCGAAGAGATCAAATGCGGGAGGCTTTCCGTGTAGCGGGATTTGAGCAATTGTCAGGATGAAAAAATTGATTATCTGACAGGGTACATCGCCGGTCATTGGTGGACTAATGGTTACGGGTACTTCCCCACAAAACCCCCTCAGAGTGTAAAATACAGATCATACAGCCCAAATACACAAAGCATGATACCGAATATAAGTTCCAGCGTGGAATTCTTTAAGCGGATGGCAACCTTCGCTCCCAGGTATGCGCTTGGAACCGAACCAATGCATAATAACAGCACGATCCACCAGTCAATATGTCCCAGCCACCAGTGGGCCAGCGTGCCTGGAAGTGCCAGTCCTCCCGCCACCAACAAGGAGGATGCCATGGCTTCCTTGGTGGGGAGCTTAAGTACCCGGATAAACAACGGGGCGAAAAGTACGCCACCGCCATTGGCAAGCAGCCCCGAAAGGGCACCTACGATGACGGCGATGATGATAACCTTCCATACCGGCGGAAAAGAAGTAGGTTTGGCAAGCTGCAGTTGAGGTGTGTGGAAGAACAGGGGCAATACAAAAGATAACCCCAGCCCGCAAACGAAGATGGCCGTCAGCACCATAAGGGATTTGCCACCCACCATTGGGCTGATGAATGCGCCGGCCAGTGTAGCGGGGATGCCGGTCAGGATGGTTAAGACAACCACCCTTTTATTGATCAGGTGTTCCTTTTTATAGGCAGCTGAGCCGGAGAGGGAATTTGAAAGGCTGGCCGGAAGGGGGGATGCCAGAGCAAAGAAGGGAGAAATACCGGCAAAGATCTGCAGGGCGGGTGTGGTAATGGCGCTGCCGCCCTTTCCCAACAAACCCGATAGGAAACCTACTATAATACCGATGAGGAGAACAATGATGATGTGGTGGCTGTCATGCGCGGTTACACTAATGATTTGCGTGAGTGGTATCAATATCTATTAAGTTGCCGTTTTCTTCAAAATACGCAATGACGTGCTGTTTTAGAAAATCTTCCTGCTCCTTTAAGTCCATCCCCGTCACCTTCATCAATTCGGTGAAATGCGGCCAGCCATCCTTGTCATAACCGTCTAATTGATAATAGCCGCTTCGTGATAACAACGTACAAACAGCAATATGCATCAGGTCCTGCTTTTGCTCTTTGGTAAATTTCCGGTTAGGCTGTCCCAGTTCCTGTATGCCAATAAGAAACAAGATGGCTTGCAGATCGGGCGTTTTTCCAAACCTTTCCTTAAGCATGGTTTCCACCTTATCCCATTGTTCCGAACCTTCGTTATTATTTCCCATGGATGCAAAGATACAGGTAAATTACGGAGCACACGTTCGTCGCTTTAATGCCGGCAAATCTCCTGAAAGTGTGATTTAACATAGCTTTAACAGCAGTATTCTAAATGGAAATTCAACTTTGCAGTCATTGTTTTATATTTTAGTGGCCGATAAAATAGTCGATTTATGGAAATGATAGCATCAGATATTAAGGTATTGAATGAACAGATCCACGAAGCGAGTTCCTTTGTGGACCTGCTGAATTTGGAGCTTGGCAAAGTAATCGTAGGCCAGAAATACATGACCGAAAGACTGCTCATAGGTTTGCTCACCCAGGGTCACGTCCTGCTTGAAGGGGTACCCGGCCTCGCCAAAACACTGGCAATAAAATCCCTGTCTGCCGCAGTCAATGCAAAGTTTAGCCGCATCCAGTTCACGCCGGACCTGTTGCCTGCTGATGTGATCGGTACCATGATCTATAATCAGCAGAAAAACGAATTTGTCGTGCGCCAGGGGCCCATCTTTGCCAATTTCATCCTCGCCGATGAGATCAACCGGGCGCCCGCCAAGGTGCAAAGTGCTTTGCTGGAGGCCATGCAGGAAAGACAGATCACCATCGGGAACAGCACCTTTCCACTGGAGGAGCCCTTTTTAGTGCTGGCAACGGAGAATCCGATTGAACAGGAGGGCACCTATCAGCTTCCCGAGGCCCAGGTGGACCGCTTTATGCTGAAGGTAGTGATCGGCTATCCCAATAAAGAAGAGGAACGACAGATCATCAGGGAAAACCTGGATCCACAGGGCATACCACCGATTAATCCGGTGGTCAACCCGTACGACATCCTGAAAGCCAGGGACCTCGTGAGGAAGGTTTACATGGATGAGAAGATCGAGCGTTATATCATAGATATTGTATTTGCGACCCGGAATCCGGATGAATATAAATTACCCAAATTAAAGCCCCTGATCGCTTACGGGGGATCGCCACGCGCGAGCATCAACCTGGCCCTGGCGGCAAAAGGCTATGCCTTTATGAAAAGGCGCGGTTATGTGATCCCCGAAGATATACGGAGTATATGTTTTGACGTGATGCGGCATAGGATAGGCCTTACTTATGAGGCGGAGGCGGAGAATATAACCTCGGAAAATATTATCAGCGAGATATTGAATGTGGTGGAGGTCCCTTAGGCGGCTACTCCCCACTTGTTAACCTCCCGGTCTGCGTCCGGGCATCAAACGTGCATTTTAGGGCCAGGGGATTTGGCTGCGGAACTATGAACATAGCGGCTGGATGGCTGTTATGACGATTCACCCTTAACAATTATGGACACTGCAGAGTTATTGAAAAAAGTCCGGCGGATTGAGATCAAGACCAAAGGACTATCCAATCATATTTTTTCCGGTGAATACCACACGGCATTCAAGGGGAGGGGTATGAACTTCAGCGAAGTGCGTGAATACCAGTATGGAGATGACGTACGCTCGATAGACTGGAACGTGACGGCGCGGTTTTCACATCCCTATGTTAAGGTATTTGAAGAAGAGCGGGAACTTACCGTGATGCTGGTAGTGGATGTCAGTGAAAGTTCGCTTTTCGGGACCACCAAACAACGGAAAAAGGACCTGATCACGGAGCTTTGCGCGGTGCTGGCTTTTTCAGCGATCACCAACAATGATAAAGTGGGTGTGATCTTCTTCAGTGAAGGGGTGGAAAAATACATTCCTCCCAAGAAGGGAAAGTCGCATATTTTACGCATCATACGCGAACTGCTGTCACTGGAACCCGAGAAGGGAGGTACCGATATTCGCGAAACACTGCGTTTTTTCAATAATGCCAACAAGAAGCGGAGCATCGTATTTTTGATATCGGACTTTTTATCCTCCGGTTATGAGGACGCCCTGACCATCGCTTCCAAAAGGCATGATATGGTCGGCATTCATGTTTATGATCAGCGTGACAAGGAGTTGCCCGCTGCCGGGCTCATCAAAATGCAGGACGCTGAAACGGGCAAGGAGCAGTGGGTGGATACATCGGACAAGCAGGTGCGCGCATATTACGCTGAAAAATTTTCAGCCCACCGTGCGTATTGCCGCAGCGCATTTATGAAAAGCGGGGCATCGCTTATCAGCATCAGCACCCATGAGGATTATGTGAAATTATTACAGGGATTTTTTGAAAAACGGATATGATACTGCCGGATCGCATAAATATGAAAAAATCAGCCATCACATCTTTTTTTCGTTTAGCCTTAAGCGTCGTCTTCTGCCTGGTGGCCTCCGTTGCCATGGCACAGCAAAGTCAGTCATCCCTTCCTGCGGCGAAGGCCAGCATAGACTCCACTTCCATCAAGATCGGACAACAATTTCATTTAACGCTGCAGGCGGCGTCTAACCCGGCGGCGCAATTGATCTGGGCAGAGGTTCCCGATTCGTTCAATCACCTGCTCGTGGTCACGCGTGGAACGATAGATACGCTGAAGCAGCCCGGTCGGACGGTTTACACTCAGCGGATCACCCTGACAGGTTTTGATTCGGGTTACTGGAAAATACCTGCCTTCGATTTCAGGATCGTCTCGGGGGACACAGCGGCGCAGCCGCCCTCCCTCCAAACGGACTCCCTTTTGGTACAGGTGAATACGGTTCCGGTCGATACGGCCAAGCCTTTCAGGCCGATCAAAGAGATCCGGGGCGTTCCTTTCAATATTCTCGCCTACTGGCCTTATATCCTGGGTGCTTTGATCCTCCTGGCGATCCTGGCTTACTTTATATTTTTCAGGAAAAAGCGCGTAGTGAAGAAGCCTGAAAAGAAGATACCCCAGGAACCGCCTTACGACCAGGCCCTGAAAAGTCTGCATGTCCTTGAAGAAGAGAAATTGTGGCAACAAAACAAGGTAAAGACTTATTATACCCGGTTGACGGATATCTTGCGGTTGTATATAGAACGGCAATACGGAATCAACGCGATGGAACAGACCTCCGATGAATTGCTGCAAAGGATAAAGCCGATCACCAAACTGAACCAGCAACAAAATAACCTGCGTTACATCCTGCAGACAGCGGACCTGGCCAAATTTGCCAAATTACAGCCCTCTGCCGATGAACATGAAGGAAGCATGCGGAAAGCTTATGAGGTGCTGGAATGGACCAAACCCCGGGAGGAGGAAAAAGAAAAAGAAGATGAAACAAAGACAACGAACAAAGAGGAAAGGAAAACAGGCAAACCAAAAGAGAGTAATTTAAAAAACAGGACATAGACAAGCTGTCGGTGTTGCGATGTTAACCTACTGCCACCTGAAAACTTTTTGACCTTAAGACTTATCACCATTGAATTTATCAGATTTCACACATATTGAATTCGCCGATCCCTGGTTTTTCTGGCTGCTATTGATCATTCCGGTGTTGATCTGGTGGTATCTTCATACCCGGAATGAACGCAAGGCCGCCTTTAAGGTATCCTCGCTGGAAGGCCTGAAAAAAATTCCCGTATCCTGGAAAGTGCGTTTACGGCCTTTGCTGCTCGTGTTACGCCTGCTGGCCATCGCCCTTCTGATCATCGCACTGGCCAGGCCCCAGAGTTCAAACGTGACGGAGAACATCAACAGCGAAGGCATTGATATCGTACTCTGCCTGGATGTCAGCGGAAGCATGCTGGCCGAGGATTTTCATCCCAATCGCATTGAAGCGGCTAAAAAGGTAGCCATCGATTTTGCGCAGCATCGCCCCTCCGACCGGATCGGTCTGGTGATTTTTGCGGGAGAAAGCTTCACCCAATGCCCCATTACGACCGATCATGCCGTCTTGGAAAATCAGATCAGCAAGGTGAACAGCGGCATGCTGGAGGATGGAACGGCCATCGGGATGGGCCTGGCCACCAGCGTGGACCGGCTGCGTGACAGTAAGGCCAAAAGCAAGGTCATTATCCTGTTGACGGATGGTGTGAATAATACCGGTCTCATTGATCCCATTACCGCGCTTGAAATAGCCAAACTGTATAAAATAAGGGTTTATACGATCGGTGTCGGCACTCACGGCGTTGCGCCTTACCCTGTGCCCGTACCGGGCGGCGGCATACAAATGCAGAACATGAAGGTGCAGATCGACGAGGGATTGCTTAAAAAGATAGCCACGGAAACGGGCGGCGAATATTTCCGGGCTACCAACAATAGATCACTGGCAAGCATCTACACGCAAATTGACAAATTAGAGAAAACCAAAGTTGAAGTCACTGCTTTCAAGCGTTATGCCGAGCTGTTTTTTCCCTTTGCCATCGCAGCCTTCGCCCTTTTCTTTCTGGAGATTATGCTCCGGTATACCGTTTTCAAAAGCCTCCCCTGAAAAAATCGCTGTCCCGTAAATCGCCGGTTTTTAACCAAGGGGCATCAGAGATCTGACGCCAGGCGACCCCTAATTTTCCTTTTTCGGCTATTTTCCAGCATTCAAAAGAGTGCCCTCAAGGACATGCATGTGTCTTGCTGAAGGCTTCAAAAACTAGAATATTTCATTAAAAAAGACTAATTTATTGAAAATATTGTAAATTTTGAAGGGGTAAAATGGCTTTTATAAAATTATTTTTCATTTTGTTGTAATTTTATCGCGATCGGTACTTAAGAATCTGTCTGAAATGGGTTAAAAGTTTAAATTGTGTAGTATGAAAAATCAACAGAACGGACTTTATGATCCTTCCTTTGAGCATGATGCCTGCGGCATCGGTTTTGTCGCTCATATCAAGGGAAGTAAAAGTCACAAGATGGTGCTGGACGCATTGACCATATTGGAAAATATGGAGCACCGCGGTGCCTGCGGTTGTGAGAATAACACAGGGGATGGAGCAGGTATCCTCATCCAGACACCCCATGCGTTTTTATACGAAGAATGCCTGAAAAAAGGCATTCGTCTGCCACCCTATGGCCAGTATGGTGTCGGGATGGTATTTTTTCCACAGGAAGTGCGCTGGCGGGAAGAATGCCGCTCTATTATAGAACAGGCCGCGGAAAGATTTGACATATCCATCCTGGGATACCGTGAATTGCCGGTGGACAACAGCTTCATCGGCGCGACGGCTAAAAGCGTTGAACCGGAAATGGAGCAGGTGTTTTTCGGCTGCCCCGATTCAATTACCAACCCGGAGGACTTTGAGCGGAAGTTGTTTGTGCTGCGCAATTACATCACCAAGTTGGTGCGGCAGACACTGGCAAAGGAAAACGATCTGTTTTACTTTTCGTCGCTTTCCTATAAGACTGTTATCTATAAAGGGCAACTGATCGCCAGCCAGGTCAGGAGATATTTCAAGGATCTGGCCGATCCGCGCCTGGTATCGGCCTTCGGCCTGATACATTCCCGGTTCGCCACCAACACCTTTCCCTCCTGGAAACTGGCCCAGCCCTTCCGTTTCATTGCCCACAACGGCGAGATCAATACCCTGAAAGGGAACCTAAACTGGCTCAGAAGCAATGAAACGGTATTCAGTTCGCAATACTTCAGCGCCGAAGAAATGGAGATGCTGCTGCCGCTGACCGATGAGAACCAGAGCGACAGCGCCTGCCTGGACAACATGATCGAGATGCTGGTGCTTTCCGGCCGTTCCCTCCCTCATGCCATGATGATGCTGATCCCTGAAGCCTGGGACGAGAATGAGATGATGGATCCCCTGAAAAAGGCCTTTTATGAATTCCATGCTTCGGCGATGGAACCCTGGGACGGTCCCGCTTCCATTTCGTTTACCGATGGACACATCATCGGCGCCACGCTGGACCGCAACGGACTACGCCCCTCCCGGTTTGTCGTTACAAATGACGACCGGGTCATCATGGCCTCCGAGGCGGGCGTGTTACCGGTGGACCCTGCAAATATCATCGAGAAAGGACGTCTTCAGCCCGGACGCATGTTCGTAGTGGATATGGACCAGGGACGCATCATCAGCGATGAGGAACTGAAGCAAAAGATCTGCAGTGAAAAGCCTTACGGGGACTGGCTGAATAAATACAAGATCCGTATCGAAGATCTTCCCGAGCCCAGGGTGCGGTTTACCCACCTTGAACACGACGCTATTTTTAAATACCAGAACGCTTTCGGCTATACCACCGAGGACCTGGAAACCATGATAAAACCCATGGCGCTGGATGCCAAGGAGCCTATCGGTTCCATGGGAGCGGACATTCCCCTGGCGGTACTGAGCGATCAGCCCCAGCACCTGACCAGTTATTTTAAGCAACTTTTCGCGCAGGTCACCAATCCGCCGATCGATCCCATCAGGGAACGGATGGTGATGAGCCTGGCCACCTTTGTGGGCAATAACGGCAACCTGCTGGATGAAGATCCGATGCATTGCCATACCGTAGCGCTGAAGCATCCGGTGCTGACCAATTATGAACTGGAGAAACTGCGCAGCATTGATACAGGTGTCTTCCAATCCAAGACGCTGCAATGTTATTTCCGCGCCGATGGCAAGCCGGGTTCGTTGCGCAAAGCGCTGGACCGCGTTTGCCGTTATGCCGAGGACGCGGCTACTGACGGATTCGAGGTCATCGTCCTCACCGACCGTGCCATCGATTCCGAACACGCTGCCATTCCTTCCCTGCTGGTGACCTCAGCGGTGCATCACCATCTTATCCGAAAGGGGCTGCGGGGCTCTGTTGGCCTCGTGGTGGAGGCCGGCGACGTGTGGGAAGTACATCATTTCGCATGCCTGCTCGGTTTTGGCGCTACCGCCATCAACCCCTATATGGCTTTATCCACCATCCGTGACATGAAGCTGGGAGGCAAAATGGATACGCCGCTGGAGACTGAAATGTTAAAAAAGAATTACGTGAAGGCGGTCAATTACGGACTGCTGAAAGTGTTCTCCAAGATGGGGATCTCCACCCTGCAGTCTTACCAGGGCGCCCAGATATTTGAGATCGCCGGAATCAACAAGTCAGTCGTGGCTAAGTACTTTACAGGTACCACTTCCCGCATCGAAGGGATGGGACTGGATGAAATCGCCCGTGAAATTCTGGCCAAACACCGGCGGGCATTCCCGGATAAAGAGATCCCGGTAGAACGCCTTCCCACAGGTGGCGTCTTCCAATGGAAACGCAAGGGGGAATATCACCTGTTCAATCCGCAGACGGTACACCTGTTGCAGTACGCCACCCGGATGAACGACTATAACATTTACAAAAAGTATGCGCGGCTGATCAATGACGCGGGCGCAAAGGCCTGTACGTTGCGTAGTCTCTTTGAGTTTAACCCCGTCCGGAAGCCTGTTCCCATTGAAGAGGTGGAACCTGCCGAAAATATTTACAAACGTTTTGCCACAGGGGCCATGTCGTTCGGTTCGATCTCCCATGAGGCGCACAGTACCCTTGCCATCGCCATGAACCGGCTGGGAGGGAAAAGCAATACCGGCGAGGGAGGGGAAGACGAGATGCGCTATGAACCACTCCCCGGCGGCGATTCCATGCGTTCCGCCATCAAGCAGGTAGCCTCGGCACGATTTGGCGTGACGAGCCGCTATCTTTCTGAGGCCGATGAGTTACAGATAAAAATGGCGCAGGGTGCCAAGCCGGGTGAAGGCGGGCAGCTTCCGGGCCATAAGGTGGACAAGTGGATCGCACGGGTGCGTCATGCCACGCCGGGTGTGGGCCTTATCTCCCCGCCGCCGCACCACGATATTTATTCCATCGAGGACCTGGCGCAATTGATCTATGATTTAAAAAACGCCAATCGCAAGGCACGCATCAGCGTAAAGCTGGTATCCAAGGCAGGTGTCGGTACGATTGCGGCGGGCGTAGCCAAGGCGAAGTCCGATGTGATCCTGATCTCGGGAATGGATGGCGGGACAGGGGCTTCTCCGGTAAGTTCCATCCGGCACGCCGGCCTTCCATGGGAACTCGGTTTGTCGGAGACGCACCAGACACTGGTACGTAACAAACTGCGCAGCAGGGTCACCGTTCAAACGGACGGCCAGCTAAAGACCGGCCGCGATCTGGCCATCGCCACTTTGCTGGGTGCCGAAGAATGGGGTGTAGCTACCGCGGCGCTGGTGACGGAAGGCTGCATTATGATGCGCAAATGTCACCTCAATACATGTCCGGTAGGCGTAGCCACTCAGAACCCTGTACTGCGTGAGCGCTTTAGCGGTAAGCCGGAGTATGTGGTCAACCTGATCACTTTCATGGTGCAGGAGCTTCGTGAGATCATGGCGATGCTGGGCTTCCGTACCATTAACGAAATGGTGGGGCAGTCCGACGCCTTGCGGGAAAGGGAAAATATCACCCACTGGAAATACGATAAGCTGGATCTTTCGGCGATCCTTTATAAGGATCCGGATGCTACCGGGAAGGCACTCTACAAGAGTGAAATGCAGGATCACGGTTTGGACGGGGCACTGGACTGGAAATTGCTGGAGGCGGCAGCGCCCGCCCTGGAAAGCGGAGAGAAGGTGTCACTGGATATGGAAATCAAAAACACGGACAGAACCGCCGGAACGATCCTTTCCAATGAAATCACCAAACGCTACCTGTCAAAGGGGCTTCCTGACAACACGATTCATGTCAGGTTCCGCGGCAGTGCCGGTCAGAGCTTCGGTGCCTTCAACACCCGTGGTCTTACCCTGGAACTGGAAGGTGAGGCGAATGATTATTTTGGCAAGGGGCTCTCGGGCGCCAGGCTTATTTTATACCCCGACCGCAACGCCACCTTCAGACCGGAAGAGAATATTATCGTTGGAAACGTAGCCTTTTATGGGGCCACCTCGGGAGAATCCTATATACGCGGACGCGCGGGTGAACGTTTTTGCGTGCGGAATTCCGGGGCACTGACGGTCGTTGAAGGCGTGGGTGACCATGGTTGCGAATACATGACCGGAGGAAGAACGGTTATCCTGGGAGAAACCGGCCGCAACTTTGCAGCGGGCATGAGCGGCGGCATCGCCTATGTGTATGATTATAAAGGAACTTTCAAAACACTTTGCAATCCCGAAATGGTGGATCTGGATCCTCTCGACCATGAGGACGCTGAAGAACTGCATCAGTTGATCTATAACCATCACGAATATACCAAAAGCACCGTTGCCGCCTTTATCCTCAATGACTGGGACAACCAATTGAAAAATTTTGTGAAAGTATTTCCAAAGGAATACAAAAAAGCGTTGGGGCAGCAACAAACAGAAGTCGTTTCAAATGTCAAATCAGCCTGAGGCTACAAAGAAAAGGGCATTTGCCTATCATGGCGATGCCCGGTTGGGCCAGGGGAATAAAAGAGGTTGGAAACCGGCCCGGCATAGCTGCCGTCCGATAGACGACCGGACTTTTATGACCGGAGGACTGTAGCTAATAGGCCTTTAAAAATGATCAGATGGGAAAAATAACAGGATTTCTAGAGTTTACCCGTGAGTTACCGGAGAAAGAAGCGCCCGAAGAAAGGGTGAAGCACTATCAGGAATTTATCCACAGGTTTAAGCCTGAAAAGTTGAACCAGCAGGCCGCCCGTTGCATGAACTGTGGCATCCCCTTTTGTCATCATGGATGCCCGCTGGGCAATGTGATCCCTGAGTTTAACGATGCGGTTTATAATAAACAGTGGGAAGACGCCTATCATATTCTTTCTTCCACCAATAATTTCCCTGATTTTACAGGAAGGATCTGTCCGGCGCCCTGTGAGACGGCTTGTGTACTGGGTATCAACCAGCCGGCGGTCACCATTGAGGAAATAGAGAAGCACATCATTGAGATCGCTTTTGACAAAGGCCTTGTAAAGGCTCATCAACCTAATGTGCGTACCGGCAAAAAGATCGCTATCGTGGGCTCCGGGCCGGCGGGAATGGCGGCTGCGGTGCAGCTAAATTATGCGGGGCACAGCATTACCGTATTTGAGCGTGATGACCGTCCGGGAGGACTGTTGCGTTACGGCATCCCCGATTTCAAACTGGAGAAATGGGTGGTGGACCGCCGCATAAAGCTGATGGAAGAGGAGGGCATTGTATTTTGTTGCAATGCGAATGTAGGCGATAACATCAGTATCAGTGACCTGCTCCGTGAATACCACGCCATTGTGCTGGCGGGTGGCAGCACCATCCCGCGGGATTTGGCTGCACCCGGGCGCTCATTAAAGGGGATTCATTTCGCCATGGATTTTCTCAAACAGCAAAATAAACGGAATGCGGCGCTGCCGGTCCGGGGAGAAGATATTCTTGCTACCGGGAAGAACGTTGTGGTGATTGGCGGAGGTGACACGGGATCGGATTGTGTGGGCACTTCCAACCGTCAGGGTGCGAAGAGCGTCACCCAATTTGAGTTATTGCCACAGCCACCCAAAGAAAGGACACCTTATATGCCATGGCCCTCTTATCCCATGATCCTGAAAACGACCAGTTCGCATGAAGAAGGCGCGGAACGGGCCTGGGCGGTAGCCACCAAAGCTTTTATCGGCGATGAAAATGGACAGCTGAAGGCATTAAAAATAGTAGACCTCGAATGGGAATCGTCCAAAGAAGGCCGTCCCGCCAAGTTCGTGGAAAAGGCAGGTACCGAACGGGAAATTCCCTGTGAGCTGACCCTGTTTGCAATGGGCTTTATTCATCCGCAGCATGAGGGCATGCTGGATGAGCTTGGTGTTGACATGGATGAAAGAGGCAACGTACAGGCAACGGAGAAAGCCTACCAAACCAGCATCCCCAAGATATTTGCCGCCGGCGATATGCGCCGCGGTCAGTCACTGGTGGTATGGGCCATTTCTGAAGGGCGGGAATGCGCCCGGAAGGTGGATGAATTTCTCATGGGACATTCCGTGCTGGAAGCAAAGGACGCGTCGCTGTTTCAGATGGGATAAAAGGCTTAACCCACATTGCACCTATCCGGACAGGAAACCTTGATTATCAATGAGATCCTTTTTGCGAGTTTCCGGCGGGGGGACTACAGATTTTTTCCTTGTAAACGGACGATGTTTATATTTTAAAGCGTTGTAGATCTTGAGTACTTCGGGTGTAGGTTCACTGCACTGACGGATTACTATGTGTTCATCATAT
>DASULB010000120.1:0-6696 GCA_036278455.1 Chitinophagaceae bacterium | reverse complement strand
CACAGCAGCTACAGGCCCGAAAGCTGAATTAGATACCGGTGCCGGCTTGTCAATATTCCTGGCGGCCCCTGATGCTTATGCTATTGACAGGACAGAGAGAGGTTGTTCCTTCCCTGCCCGGTTCAATGCGCTTCCAGCCAGTTTGCGCCTACGCCGATTTCAGCCTCGATCGGTACTTCAAGCGGTAAGGCATTTTTCATTTTTTCCAGGATAAGCGGTTTTAGCTCCTCCACCTCATCTCTATGGGCGTCGAATACCAGTTCATCATGTACCTGCAGGACCATTTTTGAACGGTATTTGTTTTGACGGAAGGCTTCATATATCGAGATCATCGCCAGTTTGATCATATCGGCGGCCGTTCCCTGTATGGGCATGTTGATGGCGTTGCGCTCCGCGAAGCCGCGGACCACCGAATTGGAAGAGTTGATGTCGCGCAACCAGCGCTTACGGCCCAGCAATGTTTGCACGTAACCATGAGCCTTAGCGAATACAACCTGGTCTTCCATGTATTGTTTAATCGCCGGGTATTGCGTGAAATAATTTCCAATCAGCTCTTTGGCTTCCGAGCGACTGCAACCAATATTTTCAGCAAGCCCAAAGGCGCTGACGCCATAGATGATCCCAAAATTTACGCTTTTTGCGTTGCGCCGCATTTCGGAGGTGACCTCACCGAGCGGAACCCCATATACCTTAGCGGCCGTGGTGGCGTGGATATCCTGATTATTTTTGAACGCATCTACCATGTTCTTATCTCCGCTGATGGCGGCAATGATGCGCAATTCTATTTGTGAATAATCTGCTGAAATGATCGTAAAATCCTTGTTCCTGGGTATAAAGGCTTTGCGCACTTCCCTGCCGCGTTCTGTACGGATGGGGATGTTTTGCAGGTTGGGATTATTGGAACTCAGTCGTCCTGTAACAGCTACCGCCTGGTTAAAGGTCGTATGTATGCGTCCTGTCCGCTGATTAATCAGCAGCGGCAAGGTATCCACGTAGGTTGATTTTAGCTTGGTGAGCTCACGGTAACGGAGAATATCGCCAATAATCTGATGTTTATGCGCTAGTTTTTGCAACACATCCTCGCCAGTGGCATACTGCCCCGTCCTGGTCTTTTGAGGGGAACTCTCCAGTTTCAGTTTATCAAAAAGCACTTCTCCCAGTTGCTTGGGGGAGGCCAGGTTGAATTTAACTTCGGCCTGTTGATATACCCTGTTCTCAATCTGGAGGATTTCCACTTCCAGCTCCTTTGAAAAATCTTCCAGCACCCTGGTGTCGACGTTTACGCCCTCGTACTCCATTTCGGCGAGTACATTGACGAGCGGATTCTCCACCTCATAGAATACCTTGCTAACGGATCGTTCATCGACCAGGGGGAGCAGCTTCTCCTTTAATTGGAGGGTAATATCCGCGTCTTCAGCGGCGTATTCGGTGATTTTATCAAGCGCCACATCGCGCATGGTACCCTGGTTTTTCCCCTTTTTGCCGATGAGCGAGGTAATGGGGACGGGCTCATAATTCAGGAACTGCATGGCCAGCAGATCCATGTTCCTCCGGCCTTCGGGTTCAACCAGGTAATGCGCCAGCAGAGTATCGAACAATTTCCCTCTGATCTCCAGGCCATGTTGCCGGATAACCAGCATATCGAACTTGATGTTTTGTCCGATAAAAAGGATGTCTTCTTTCTCAAAGACCGGCCGGAATTTTTCCAGGATCCTTTCGGTTTCATCGGTATCCGCGGGAAGCGGAACGTACCATGCTTCTCCCTTTACGCAGGCAAAACTCATTCCCACCAATTCTGTCTGATGTGGGTTGATGCCGGTGGTTTCCGTATCAAAACAGATTTCTTTTTGAGTCAGCAGCACCTTGACAAGGTTGTCACAATCTTCGTCGGATTGTACCAGGTGGTACCGGTGTGGCGTAGTCTCGATGGTATTCACGGCGGGAACAGGCGTGGAGACGGTGATCGTGGTCGTGGTTTCTATCACCACTTCTTTTTCGATCGCGGTAACCTTCTTTGTGCCCGGCACTGGCCTGCCGGCCGTAGCCACTGTATTGCCAAAAAGATCTTTCTGCAAATTGGCTGAGGAGAGGTCCTGGGCCTGGTTAACGGAAAAGTCATTTCCCAGGACCCTTTTTCCCAGGGACCTGAATTCCAATTCGGAAAACACGGCGGTCAAAGCCTCCTTATCGGGCTCGGTCCTGAGAAACTTTTCTTCATGGAACACAACGGGTACGTTGGTGATAATGGTGGCTAATTTTTTGGAAAGACGTGCCTGTTCTATATTCGCCTTTATTTTTTCTCCCTGTTTGCCCTTTATCTGATCCGCGGCTTCCAGCACACCTTCCAGTGTGCCATAATTCTTTAACAAACTGGCCGCTGATTTGGGACCAATGCCGGGAATGCCCGGAATGTTGTCGACAGCGTCTCCCATCAGGCCCAGCATGTCCACCACCTGGGAAACGGAGGCGATATCCCATTTTTCGCAAACTTCCTTCGGCCCGAGAATTTCTTCCTTTTTACCCTGGTAAGGAGGTTTATAGATGAATACTTTATCACCGACCAGTTGCCCGTAGTCTTTATCCGGGGTGACCATATATACCGTATAATCTTTTTCGGCGGCCTCCAGCGCCAGGGTGCCGATGATGTCATCGGCCTCATAGCCATCCAACTCTATCACCGGTATGTTGAAGCCTTCTATGATGCGTTTGATATCCGGCAGGGCGCTGAGGATGTCTTCGGGGGTATCTTCACGGTTGGCCTTGTAATCCACAAAATCGGTATGCCGTTCGGTGGGGGCATGGGTATCAAAGGCCACCGCAATATGGGTGGGGTTTTCTTTATTGATGAGGTCGATGAGCGTATTGGTAAAACCAAATTGAGCGTTTGTGTTCCGCCCAGTGCTGGTAAGCCTGGGACTGCGGATAAGGGCGTAATAGGCACGGTAGACCAGCGCCATGGCATCCAGGAGAAAAATCTTTTTACTCATTGTGCTAAAGTAAACAATCGAAAGGAAGCTGAAAAAACAAAGTCAAGTTTTATGAATTTTTTAAAGAAATGCGTTCCCGGAATGGCCAGTATGCCAAGCGGCAGGTATGGACGGGCAGAAAAAAAACCGCCACATAGAAATGCGGCGGCGTTGTTACTATCTTATGAAAACCCTATTTGCAGACAAATATAATGTAAATGGTAAATAAAACACAAATTTTATTTCATTTTTTTTTCGTGTCACCGATTTATCTTTTGAAAAGGGCTGCTCTTACCGGAGCAGCCCTTTGATTATCAGCTGATTAACTTTAGTCTAGCTGCAGCCCATGCTATTGCCGCAATTCAGACATTTATAGCAAGTGCCGTTACGAACGGTAATATGTCCGCAAACGTTACAGGCGGGCGCATCACTTTGCATGGATTTCATGAATTTATCCGTCATGTTTTCGCCGGCGTTGGTCGCTATTTCCCTGGCTGGTTTCTGGCTTTTTTTGGGAGTCTTTCCTCCGGGCGACTGGCTAATCCTCAGCTCAGATAATTCGGGACGCGTCTCCCTGGGTTTTTCGGTGGCGGCCACCTTGCCGGGTACATGCACCAGGTCACTGCGCTGCAGGTATTCATATCCCAGCAAACGGAAGATGTAATCCACGATGGAGGTGGCGGATTTGATATTGGGATGATCTACCATGCCGGCCGGTTCAAAGCGGGTGAAGACGAATTTATCGACAAACTCCTCCAGCGGTACGCCGTATTGCAGGCCAATGGATATGGCGATGGCGAAACAGTTGAGCATGCTGCGCATGGTGGCGCCCTCTTTAGCCATATCAATAAAGATTTCTCCAAGGGTGCCGTCATCATATTCCCCGGTATGCAGGAAAATGGCCTGTCCGCCCACTTTTGCTTTCTGGGTAAACCCGAGGCGCCTGGCAGGCAGTTGTTTGCGCTGTATGATCCCGGAGAGTTTGCGCATGAGTTTTGTATCGGGACTGGCCTGCAGCCTGTTGGTGACCTCCTCCAGCAAGTCATCCAGCGTCAGTTCATTCAGGTTGGACAACTGGACCGGCAATTCGGCTTCTGGTGTGTCCGTTTCTGTTTTTTTCTTCTTGTCGCTCTTGTTGCTTAAAGGCTGGGACAATTTAGAACCATCGCGGTAAAGCGCACACGCTTTTAAGCCCAGCTCCCAGCTTAGCTTATAAGCGTCGGCGATCTCCGCCACCGTAGCCTCGTTGGGCAGGTTGATGGTTTTGGAAATGGCTCCTGAAATGAAAGGCTGTACGGCACCCATCATGCGGATGTGCCCGTGTGCATGGATGAAGCGTTTCCCTTTTTTGCCACAGGTGTTGGCGCAATCAAATACCGCCAGGTGTTCATCCTTCAGGTAAGGGGCTCCCTCTATGGTCATGGTACCGCATACATAATCATTAGCGGCTTCGATCTGCTCATCGGTGAATCCGAGCTCATTCAACAGGTTGAAATCAGGGGCATTGTACTGTTCTGGCTTGAAACCAAGTCGTTGCAGGCAGGGTTCGCCAAGCGCATATACATTGAATACGAAGCCGATTTCAAAGGCAGATCCTACCGCCTTGTCAAGTTTTTTCACCTCTTCGGCGATGAAACCCTTTTCACTCAGTGTCTGGTGATTGATAAAAGGTGCGCCGGTAAATGAACCTGTTCCTTTTGCATAGTCCACGATGGCCTTTGTTTCATGTTGCTTGTAGCCCAGGTTTTTGAGCGCGAGCGGAATGGACTGGTTGATGATTTTGAAATAACCGCCACCTGAAAGTTTTTTGAACTTGACCAGGGCAAAATCAGGCTCGACCCCGGTCGTATCGCAATCCATTACCAGGCCAATGGTGCCGGTAGGTGCGATGACGGTGGTCTGGGCATTGCGATAACCGTATTTTTCACCCAGTTGCACCGCTTCGTCCCATGCTTTGGTGGCGGCTTTCAGCAAGCGGTCGGGGCAGTGGCGGGCGTCTATTCCCTGGGGTTTGATTTCCAATCCTTCATAAGCTTCCGCAGCGTCATAGGCGGCCGCGCGGTGGTTGCGCATCACGCGCAGCATATCCTCCCGGTTTTTCTGGAACTCCGGGAAAGCGCCCAGAATGCCCGCCATTTCCGCGGAGGTCTTGTAGGCGATACCGGTCATGATGGCGCCGATCGCGCCGCCAATGCCGCGGGCTTCCTCACTGTCGTAAGGAATACCGTTGACCATCAGCATGGATCCGAGGTTGGCGAATCCCAGCCCCAGCGTCCGGTAGTCATAACTGAGCTGTGCCACCTCTTTGGAAGGAAACTGCGCCATTAGCACGGAAATCTCCAGCACAACAGTCCACAAACGCACCGTGTATTCAAAACCGTCCACGTCGAACTGGTTGTTATCAGTATCAAAGAACCGGCGGAGATTTACCGAAGCCAGGTTGCAGGCGGTATTATCCAAAAAGAGGTATTCACTGCAGGGGTTGGAGGCCCGGATCCGGCCGCCCTGGGGGCAGGTATGCCATTCGTTGATGGTGGTATCGTATTGCGTACCGGGATCGGCGCAACGCCATGCGGCATAGGCGATCTTGTCCCACAGATCCTTGGCACGCATGGTTTTCATGGTTTTACCGGTGGTGCGGGCCTTCATTTCCCAGTCGCCGTCTTCGGCCAGCTTGTGGAAGAATTCATTGGGAACACGCACGGAATTATTGGAATTCTGACCGGACACCGTACGGTAAGCTTCACCTTCATAGTCGGAGGCGTAACCTGCTGCGATCAGGGCGGCTACCTTTTGTTCCTCCTCCACTTTCCAGTCAATAAAATCAACGATTTCAGGGTGGTCCATATCCAGGCATACCATTTTGGCCGCGCGCCTGGTAGTGCCGCCGGATTTGATGGCGCCGGCCGCGCGGTCACCAATCTTCAGGAAACTCATGAGGCCGCTGGAGGTCCCTCCGCCACTGAGGATTTCGCCTTCGGCGCGGATGTTGGAAAAATTGGAGCCTACACCGGAGCCGTATTTGAAAATGCGTGCTTCCCGTACCCAGAGGTCCATGATGCCCCCATCGCCGACCAGATCATCGCTTACGCTCAGGATAAAACAGGCATGGGGCTGCGGCCTTTCATAAGCGGAAGTGGATTTTTCCAGCTTGCCGGTCCTGGCGTTTACAAAATAATGCCCCTGCGGCTTCCCTGTAATGCCGTAACTTTCATGGAGCCCTGTGTTAAACCATTGCGGAGAATTGGGTACGCAGGCCTGGTTCAGCATGGCATAGGCCAGTTCATCATAAAAAATGCCGGCATCTTCTTCGGAAGCGAAATAGCCGTACCTTTCTCCCCATACCTTCCAGCAGTTGGTCATGCGGTGAACGACCTGCTTTACAGAGGTTTCCCTTCCCGTAGAGCCGTCATTTTGCGGTACGCCGGCTTTGCGGAAATATTTTTGCGCAAGGATATCGGTAGCGATTTGTGACCAGTTTTTGGGAACTTCCACTTCCTTCATTTCAAACACCACGTCACCTCCGGGGTTCCGGATCACGGAGGTTCTCAGTTCATATTGAAACATATCATAAGGACTAAGGCCATTCTGCGTGAAATGCCGGGTGAACTGTAACCCTTTTGTTTTGGATTTTTGTTGATTGCTCATAGCCAAAGGTATTTTTTATAGGATGATTGAATAAAATAGTCGCTGTCAATTGCTGCGCGGTTTACGAAAGTAAATTATTAAG
>DASULB010000119.1:0-6581 GCA_036278455.1 Chitinophagaceae bacterium | reverse complement strand
TATAATTTGGCGGCGGCATTGTCCCAGTACTGCAGGTCGGATACGTGGTTCCAGGTAAGGTGATCATCCTTGATGGCTTTTTCCCAGGCGTCTTTGGTCTTGTCCAGTGATACGCCCAGGATGGTGAAATCTTTACCCTTGTATTCATTGTAGGCTTTCACGACATTGGGATTCTCCTCACGGCAGGGCCCGCACCAGCTGGCCCAGAAATCCACCAGCACGTATTTCCCCCGGAAGGAAGACAGGCTTACCGGGGTACCGGTGGTGTCATTCATGGTAAAATCAGGCGCCTGCTGACCGATGGAGGTTTTCTTCTCCATAGCCAGCCTGGTCCCGATCTGTTCGCCGAAAGTACTGTGTTGGATGGCTGTATCCAGTCCTGAATAAAGCTGGTTCAGCGTGCTGTCGTCCATGCCTTCCATCATATTTTGCAGAGCCAGGGCGCTGACCACGGATTCGGGGTGGTCTTTCACAAAAGATTTCATCTTGGTCATGATGACGTTCCGGACACTGTCCATGGTGTTCTCAAGATGGGCCAGGGTGGCGGTATCACCGCTCATCCGGGCTTTCATATAGGCCTGCTGTATGTTGATCATGGTAGGCATGTATGGTTGCTGGATCTCCATGAATTCATCGAGGTCTTTATTGTTGGGCGTGCCGCTCACTTTGATCTTTCCCACGCTCATCGAATCCGCGTTACCGGTGATATGGATGGTGCCGGGTTCCAGGAACAGGGGAAAGCCTGAACGCTGATCGGGGGTGACGATCTGGGCGAAAACGGGTTTGGTTGTTTTGCCGCTGTAGGTGAATTTGCCGTCCGTTACCTTCAGGGTGTCAAACGATGGCATGCCGCTTTCCTGGCGCGCCAGGTATAATACGGAATCTTTGAGGTTGGTCAGGTTTCCTTTGATGGTATAGCTGTCTCCTCCCCCCGGGCTGCAAGCCGAAAACAGGAATAAACCTAAAGCAGTGCCAAGCATGATTTTCTTCATAGTTTTTTTGGATTTAGTTTTTTTAACGATTTTTTAATTTTTTAGCTATTGTAATAAAGGGTTTAATAATGTGAATTTGATTATTTGAGGACCCCGGCCAGCTTGTTTTCAAGGCTTGCTCCCCTGAGATTACGGGCGATGATGATCCCTTTTTTGTCTACCAGGACGTTGGAGGGGATGGCCCGGATGCCGTATTGCACCGCCACTGCGTTTTTCCAGCCTTTCAGATCGGAAACCTGCTGCCAGCTGAGGTGATCGTGCCTGACGGCCCCCAGCCAGTCGGCCTTGTCGGTGTCCAGAGACACGCCCAGTATGGTGAATCCCTTGTCCTTGTATGCGCGGTAGGCCTTGACCACATGGGGGTTCTCCGCGCGACAGGGGCCGCACCAGCTGGCCCAGAAGTCGATCAGGACATATTTGCCCTTCAATGATGAAAGCGAGACGGGCTTCCCGTTCGCATCGTTTTGCGTAAAGCCGGGAGCCGGCTTGCCAATAGCCAGTTTTCTGGCGATGTCCAGGCTGGCTTTTACCTTTTTTCCATAGCTTGTCCGCTGTACCGAGGTATCCAGGTCGTTGTACAATTCCGTGAGCTGGCGGGCGTCCGGTGTAAACAGAAAGTTACGGGCGACCGCCCAGGCAGCCACCGGGGAATTGTCATGCGCCTTTACGAATTTGGTGATGAGTTGTTTCCTGGCACCGTCCAGGGAATCGTAACTATTGTCCAGCCGGGTCATCAGCCCCTGATTATTGCTTTTGTATGCGTCGCCATACTGCCTGTTCAGGGTGTCCATGAGTGCTGTGAGGGGGTGCAAAAGCGCTTTATAGTTCTGGTAGACGTCCTCTGTGGGCGACCCGGTAACGGCGCCCGCGGCAATGGAATCCCTGGTGGTGTTGATGTGGATCCGCGCGTTTTCCACAAAGAACTTCAGCGGTGGCTGCCCGAGGCCCCTGACGCTCAGGGAATACATGGCAGGCTCCTGTTGTACGCCGTTGAAGCTAAAGGTATTGTTCAGGATACCGGTGGAATCCGTTTGAAGGTTCCCGGCGGTATCGGTATGAGAAAGCATCACCCATCCGGAATCCACCTCGGCAATGACACCGGTGATGTGGAAACTGTCCGATGAAGATGCATTATGGTTCCTGGATCCCTCCGTACAGGCGGCCAAAAGCGCCACCAGCACCACTGCCGTAAGAAAGCATAATCTTTTCATGATTAAAGTGGTGGTTTAAGTTATGGTTATCCAACAACAGAGGGGAATAAAGATAATCTCAAGGGCGCCATGGAGGCAAAAGTAGCGAAATGACTGCAAACATGGTTACCACCCGTCCTAAATCGACCCGATATGCTTATTCATGGCGCTTTTTTAACACATCCATAACATCCTCCAGCACATATCCTTTGGCCACGAGCAGCACCAGGTAATGATAGAGCAGGTCGGCCGCTTCGCCGAGAAAAAGTTCTTCATTGTTGTCCTTGGCTTCTATGACCAGCTCAATGGCCTCTTCTCCGACCTTCTGGGCGATCCGGTTCATGCCGCGAGTAAAAAGCTCGGTGGTGTAAGAGTTTTCACGCGGATTGGTCTTCCGGTCGATGATCACATTTTCAAGGGCGATCAGAAAGTTATCGGTCAGGTTCTTTTCATCGAAACAGGTGTCCGCACCGGTATGGCATACCGGGCCGGTGGGACGGGCGAGGATCAGCAGCGTATCGGCGTCACAATCGGGTTTGATGCTTTTTACGATCAGAAAATGCCCGCTTTCCTCCCCTTTCATCCAGAGTCTTTTTTTGGAACGGCTGTAAAAAACTACCTTCCCTTCCTCTAAGGTTCGTTGCAGGGACTCCTCATTCATGTAACCCAGCATGAGCACCCGGTGAGTGGAGGCATCCTGGACGATGGCCGGGACCAGTCCCGTGGCCGATTTGGAAAAATCAACTTTCATAATTTACCGATTTGCGGCAGATAACATAACACGCGGCAAAGGTACAACAATTGATGAGAGTAATAGCAAGCGGGGATCCGGGACACCGGTGCTGCCGTACCGGTCCCTTTTTGGACGGCCTTTCAGTTTTCCGTACCTTTGTGGGCTTTATCACATCACTAAATATTGATAACGTTATGCAAGTTGTAAAGAAAGGCGATACCGTAAAGGTGCATTACCACGGCAAGATGACCAACGGAGAAACATTTGACAGCTCCGAAGGACGTGACCCATTGGAATTTAAAGTGGGTGCCGGCATGGTCATCCCCGGTTTTGACAACGGTGTACTGGACATGAAGCAGGGAGACAAGCGAACGGTGGAGATTCCGGTGGAAAGTGGTTACGGACCACGGGATGAAAGCCTGGTCATCGAGTTTCCCAGTGATAAATTGCCACCCGACCTCAAACCGGAAGAGGGGATGCAACTGCAACTCAGCAACCAGGACGGACAGGCTTATCCGGTGGTGGTGAGGTCCGTGGGCGACAAATCCATTATGCTTGATGCCAACCATCCGCTGGCGGGTGAAGACCTCATATTCGATATTGAACTGGTGGAAATCCTTTAAGTGATGTTTTATAGTGCTGCTCCGGTGTGGTGCGGGTGTGAGGATGCAGGATCAAAAAAATAATGCCGGCTCTATGTCATTTGATCAATACAATTATACTGTCGCCGAAAGGTTCCTGCGGTATGTAAGAATAGATACCCAGTCTGATCCCTTCTCGGAATCATCGCCTTCCACCGAAAAGCAAAAGAACCTGGGAAGGCTGCTGGTATCGGAGTTGCTTGAAACAGGTATCAGCGATGCCGTCATGGATGAGTATGGCTATGTATATGCCACCCTGCCGGCCAACATTTCCAAAAAAGTGCCTGTCATTTGTTTTTGTTCCCATATGGATACTTCCCCCGATTGCAGCGGCGCCGGTGTAAAGCCCATCGTGCATGCAAACTATGACGGAGGGGATATCCGGCTGCCGGATGATCCTTCCCAGGTGTTGACTGCCCGGAATCATCCCCAGCTGAAACATAAAAAGGGCCATGACGTCATTACCGCCAGCGGCAGTACGCTGCTGGGGGCCGATAACAAAGCCGGCCTGGCGGAGATCATGGACGCCGTTCATTACCTGATCACGCATCCGGAGATAACACACGGCACCCTCCGCATTTTATTTACCCCCGACGAGGAAATAGGCAGGGGCGTGGCCCATGTAGACATGGGAAAGCTCGGCGCTGATTTTGGCTATACCATGGATGGAGAATCGGTGGGTTCCTTTGAGAATGAGAATTTCTGCGCCGACAAGGCGCAGATCGAAATTCAGGGAATCTCCGCGCATACGGGCATGGCTAAAGGAAAACTCGTCAATGCCTTGAAAGTCGCCTCGGCACTGATTGACGCACTGCCCAAAGACGGCCTGTCGCCTGAAACAACAGAGAATATGGAAGGTTTCCTGCATCCGCTGTATTTTTCAGGAAGCGCGGAAAAGGCTACCGTCGATTTTCTGGTGCGTGATTTTACCGAAGAAGGGCTGGCCGCACATGAAGACTTTTTGCGAAAGTTAATGGACCGGACGGTAAAGGACTTTCCGGGCGCCACGGCGAAGATGCGGGTGGACAAACAATACCGCAACATGCAGGACATATTGGCCCGGCATCCGCAGGTGTCCGAATATGCCCTGGAGGCCATCCGGCGGGCAGGGCTTACGCCCGCGGTTCATCCTATCAGGGGCGGGACCGACGGGGCCATGTTGAGTTTTAAGGGGCTTCCCTGTCCCAATATTTTCGCGGGCGAGCACGCCTTTCACTCCAAACAGGAATGGGCCACCGTTCAGGACATGCAAAAAGCGGTGCAGGTGATCGTAAACCTCTGCCAGGTCTGGGAAGCGCATAGCTGAACGGCGTGCATGTCCGCCCTGAAGGCCGGCATTTTCAGACGCTTTTCCCTACTTTCCCGCAGACAGGCCGGCAGTCAGACTGTCACATGGCCCCAGTTCTCTCCCTTTTTGATGCGATATAGTTGCATCTCCGAGATGCCGAACTGTTCGGCGATCTGCTTCATGGTCTTGCGCCCGGGAGCTTTAAGCAACCGTTTGATGGAGCGTACTTTCGTGGTATTAAGCTTCAGGCCGCTGGTGCGGTTGCGTTGCTTTTCCTTATAAGCGATCTTGGCGGGACTTTTTTGCTGATGGGTCTCCATCTCTTCCTTGGTGGCCCAACGCAGGTTCCTGACATGGTTGTTCTTTTTATCGTGGTCCAGGTGGATCACGTATTTATGTGCCCTGCCCGGCCGTGGTATGAACAACTTGGCGATCTCACGGTGCAGGTACAGGGATTGAAAAGTATCATTCGGCTTTACGTTAATCACCGTATAACCTTCGACGGTAGAACCATTCAGCAAATTCCCCTGCTTGATTTCACCGGTATAGCTGACAACCCTGCCGTGGTTGGAGACCGCGTACTTTTTGCGAAGCGCGGATTTGAATTTGATCGGCAGGTCTTTCCATACTTCATTTCTCAAATAGCTGATCATGGCTTAAGGTTTTATGAGTGAAAGATGTGTCGGGTATGTGACCCTTCAGAGCGCTACCGGGGCCGGCAGGGATTCCATATCAACAGCCTGGTGGGGGTACTGGTAACCTTGATAATAATGCTGTATTTCCCCGAGGATTGCTTCCACCTCTTCACCGCTTTTACCTGAGACAAGTTTTAGCCTCCATTCCTTGATGCCTGGAAAGCCTTTCAGATAATTCGTATAGTGACGACGCATTTCCAATACGCCCAGTGTTTCTCCCTTCCAGTCTATTGATCTCCTAAGGTGATCTTTGCAAACATCGATCCGTTCCTCCAGGCGGGGCGGAGGCAAAACCTCACCTGTTTTCAGGTAATGTTTTATCTCCCGGAAAACCCAGGGATTTCCTATAGCCGCTCTGCCTATCATAACACCATCTACGCCGTATTTGTTTTTTACTGCCAACGCCTGCTGGGGAGTGAGTACGTCCCCGTTACCAAAGACGGGGATCTGTATGCGGGGATTATTTTTGACCTTACCGATCAGGGTCCAGTCGGCCACACCTTTATACATCTGCGTACGGGTGCGTCCGTGAATGCTGAGGGCCTGAATACCAACATCCTGCAGGCGTTCGGCTACCTCTTCAATGTTTTTGGAGTCTTCATCCCAGCCAAGACGGGTTTTTACCGTGACCGGCAAATGGGTGGACCTGACGATGGCCGCCGTCAGCCGCACCATTTTGGGCAGGTCTTTCAGGATCGCCGCGCCGGCCCCTTTGCAGACCACTTTTTTGACGGGACAGCCGAAATTGATGTCCACGAGGTCCGGGCGGGTGGCGTCTACGATCTGCGCCGCAAGCGCCATGGACTCCTCATCGCCCCCGAAGATCTGAATGCCGATGGGCCGCTCATAATCGAAAATGTCCAGTTTTTGGCGGCTTTTGATGGCGTCGCGGATAAGTCCCTCCGAGGAGATGAATTCCGTATACATCAGGTCTGCGCCCAGTTCCTTGCACTGCGCACGGAAAGGCGGATCGCTCACGTCCTCCATGGGCGCCAGCAACAGGGGGAAATCACCTAATGGTATCGTATCAATTTTGACCACT
>DASULB010000118.1:0-2447 GCA_036278455.1 Chitinophagaceae bacterium | reverse complement strand
GATACTGGCTACGGATACATTCAATATGAGATGACCGCCTTTGCCGATAATATTTACCCGGTCAAGACATTTACAGAAAAACCCAACCTGGAACTGGCAGAAACCTTCCTTCAAAGCGGGGATTTCCTGTGGAATGCCGGCATTTTCCTATGGAGCGTGCAATCGATCATCTCGGCCTTCCGGGAACATCAGCCGGATCTGAGTGAGCTTTTCGAACAGGAAACCGAAAAGATGAATACACCGGAGGAGGCCGAGGCCATCCAGTTCATCTATTCCCAATGTACCAACATTTCCATTGACTATGCCGTTATGGAGAAAGCGGAAAACGTCTATGTTATTCCCGCCAATTTTGGCTGGAGTGACCTGGGTACCTGGAACTCCGCTTATGATAACATGGAGAAAGATAACCTGGACAATGCCGTCTCAGGCAAGAATGTCCTGGTGATCGATGCCACCCATTGCATGGTAAAAACCGTGGATGATAAACTGGTAGTACTGCAGGGATTGGATAATTTCATCGTGATCGATACCCCCGATGTACTGCTGATCTGCAGCAAGGACAATGAACAACAGATCAGGGATTATGTAGGGGACATCAAAAGACACAAAGGAGAAAAATACCTATAAACAAATCCTTATAAGTCTTCACCGGTAGGACGTCTCAAGGGCATCTTCTTCATTCAGCAACAGCACGGCTATATAAAAGCGGCTTTGTCTTCGTCATAAAAAGTAACGGTACCTGTTTTTACATCATACAGCGCAGCGGCAATGATCACCTCGTTCTTTTGGCACAACCCGGCTATGATCGAAGATTTCTCCTTTATCAGTGCCACCGAATGAAGGGTATTGATGCGCGAGATTTCATCCCGCACGACATCCTCTGAGGCGTCCGCCCCGCATTTTTGCCGGGCTTCTTTAACGGCGGGCCTGATCTTGTCCAGCAATTGCTCCAGGTATCCCTCTTCTATCCGGGTATCGGCGCAGGCGCCCGCCACCGCACCGCAACGCGTATGCCCCATTACAACGATGAGCCTGGCGTCCGTCTGGGTGCAGGCAAATTCGAGGCTCGCCAGTACATCATCATCAATGATATTGCCCGCCACACGAATACTAAAAAGGTCTCCTATGTCCAGGTCAAAGATCAATTCCGTTGACGTACGGGAGTCTATGCATCCCAGCACCGAGACAAATGGATACTGGCCATCAGCCGTTTGTTTTACCCGTGTCAGCCAGTCATGCTCCACCGGACAGTTTTGCAAAAATCGCTGGTTACCCTCCTTAAGACGGGCCAATGCTTCTTCAGGGATCATGTTGAATTTTATTTTATGCTGATTATCTAAATGGAGCACAAAATTAATGGAGCGCCTCCTGAGATGCAAATCTTCTTTCGGGTGGGCAGCCTTTCAGAATGGTTTTATTTCTTTTGGCGGGAAACCTGGCAGTCACGGAGATTGTGATAGGAGGGACCCGAAGAGGCGCTGTTTTAGTAATGCTGACTGTTTTGCCGGATGCGCAGCCCATTTCCAGGGCTCCCGTAACGATAGACGTCTGACAAGGAATGTTAATAAGGGAAAAACACGATTCAACCTTTAGCCTATACATCACCCTTATTCCTATCCTGATGTGCCAATAAACCATTCCGTATTAAGGATTCAGATAAAAAACCGGTCGGGATCCTCCGATATTAATCATGACAACCTGTTTGGCCGGCTGTCCATGAGACCCTCCCAAACTAAACGTAGAAAATATGGCTCGTAATGAACCAGCGTTTAGCTTGGAGTATAAGACAAAACGGTCAATCTCTTAATGATGAAATTGCATTTCCTCTCCCCATCAATGGGTCAGAAGTGCTCAATCGACCAGTCTCCACGTGACCGGCATATCGCTTTTCAAACACGTCATTACCGTTCACCCGAATGCTGAAATCATACCACCCCGAAAGACTTTTTATTACCAGATTGGCCGTACGGCGCTTTCCCTTTCCAACCTGCAGTACTTTATCATTAGCAGCATGGTAGCCATAATCCCGGATGATCAATTCCTCCTGACTGTCTCCATCGTAGGTAATGTTCATTATCACATCACCCGTCAGCTTTCTGGTAGTACCGCCATGCTCCGCATACCGGCATGTTACGATTAGCTGTGGATCGTTACTGTTGCCCTTGAAAACCCGGTAAAATCCGTTCGGGCCATGCACCTTTAGATGATACCCTTCTTCGCTGAATGTATGGAGCATCCATCGGTCCTTTAACTGATCGCCGGCTTTAACGGCATATTGTCTGTTATACAATTGCCCTGATGAAGTCGTTTTGGTACTCCCCTCATCCCATCCCGGTGCATATACCGTGAAAGGTGATCCAGCCGCAGATTTTCCGAAAATCCGGCTACCCGCAGCCAATCGTATCTCAAATGCATTTTTATCCCTGGTCAAATTTCCATCAACATAC
>DASULB010000117.1:0-13849 GCA_036278455.1 Chitinophagaceae bacterium | reverse complement strand
CCTACATACCGAAAGGGAAGGACGCGTCATCCGTGAACCCTATCCTTCGGTCGTGGGCGATTACCGGGAATTCTTCAAGGGCGTTCACGCGGCGCTGGTCAGCAATGATCCACCCCCTGTCCCATTGGCGGACTCCATATTGAACATGCGCATCCTGGAGGCGGCCCAGCAAAGCAGCCGGGAAATGGGGGCGGTGGAATTGTAAGGGAACCGGCGCCCTGAGAAGCGGAAGCGGCATAATTTTTAAACCTTGATTATCCCTGTACAGCACGCTGCATGGCCCTGCCCTTGAGCAGGCATTCTTCCAGTTCACGCTCGGGATCACTGTAGATAGTGATCCCCGAGCCGGTCTGAAAGGATAAATAGCGGTTTGCTGCATGATAAGCCAGGCTGCGGATCACCACGTTGAAATCAAAGTCGCCCGCAGGGGTGAAGTATCCGAGCGCCCCTGAATAAATTCCCCTGCGGGTCCGTTCATGGGCGTCGATCAACTGCAGGACGCGGTGTTTTGGCGCGCCGGTCATGGAGCCCATGGGAAAAGCATGGGAAATGATCTCTTCAGGCGCTACGCCGGGGTCTACCCGCGCTTCTATCGTGGTAATCAACTGATGCACCTGGGGAAAAGAATAGACGCCAAACAATTCTTTCACCCGGACGGTCCCGGGCAGCGCCGTCCGGGAGAGATCATTTCTGACAAGATCGACTGCCATCACGTTTTCACTCCTTTCCTTGGCGCTGGCACTGAGTGCACTTTTGTAAAGCTCATCTTCCCGGGCGTTCTTTCCACGCGGGGCGGTGCCTTTGATAGGCTGGGAAATCACCACCGGGCCGTTCTTTTGCAGGAAGCGTTCAGGGCTGCTGCAGAGCAGGTGACGGTCCCCCACACGGTAATAAGCGGCAAAAGGGGCCGGGGACAGGCGGTTCAGGCGTTCAAACAGCGCCGACGGTGCCAGCGTCACATTTTCCGCGAAAAATTCCCGGCAGAAGTTGATCTCATAAGCGTCGCCACGCTGCAGGTGCTGCTGCAAACGCCTGACCGCATCCAGGTATTGCTGCCGGCTCATCCGGGTCTGCCAGTTTAATTCGGGGGATGGAGGGACGAGGGGATCGGCGGGCCGTTGCCTTATCTGATCAAAAACAACTTTCGCCGCGGCACTTCCTTTGGCGCCGGCGACGCCGATGCGTAATGCGTCTTTTTGCCATAGTATCAGGATCTCCGGCTGGAAGAAAAACAAGCGGGGAAAGCCTATACCGTCGGGTTGGCCGGCGTTTTCACCGGATGCACCTTCTTTAAGGTCATAGGAAAAATGACCGAAGATCCAGTCCGCACACGCGGTCCGGAAGCGGCGCAATTGCTCCCATGGTTGATCGCCGTCCACCTGCAGCGCTTTCACTGTACCGGCGGCCACCAGGACATCAAACCGGCTGTAAGGATCACTGTAACCATTGCCGTGGAGATAACAACAGACCGGGAAGTCCGAAGACCATTGTAATAGTTGATGGCTGAAGGCTTCAGCGTTGTCTAGCGGGAAGGCGTAGAAAGATCTGTCAATAATAAGGATTTTTGAGATTTAGAACAGATCATCATCGTCATCCAGGGAAGAATCGTCATCAAAGAATTCCATGTTGCGGAAATCATCCTCAAATTCAAAGTCGTCGTTTCCGGATGATTTCTTTTTGCCACCGGTCTTGCTTTTGGATTTGGGCATGTCGAATTCCTCGAAGTCCGGATCGTAATCCTCTTCTTCGGGTTTCTCCCATTCATCTTTCAGATCTTCGTCTTCCTCGTCGTCATCGGGGTCTCTTTTGAACTTGGAGGGAGTTTTGGAAGCGGGGGTACTTTTGGATGACGCGGCTGTCTTTTTTTTCTCGCCTTTTTCGTTTCCAGATTTTGATTTCATGTGATAATATTTTAGGAACGACACATAATTTCAAATATATTCAGATAGCCAATTTGCCGTATCTCGGAACGGAATGGTGCTTATTCTTACCGTAAAGTTTTAACTACTTTTGATATTCACCAAATTTTTTTTTGGCACAGTTTTTTATTCGCCCGGAAGTGACTGCTGCACGAGTATCTGATCACGACCGGGGCCTGTTGAAACATACCTGACGGGCACCTTCAGGTATTGTTCAACAAAGGCGATGAATGATTTTATTTCGGCGGGCAACCCGGCGAATGCAGCGCTTTCCGCACAGGCTTTGTCCCAGCCCTTAAAGCTTTCATATACGGGTTCCAGCTGGTCGTCCAGGCGGAAAGGTACCTCTTCGGTGACCGCCCCGTTGACCCGGTAGCCGGTGCAGGCTTTGATGGTGTCAAAATGATCCAGTACATCGGCCTTGGTCATGACCAGTTGGGTAGTGCCGTTGAGCATACAGGTATAACGCAGGGCGACCAGGTCAATCCAGCCACAGCGTCTGGGACGGCCGGTGACCGCGCCGAACTCGTTGCCTACCCTGGCAAGCTTTTCCCCTGTCTCATCGAATAGTTCGGTGGGAAAGGGGCCGCCGCCCACACGGGTGCAATAGGCCTTGGTTACCCCGATGACCTCACCGATGGTGGAAGGTGCCACGCCGAGACCCGTGCAGACTGCCGCCGAAATGGTGTTGGAGGAAGTCACATAAGGATAGGTACCGAAGTCCACATCCAGCATGCTTCCCTGAGCGCCTTCGGCCATAATGCGTTTACCTTCGGCCATGAGTTGGTTGATAAAATATTCGCCGTTCACGATATTTTTTTCGCGCAGGTGTTCGATCGCCTCAAAAAAGTCCTGCTCCCACTGGTCTATATCCTCCTGGAAGCCGTAATGCGCCAGCAGATCCAGGTGTTTTTCTTTAAGCTTACCATAAGCCTGGCGGAAATCGCTTCTTTTGATATCGCCGACACGCAGGGAATTCCTGCCCGTTTTGTCCATGTAGGCGGGACCGATGCCCCTCAGGGTGGAGCCGATTTTTTCTTTGCCCTTCGCCTGTTCAGAGGCCTTGTCCAGGGCACGGTGCGTAGGAAGGATCAGGTTGGTTTTCTCCGAGATGAAAAGGTTTTTGGAAAGGTCGATCCCGAGCGCGGCCAGTTCATTGTATTCAATCTGAAAGGATACCGGGTCAAGGACCACCCCGCCACCGATCAGGTTGACGACATGCTCCCGGAAAACGCCTGAGGGAATGGTACGCAAAACGATCTTTTTATCACGGATATAAAGAGTGTGTCCCGCGTTGGGACCGCCCTGGAAACGCACGACGACATCGTATTTCTCCGCAAAATAGTCAACGATCTTTCCTTTCCCTTCGTCGCCCCATTGCAGGCCGAGCAGTACATCAATCATGTATAGTTTGTTTGTTGTTGAATAATCACCCCAGTCATTAAAGTCGAAAAGCCGTCAGACGGTCCGGCCAGCGTGCCGGCAAAAACGGCAAAAATAATCCGCTGTACATTCAGGAACAAATTTAATCTGGAAAGTCATTCTTCTATTTCCAGCCGGCTTACCGAGTGTATGCCGCTGAGCTTGCCTAACCGGTTGGCGAGTTCGTCCAATTCTTCCTTGTCATGGATGAATACCTTGATGAGGCCCTCGAAAAGGCCCTCCTGGGATTCGATGGTAAGGGCCGCAATATTGATCTTTAACTCGCCTGAAACGATGTTGGTGATTTTGTTGATGACCCCCACGTCATCCAGCCCCACAAGGCGCAGTCCCGTCAGAAAGGATATCTCCTTGTTCTTGGCCCATTTGGTCTTTACCACGCGGTGTCCGTAATGGGAAAGCAACTGCGCGGCGTTGGGACAGTTCGTCCGGTGAATCTTCAGGCCTTCGCTCGCGGTAATGAACCCAAAAACATCGTCGCCGGGGATGGGCTTGCAACATTGCGCCAGTTTGTATTCGATCTTGTCGGAACTTTCCCCGAAAATGATGAGCTCGGTGTCTTTGCGGGCCGTTTGTTTCTGGTTAGGTGCTTCCTGGGCCGGCTTGGGTAATTTTTCAGTTTTTGGTTGTTCCAGTTTATCACCGCGGATCAGAAACTTTCCCAGCTCCTGCAAGTCAATGTTTTTGCGGGCGATCTGGTAATAAAGGTCAAGGGAAGACTGCAGTTTGAAGTACTGGTTCAGTTCGTTGATGTTGTAAGTGTTCATGGGTACCCCGAGACGGTCCAGTTTACGGGACAGCATCGCTTTGCCGTCCTGCGCGATCTTTCTTTTTTCCTCCTTGAGGGCATCCTTGATCTTGGACTTGGCCTTGGCGGTCACGACGAAATTCAGCCAGTCCTCTGAAGGCTTTTGCTTGCCGGACGTGATGATCTCCACCTGGTCCCCCGTCCGGAGTTTATGGCTGATGGGCAGCAGCTTGTAATTCACCTTGGCGCCGATGCAGCGGTAGCCGATATCGGTGTGGATGGAGAAGGCGAAGTCGAGCGCGGAGGCGCCTATGGGCAACGTCTTCAGGTCGCCTTTCGGTGTGTACACATATATTTCTTCGGAAAAAAGATTGAGCTTGAAATCCTGCAGGAAATCCAGTGTATTGGCGTCGGTATTTCCCAGAAGCTCCCGGATCTGGTTGAACCATTGGTCAAACTTGCTTTCCTGGCTGGCGCCTTCTTTGTATTTCCAGTGCGCTGCCAGGCCTTTTTCGGCGATCTCATTCATCCGTTTGCTGCGGATCTGTATCTCTACCCAGCGTCCGCCGGGACCCATCACGGTTGTATGCAGCGCTTCATAGCCGTTTGATTTGGGATTGCTCAGCCAGTCGCGTAACCGCTCGGTACTGGGCATGTAAAAATCAGTGATGATGGAATAAGCCCTCCAGCAGTCGGCCTTTTCATTCTCTGTTCCGGAAAGCAGAATGATGCGGATAGCGAAAAGGTCATAGACTTCCTCAAAGGCTACGCCTTTTTTCTTCATCTTGTTCCAGATGGAGTGGATGGATTTGGGGCGGCCGAAGATCTCAAAATCAAAGCCCTCCGCGGTGAGCCTTTCCTTTACAGGCTTGAGGAATTCATTGATATAACGCGTCCGCTCGCGCTTGGATTCCTTCAGTTTCCGGGCGATATCGAAATAAACTTCCGGCTCGGTGTATTTCAGGGTGAGATCCTCCATCTCGGATTTGATGTTGTACAGGCCCAGGCGGTGCGCCAGCGGCGAATAGATAAATACCGTTTCGGAGGCTATTTTCAATTGTTTTTCCCTGCTCATGCTGTCAAGGGTGCGCATATTGTGCAAGCGGTCGGCCAGCTTGATGAGAATGACGCGGGGGTCTTCGGCCAGGGTAAGCAGGATCTTCTTAAAGTTTTCTGCCTGTTTGGTGCTGGTGTTCGTTTCTTCCAGCACGGTGGATATCTTGGTCAGTCCGTCGATGATGTGCGCACAACCGCTTCCGAACTCCCGCTCGATGTCCGTTAAAGTCAGCTCGGTATCTTCCACCGTATCATGCAGCAGGGCACAGATCGCGGAGGTAACCCCCAGGCCGATCTCCTGTACGGTGATCTGGGCCACCGCCAAAGGATGCAGGATATAGGGCTCGCCCGATTTGCGGCGCATGTCGCGGTGTGCGTCGGCTGCCAATTCAAAGGCATGGCGCACCAGTTCCTTGTCGCCTTTTTTGAGCTTGCCTTTGAGCGCGCGGAGCAGGGCACGGTATTGCCGGACGATCTCCCTTTTGTCCTGTTCGGCATCCACATAATATTTTTTAGCAATTACAGCCATAGTTTTCAAAATTACAACATCCCATGCGATGATTTGATTAAATCTCCCAACTGTTCACAGATTAAGCGAAAAGCTATACTTTTGCAGTCCTTTTTAAAAGGATGAAGCGCGGGTGTGGTGAAATGGCAGACACATCAGACTTAGGATCTGATGCCGAAAGGCGTGGGGGTTCGAGTCCCTTCACCCGCACGATCCATTTAGTAAACCCTTAAGTAACAGCAAGGTTTGTTCCTTCTTTTGCATCCTGTTAACCTGTCATAGTTTATGACTTGATGGCAGGTGTAGGATAATGGAACCATTATTGTTCATTTTTCATTTCATTTTTCACATTTTATGGCAACGATTAACAGAGAGAATATTGGTACATTAAATGACCGGATCACGGTACAGGTGAGCCGGGAGGATTATTTTCCGGGTTTTGAAAAGGCGCTGAAGAAGTATACCAAAGATGTGAACCTTCCCGGCTTCCGAAAGGGAATGGTTCCCACGGGACTGGTCAAAAAGATGCATGGACAGAGCCTTTTTACCCAGGAAGTGATCAGGGTCGTTGAAAAAGAGTTAAACGACTACCTGAGAACAGAAAAGCCCGAACTGGTGAGCGACCCGTTGCCCGAGGAGATGGAGAATATCCGTCTGGATGTAAACAATCCCGGCGAATATGATTTTCATTTTGAGATCGGCCTCAAACCGGATGTTGACCTAAGCGATTTTGACAAGAAATTCCACTTTACCCGTTACAAGGTAATGGTGGAGGATAAAGATATTGATGAAGAAGTAGAACGGCTGCAGAAAAGGGCCGGCGAGCGCAAGGACAAGGAAGAGATCAGCTCCGGGGAGGATATTCTGCATTTGCGTTTTCAGCCCTCGGACGCCGAAGGCAAAGTGGAGGAAGGCGCGGAGGTCAAGTCCGAACAGATCGTTTTAAGCTATTTCAAGGAAGACAAACGCCAGGAACTGATGGGGAACAAACCGGGTGATACCCGTGTTATAAAGCTTCCGGATGTTTTTGAGCAAAAAGAACTGGACTGGATCACCGATCAATGGAAGCTGGAAGCGGCAAAGGCCGGCGAGCAGTTCTACCTGCTGACCATAGATAAGATCGAGGAGATTATCCCCATGGAGTTGACCGAGGAGTTCTTTCAGAAAATATACCCCGGCAGTGAACTGAAAACGCCGGAGGATTTCCGGGACCGGGTCCGGCAGGATGATAAGGCTTATTGGGAAGGCGAAGCAAGCAAAAGACTGGACAATGATATTTTTGAGACGCTGGTCCACCAGATCCCCCTTGAACTTCCTGAAAGTTTTTTGAAAAAACTGATGAAGCGGCAGGAAGGTGAAACGCCGAGTGACGAAGCCGTAGAGCAGAACTATCCCGAGTTGGAGCATTCCATGCGGTGGAGATTTATCTCCGGAAAAATCGCGCAAGACAACAACCTTCAGGTTTCCCCCGAAGAACTCAGAGACAATTTCAGAGGGCGGCTGATGCAATATTTTGGGAATAATATCGGGCAGGAAGGGATGAGCGAAAAGTTGGAAGAATTGGTGAATACCATGATGCAGAACGAAAAGTCAGTGAATGAGGCCTACAGCCAATTATCGAACGATAAGATCTTTACCTGGCTGCGCGACAAGGCGGATACCGAGGAAAAGGAAATCACCGCCGATGAATTTTTAAAATTACCACATAATCACCACCACCATGAACACTGATCAGGAATTTCGTAAATACGCTGTAAAACACCACGGTATCAACGGCCTGGCTTACGACCAGTATGCCCACCAGTCGGTAAAGGCGCTGACACCCTATATCATCGAGGAACGGCCGCTTAACGTGGCCTCCATGGATGTATTTTCCCGGCTGATGATGGACCGCATCATCTTTCTGGGTGAGCCCATCGATGATTATGTGGCCAATATCGTGACCGCGCAGCTTCTTTTTCTGGAATCCACCGACCGTACCCGCGATATTCAAATGTACATCAACAGCCCCGGCGGAAGCGTGTATGCAGGCCTGGGCGTTTATGATACCATGCAGATCATCGGCCCCGACGTAGCTACCATCTGCACGGGCATCGCCGCGTCGATGGGCGCTGTGCTGATGTGCGCCGGCACCAAGGACAAGCGTACCGCTCTCCGGCACGCCCGTGTCATGATGCACCAGCCTTCCGGCGCCGTGGGCGGACAGGCCACGGATGTGGAGATCACCGCCAACGAGATCAGGCGCGTTAAAAAGGAGCTTTATGAGATCATCGCTTATCATTCCGGGCAGGATTACGAAAAGGTAGCAAAGGATTCGGACCGTGATTTCTGGATGCTGGCCGAAGAGGCGAAGGCTTACGGCCTGGTGGACGAAGTATTGCTGACCAATCCGCGTAAACACCCGGACGAGGAAAAGAAGACTGACAAAAAGGAACAAAAAGACAAATAAGCCAGCCTACCGAACATTAAATCAAGCAAATCATGAACCTTTACCATAGACACAGGCAGGGATTTCTCATGGATGAGGAAGAACCCCCCAAAGAGAACAATAATAACCCCCTGGAGGGATTGCTGAGCGGCCGGCAATTTGACAAGAAATTCCTGGAACAGCGCAAGGTTTTTCTCTGGGGCGTGGTGGATGATGATTCCGCCAAAGACATTGTAAACCGTTTGTTGTACCTGGATACTGTTGATCCGGGCAAGGAAATTTCTTTCTTTATCAACAGCCCCGGTGGCATGGTTACTTCCGGTATGGTCATTTATGATACCATGCAGATGATCAAATCTCCCGTGTCCACGGTATGCATGGGCTTCGCCGCATCTATGGCAAGCATCCTGCTTTCGGGCGGTGAAAAGGGACACCGGTTCATTTTTCCCAGCGGCGAAGTAGTGATCCACCAGCCGTTGCTGGGGGGTATGTACCGGGGCACCTCCGCCGACCTGGAAATACAGGCGGACCAGATCAAGAAGACCAAGGAACTGGGCGCCAAGATATTGGCGGATAACTGCGGTCAGACGATAGAGAAGATCATGAAGGATTTTGACCGTGATTTCTGGATGGATGCCAAACAGGCTGTTGATTATGGCATCGTGGATAAAGTCCTCGACAAGTTAAAATGACGGCGCTTAAATTTTAAACCCTAAACCGTCTGCCAACAGGAGGACGGTTTTTTAATTTATCTTTGTATCTCACCTGTTAGCTAATATTTGACCGGATGAAAGAACATAAAAAAGAAATTCATTGCTCCTTTTGTCTGCGCGGCAAGGAGGAAGTGCAGATCCTGATCGCGGGAGAGGAAGGGCATATCTGTAATGATTGTGTGGAGCACGCGCGCGAGATTGTGGAGCAGGAGCTGACGGAAGCCCATCCGCATGGCACCATGCCATTTCATCCCCATGTAGCCAAGCCCATGGAGATCAAGAAATTCCTGGATACTTATGTCATAGGCCAGGATGAAGCGAAAAAGATATTGTCGGTAGCTGTTTACAACCATTATAAACGCCTGCAACAGCATGTGACCGATGACGTGGAAATAGAAAAATCCAACATCATCATGGTGGGTGAAACCGGAACCGGAAAGACATTGCTGGCCCGGACGATCGCCCGTATGCTGCAGGTGCCCTTTGCCATCGTGGACGCGACGGTATTTACCGAAGCCGGATACGTAGGCGAAGATGTGGAAAGCATTCTTTCCCGGCTGCTGCAGGTATGTAATTTTGATGTGGAGGCCGCGGAAAGGGGGATTGTTTATATTGACGAGATCGATAAGATTACGCGCAAACAGGATAATCCTTCCATCACCCGGGATGTGAGCGGCGAAGGGGTACAGCAGGCCATGCTAAAATTACTGGAAGGCACCGAGGTATTGGTACCGCCGCAGGGAGGCCGCAAGCATCCTGAACAGAAAATGGTAAAGGTGAATACACAAAACATCCTGTTTATCTGCGGGGGCGCTTTCGATGGCATCGATAAAGTCATTTCCCGCCGGATACAGACGCATTCCATCGGCTTTACCGTGAAAAAGCAGGAGGAGGAATATACCCAGAAGCACATCTTGCAATACGTGCGCGCCCAGGATCTCCGCTCTTTTGGTTTGATCCCTGAATTGCTGGGAAGGCTGCCGGTGGTGACCTACCTGCATTCACTGGACCGGGAAACGCTTAAGTCTATTCTTCTGGAGCCGAAGAACGCCCTGATAAAGCAATACAAGAAACTGTTTGAGGTGGAAGGGATCAAGTTGACGGTCAACCCCGATGTATTGGATTATATTGTCGATAAGGCGGAAGAATATAAGCTGGGGGCACGCGGCCTGCGCTCCATTTGCGAGACCATGCTGACCGATGCGATGTTTCAGCTGCCTTCTTCTAACCGGAAAACTTTTACCCTGACGCTGGATTATGCCAGAGAGAAGATAGAGCATTCTACCCTGAGTAATTTAAAGGTAGCCTAATGCAATCCTGAAATGCATGGGTAGAGGTGAAAAGCGGTTGCTGGAATCCGGAGGAGGATTTCCGGGTGCGCCGTTTGGGCCATAGGAGCAGATCCTTTTTCTTCATCTATAAAATATCCTTATCATGCAAGAGTATATCAATGAATTGCAGCAGAAAGCAGGCCTGACCGCGGAACAGGCAAAAAAGGCCATTGAAACCATCATTGCCAAAGTAAAGAGCAAGGTGCCGGAAAGCTTTCATGGTGGTATTGACAGTATTTTCGCCGGCCAGGGGGAGTCTATTCAACAGAAGTATCAGGCCTTTTCCGACCAGGCGGAAGAAAAGCTGAAAGCATTCGGCGGACAGGCGAAGGAGCAGCTCAGCGATTTCGCGGATAAAGCCGAGGACATCGCGGGGGATGTGCAGCAGAAGGCTGATGAGATGATAAAGGGGCTGGAGGATAAGCTGTCAGATTTTTTAGGGACAAAGACCAAGACACCGCCCACCGCTGAAAAACCGTAGATATCATAGAATAGCAGATCACCTTTATAAAAATCCTGTTCGTTGTGAGCAGGATTTTTAATTTTATGGCAAAATTATAAGCTGATGACCAGATACGTGACTTACCTGCTTTTTCTATGTATTGTTCTTGCGCTGTGCTCCTGCTTTTCTAAAGTATCAGAAAAACCAGCCGGTTTCAGGGTGGTGGGTTATCTGCCTGCGGGCAATGTGGATACCGCCGCCATCCCCTTTCAGTACCTTACAAGCATTAATTATGCCTTCGCCATTCCGGCCCCTGACAGTTCGGGTAAACTGTTTCCGGTCACGCGACCTGATACGCTGCGGTCGCTTGTAAAGGCTGCCCATGCCCATGGTGTAAAGGTGTTTATCTCCGTTGGTGGCTGGGGCATCGGTGATGGTGGGGGTAATGATACCCGTTTTGAGGTTTTGGCTAACCAACCAGGCTCTCGCACGGCGTTTACCCGTTCAGTAATGGACATCGTCAGGCAGTTTAAGCTGGATGGCGCCGATATAGACTGGGAATATCCCGATCCAATAGAACCATCCTCCTCCAATTATGTCCTGCTGATGAGGCAACTGGCGGACAGCCTCCATGGGACGGGGAAAAAGCTGACCGCTGCCATCGTGTCTTATCATGACCTGCATGGGTATGGCATTACAAAGGAGGTGTATGGCGCCGTGGACTGGTTTAACATCATGGCTTACGATGATGATTACAATACCTTTCACGGCCGGCATGTTCCGCATGCCCCTTATTGGCTCGATGTAAGATCATTTGATTATTGGATTGGTGACAGGGGCCTGCCCAAAGAAAAAGCCGTAATGGGGGTGCCGTTTTATGGCAAAGGGCCCCATTATGGCGCATCTTACCGCAGGCTCCTGGCGATGGGCGCAAACCCTTACAGCGATGTTTACGACAGCGTTTATTATAACGGGATAAAAACCATGAAGCAGAAAACAAAGTTGGCCATCACGCGCGGAGCCGGTATTATGATCTGGGAAATATCAGAGGATACTACAGGAACCTACTCCCTGCTGAAAGCCATCCATGATGAGATCCAGGCAGAGGAATAATCCTCAGGGATGAAATGTGCGTTCCGGGGGCTATCGATGAGATTTAAGTACACCGTAATGAAGAAGTCCAGGATAATGGGCTTCCGGCGAAATTCCGATACAGGAAGTGTGAGAATTATAACAGGAATCCTTACCTTTGCCACCTTTTATGACCCTGGAGAGGTGTCCGAGTGGTTGAAGGAGCACGCCTGGAAAGTGTGTATGCCCGTGAGGGTATCGCGGGTTCGAATCCCGCTCTCTCCGCTGAACGGGAGTCCGTTGGAGTTATTAAAAGATTGTTCTACAATTAACAATCTTTTTTCTTTGAGCTTCAATACGTTATGATCAAAAGCTGGATTAATGGTTGGTGTTCTAAATGTACCGTCGCTAAATGTAAGGCTACCTTTGAACACCGCCTTTAAAATAGCATGTTGCTGATTTATCGTCGCTTTATTAAATAAACCACTAAGGTTTAACAAATTTGGTAGTAGCCTTAATTCCCGGTTAACCTGTTCTTCTACATTTTCTTTCAGGCAACTGATTTCTTCCTTCAATCTTACACGTTCCATAGTATATTTTCTCGACCATTTGTCGTAAGTATGCTCATTAATTTCATCGTTCATGAATTTTTCTTCTGCCCTGTTGATCTTTATTTCTAAAGAGGAAAGCTGCTCCTCCTTAACTTTGAACTGTTGTGTAGATATATTCAAGGCTTCTTGCAATCCATTCTTGACTTGTGACGTAATTTGTTTTATTTGTAGCTGAGTAAAACTCAAAAGATACAGTAACTGGTTAAATTTTTCATGCAATACAGCGCCCGAGATATTTACATGGCTATGCTTTATACAACGGTAATATATATAATATTTACACTTGCCTTTTGTCCAGCCCACCGTCATATTCCCTCCGCAGCAAGGGCTCTTAAGGATGCCTCTTAACGGGAATTCTTCTTTGGGCTGTGACTTCATTACTCGTTTATTACCCAATAGTTCTTGAGCTCTCCAATATTGTTCTTCAGTAATAATAGGCTTATGTAAACCTTTTACAAAGCGTTCAGGTTCTTTTTCTGTAGCTGAAACCCTCACCAAACCAGCATAAAGTGGATTTTTGAGTATCCGCGCCATTGAAGAATTGCAACTTTGCGGAAATCCCTAATTCTTTAACATCTTTGTAAACGAGGTAAAGAGGAACACCGGACAAATAATCCCGGAATATCTCCTGACTTTGACACCCAAATTTTTATTTAATTTGTTATGTATTGATATATAATGTATTGTAAATTTCGGGTCACCGAAATGGGTGACCCGGCCTATTAAAGATTATTTTCGCAGCATGTTTTCCCCATTGCACATCCAAGGCGGCATCGTCTTGATTGGCATCATGATATTCGCCAGACGTCCAGTTATTATCATTATCTGAAAAATCTGCCGCTGCAGTATAACTGCTTCCTCCTTGCATGTTATATGTTTGTATAGTAACTCCGTTTCTCACTTCTCTTAACCGGTAACCTCCAGAATAAGAATCGGTGGTAATGGTTTGTGTGCCACTGTATTTGGTAGCTGCAGTAGCTGTAGCATTCCCATCCCTTATCAGATTCTCTTTACCGATAATGTTTCCCAAAATGGCATCTACAAGGACATTGTTATCACTTAACGGGTTTACCGCATAAATATGATATATATAATCTAAACGATAGGAATGAGTGATACTGTCATCATAGAAAATCACTAATTCCCCTTTGGGATATAATGTCGCAGATGAATTCTTTGCTCTCTTTTTAAATAGATTCTCCGTTCCCGGATCTTCCCAGCCATGTACTTTAGCATTTATGCAATTTAATGCCATTGATAAGGCAGTCTTTGAATCTATCTGAGCTTTTACAGAAGGATTGCCTACTTTTATAAAATGCCCGTTAATAGTTTCAATTATTCCTTTTTTAGAGTGGACAATATAGGTTCCATATTATACCTTTATAATACTGCTGATAGGCCAAATGTTTTAACCCCAATTTTTCCTGTTGAATAACAGTATGTAAGCCTTCGGCGAACCCATATTGGTCATAGCTCATGTGCTGTCTAAGTTTGCATCAAAACTTAAACCGTCATGGAGCAGAATTTAAGCCAAGCGGTGGCTATGTCACCGCGACTGAGCGAGCAAGCGATGTTCACCCTG
>DASULB010000116.1:0-17368 GCA_036278455.1 Chitinophagaceae bacterium | reverse complement strand
TTTAACCCGTAAGAATAAGATCATGAACGCGATAGGAACTCCCCACCAGCCGGTCATCGGAATCACCATAGGCGATCTCAATGGTGTAGGCCCCGAAATCATCATCCAGACCTTTAGCGATAACCGCATCCTTGACATCTGTACACCGGTGATCTTCGCTTCCAGCAAGACCATTAATTTTTACCGTAAAATTATGGGGGAAGGTCATTTTAATTATCAGAACATCCGCAATTTTCAGAAGCTCAACCAAAAGCAGGTCAATCTTTTTAACTGCTGGGAGGAAGAAGTGGCCATCAGCCCCGGCACGATGAATGACACCGGCGGAAAATATGCCGCCCGCTCCCTGGCCGTGGCCGTACAATGCCTGAAAGACGGACAGATCGAGGGCCTTGTTACCGCCCCCATCCATAAAAACAACATCCAGAGCAGCGACTTTCATTATACGGGGCACACGCCTTATCTGAAGGACGCCTTTGGCGCCAAAGAAGTGGTCATGCTGATGACGGCCGAGAACATGCGGGTAGCGTTGCTCAGTGAGCATGTGCCTGTAGCCGAAGCGGCGAGTTATGTAACCATGGAAAATATCGCCAGCAAACTGCAAACCCTGAACGAAAGCCTGGTGAAGGATTTTGGTATAGAGAAGCCAAAGATCGCTGTGCTGGGGCTTAACCCGCATGCAGGCGATGGGGGGCTGATCGGCAAAGAAGAACAACAGGTCATCATTCCGGCCATCAACCAGGCGTTTAACAATGGCACGATGTGTTTCGGACCCTACAGCGCCGACGGGTTCTTCGCCCGCAGCCACTACCGGGTATTCGACGCGGTGCTGGCCATGTACCACGACCAGGGGCTGATTCCCTTTAAATCCCTCGCCCTCGGTGAAGGGGTTAATTATTCCGCAGGCCTTCCCATCGTACGGACCTCTCCCGACCATGGTACGGCCTTTGACATCGCAGGTAAAAAGACCGCGGACGAATCTTCCTTCCGGCAGGCTGTTTTCACCTGTGTGGATATCATCAGGCAGCGAAAAGATTACGAAGAATATACCAGGAACCCATTAAAAAAATCAGAGCTGGCCGCCGAATAGAAAAGTCCCTCAGGCTTCGGCGCCATCCACCTCAAAGGTGATTTTTACATTCAGGCGGAATTCACTGATGGTCCCGCCATCGCCCACCACCACGCTCATATTGCGGACGTTGACCGAACGTATTTTGCGAATGGTTTTAGAGGCGTGCGTGACCGCATTTTGCGCGGCATCCTCCCAGCTCTTGGGTGAATTGGCCAACAGTTCAATTACTTTCAGAACAGCCATAATAAGATGTTTTAGTTAACTATTTAGTGAATAACAACTTCAATGTACACCTAATTTTCCGCGTGGCCAATTCAAAAAATAACGCTGAGCGGCGTGCGCCTTCCGCTAACCGGCCTTACGCGCGACAATAATGGACAGTGGTGGAAAAGTGTCCCACAGGTAACCCCCCGCCCGGTGCACCGTCATGCCAAGCGCGGCAAAGTTTTTTTCATATTCCCGGATGTGGGTAAAATCCGAGATGATGGCCGCGGCACCGGGCTTCATGACCCGGTATATTTCTCCGCACGCCTTTTTCTGGACACTGCATCATAGATGTTATGCAGGCACAGATTTGAAACGACCACGTCAAAGGTCTGGTCGTTAAAGGAAGTTTCAAGGATACTTTGCTTCACAATGACGGTCCTTTCGGTGACGTTTTCTGTCCGGAGGTTCTCCTGCAGCCCCGACAGCGTATTGCCGGACAGATCATAGCGGTTGAACACATCAATTCCATAAGCTTTTCCTGTTGTCAATTTTTTTGCCACGCCGACCAGGAGTAACCCTAAACCGGTCCCCACATCCAATACCATTTCATCCCCTTTCCACTGGTGGAGGCCAATGATCCGGTCTCTTTGTTTGAGCTTACCAAATTTCCCGTAGGCGATCATTAGGAGCCCCGCAATGATCAGGCAAATCGCCGGGGAAAAAGCACTGCTCTTTAAGATAGCGGAGAGTGGTGGAAAAGCATTTTCAGGTAAAAAAAAGGCTATTAAAAAAAGGGCTACCCCTATTACAAGCAGGTTCCGGATCACTTTGGGGGCGTCGACACCGTAGTTTGATTTTTCCATCATGGGTTGTGACGGGGTTGACCACCTGTTTTCCTTACCGGCCATGCGGTCTTTGTTTTACTTTTTAACTTCTACCGTTTTGTCAGCCGGTCATTTGTAATATCCCGGTCATTATTTGCACAAGACCAGGAAATGCGCTGCAGTGTCCTCCCCCCAGTCGGGCGCTATCTCGCTGGCCGGTTTAAAGGTCGCGAACTTCCGGAGCGCCTTTTCGAGAAGGGGCGGGCCTTTGCTTTGCCGCCGCCCCAAACAGCCGTGTATAAACAGCGCCCTCTCCCAACAACAGGTAAACACGCGGGTTATCCGGCGCCGCCTCGCTGGCCTGCTGTAGCAATCCATTCGACAGGGGGCCCTATTGCGCGCCACGTTGCCGGGGATCTACCATGATGCGTGCCGAGGCGATCATGGCATGAAGACACAGCATCTCCGCCTTGTCAGGGTGCACGTATTCCCTTTTACCGATGGCGTCGATCAGCTCTCCCGCTTTCCCCAGGCCATAAGGGGGCATGTTGTTATACACGCATTCATACTGCCCGGCCTTCACTTTGTAGGTTTCATGCCAGATCCCTACGTCGCCGCCACTTTTAATTTTTTTGTTAAAGGACTTCCACGCGGGGATAATGGTGACTTGATCTGTCTTTTGCATAAGCCTCCAGCTGTTCAAAAGACCTCCGGTACTGAATGGTAACGGGCGGAATGCCCCCTATGAGCTGAAAACCCGGGAACCCGCTTTCGGGCCGCATTGAAAGCTCTTGTAGCATCTTTGGCATGGCTGCCGCCACCGGTATCCACCGATGCAGTTTCCAGAAGCGGTTGATGCGCATGCCGATCATAAACACAACAAAATCCCCTTCTTTCCGGGCCGTCACGCGCCGGTCTATTCTTTTTCCCATGGTGTAAGCTCTCCTTATTTTTTTAATGCTGATGTTTTTTGTTGAGGACCACTGCGCTTTGGCGATGGTCCGCTTCAAAGCTAAAGAAACCTCCTGGAAAAGAAAATCTTCACCATGGTAACCGCCGTGATGGCATGCCGCTTTGCGCGCCCCTTTGGCGTCCTGTCATCCGGGGCCACCCGGGCCCCGGATCAGTGATGGCACCCGGTGCTTCAATCTGATGGAAAACCGGAGGAGCAGGGCAACCGCGACGGCAACCACCAGGATCCTGAAATACAGATCCGGGGAAGGGCCGGCGGCGATCAGGTCAAAAAATCCGGTCAGCATTAAGCCGATCAGCATGCCGAAAATAACCGAAAACAGCTTTTTATCCTGCCAGTCCGCGCTCACCACCCATCTGGACATCAGGAAAAGGGCCACCCCTGCCAATAGGCATCCGGAAATAAAGGCGACCAGTGGCGGAAAGGAGGGTGCGATGCCGAATGCCAGCAGAACGACTCCATATAAAAGGATCGTCCAGAGGCCTCCTGCAACGCCCAGCAACCATGCCGGGGGAGGGCTTACCGGCAGCGGCTGGCGGGTCAACCTGTTTCTGAAAGGACCCATTGCGGCAAAAACGAGGCATCCTATCAATATAACGGCCAGGGCAACAAAAAGGAACGGCGGCGTGTACAACGGAACATGGAACACCCGGGTCCGCGCGATCTGCGTCCAGGAATACCAGGCCAGATAACTACCCAGCAAAAACAACCCGACCACCAGGATCAATCCCTTCCGCCCGACCCACAGTTCCGTCTTCCGCCGCCGGAAGATCAATTCAGTCAGGGCAACGGGAACAAGAACCACAAAGACGGATTCGTAGATCAGCGCCCAGAGAAAATACAGATAATTGATCCCAAGGGCGCGGCCGTAGGTGACGCCCTTTATCCTGATCACCAGCGGTGCCAGGGAGGTTTGCTGGATCAAACACTCCTCCGCTATGGACAGGGAGAGCGCCAGCAGCAACATGGCCGGCCAGCCGAGCCGTCCTTTTCGGACCGCGTAACGGATGAGAAGCGCCCCGCCTCCCCATACACATACTTCGATCGGAAATACGAACAGGGCACCGAATCGTGTCGCGCCGGAAAGCACTTCGGCGATCAGGGGCGCCAGCACCATCAGCGTGATGGCGGGGCCGATGCCCGTTTTACCATTGATCCGCTTCATAGACAATGATGAATTTAGTGTGAAGGATGGAAAAACCCACAGGGCGCTCCCGTCATAAACATCCCTGTTCCGGTCCTCTTGATCAAAGGAAAGCCCCTTTGTCCTATAGCTGCAAGTACTGTTTCATGGCGCTCACATAGTCTTCGAAGGCCTTTTTACCTTTCGCCGTCAGGTGGACCGTCGTCAGGGGATAATTATCCTTAAAGCCTTTGTTGATCTTGATATAGCCCGCTTCTTTGAGTTTTGACAACTGAAAGCTCAGGTTACCTGCGCTGGTTTCAGTCTGTTCCTTCAAATAATTGAATTGCGCTTCCTCCACGCTCATCAGCACCGAAACGATGGCCAGCCTCAATTGTGAATGCAATACCGGATCTAACTGTTGTAACATCACTTGTCCTTTCCCCTTGTTAGTAAAATTCCAGGAACCATATAACCCGCCAGGATGCTGATCACCATTAATAACAACTGTCCCTGTCCTGAAAGGAAAACACCGGCGATGGCCGCCAAAAAAAACAGCACGCCACCCCATATCAGCGGCCTGTACCGCAATACGAAACCCGACACCCCGACGAGCAGGCTGGTAAGTGCCATCATAAACGGCATGGGAGAGATACCCTGTTGGGTACAGAGAAAGACCATCAGAAAGTAAATCAGGCCGCCGCAGAGAAACAGCCATTTGAAAAAATAACCGTAATTGGAGATGGTCCCGCGCCGCTTTGCCGCTCTCCTGTAACAGATCATAGTGAACACAAATCCACCGATCATGAGTACCGGCCAGGGCAGCCAGGGGGAAGCGAAGCTGGTAAAGGCCACCAGCAGGTAATTCAACAAGGCCGCAGCGGCAATCAGGATACCCCAGAAGATAAAGCCAAAAGCGGACTTCCGGACATCATACCTGGCACCCGAAATAAACCGCTGGATCAATTGCAGGCTTTCCTTTGGATCAAGGGGTTTGTCTTGTAATTCCATGAGGATATTTTTTAAGTTACCATTATAAACTTGTTTGCAAACATAAAGTAGTTTGTAATACAAACCAAATTTATTTTATGCCGGGTTTGAAAATGATCAAAGCATTTTAGCTGGTTTTGAAGCGATGTTCAGTCAGTGCACGTTCTCCTGGGGAGCCAGCTATTTTCATGAAGGAATCCTGCAGATACCGACCGGTCCATCCATGCCCCTGGTCGGGGTAACAGACCAGCCGGTTCACCACGCCAAGCGTGTTCCGTGTATCGCGTAAATGGAAAGTCGCTGCGGCAGAGGACCGGCAGGATGCTTGCAAAAGGTATAACGGGCGTTTTAAAAACAGGGCCTTCACCCTGTAAAAATCATTCTTTAAAGACATGATGGCTATTTTCTAATGACGCCTTAAAAATTGACCCGCTAAACTGCATTTAAAACGGGAACAACGCCTATAGAAAAACAGGCTAACCATACTCAAACAAAAATCCCGGCTTCAAAAATGAGGCCGGGATAAAATCATGAAAGGTCTTTGAGGATTATTTTTCTTTAAACTGGGGGACCAGGTTGTCTGCCAGCTCTACCATTTGTTTAACCCCCTCTTCGGGAAGCTTACCCTGTTTAAATGCGCTCAGCACTTCGGGCAGGCGTGTTTCCATCTCGTTGAGAAAGGCCGCTTCAAATTCTTTCATTTTATGCAGCGGAACGCCGCCTAATAGTCCATTGGTCCCCAGGTAAATGATGGCCACCTGCTTTTCCACCGGGTAGGGCGTAAACTGGTCCTGTTTCAGGATCTCCACGTTACGGGCTCCCTTGTCGAGTACCAGTTTGGTGGAAGCATCCAGGTCACTGCCAAACTTGGAGAAAGCCTCCATTTCACGGTACTGTGCCTGGTCAAGTTTCAGGGTACCGGCGACCTTCTTCATGGACTTGATCTGCGCGTTACCCCCTACCCTGCTCACAGAGATACCCACGTTGATCGCAGGGCGGACACCGGCGTTAAACAGGTTGGCTTCAAGAAATATCTGCCCGTCCGTAATGGAGATCACGTTGGTAGGGATATAAGCCGATACGTCACCCGCCTGGGTTTCAATGACCGGCAATGCGGTCAATGAACCGCCGCCCTTTACAAGGTGTTTGATGGAATCCGGCAGGTCATTCATCTGCCGGGCGATATCATCGTTGCTGATGATCTTTGCGGCGCGTTCCAGCAAGCGGGAATGCAGGTAAAACACGTCCCCCGGATAGGCTTCGCGGCCCGGCGGACGGCGCAACAACAACGACACTTCACGATAAGCGACCGCCTGTTTGGAAAGGTCGTCAAAAATGATCAATGCAGGACGACCGGTATCACGGAAAAATTCACCGATGGCCGCGCCTGCGAACGGCGAATAAAACTGCTGCGGTGCGGGATCGGATGCCGATGCGGCCACAATGGTCGTATAGGCCATGGCGCCATGCGCTTCCAGGGTCTTCATCACCTGGGCAACCGTGGACGCCTTCTGGCCGCTGGCCACGTAAATACAATAAACCGGCACGCCGGCATCATAAAATTCCTTTTGGTTGATAATGGTATCCAGGGCAATGGCCGTTTTACCGGTCTGCCGGTCGCCGATGATCAGTTCGCGTTGTCCGCGGCCAATGGGGATCATGGCATCGATAGCCTTGATACCTGTCTGCAAAGGCTCCTTTACCGGTTCACGAAAGATGACCCCGGGCGCCTTACGCTCAAGGGGCATTTCAAACAGTTCCCCTTCGATCGGACCTTTGCCATCAATGGGTTCGCCCAGCATGTTGATCACACGTCCCACCAGGCCTTCTCCCACCTTGATGGAGGCGATCTGACCGGTCCGGCGAACGGTGTTTCCTTCTTTGATCTCCGCGGATTCGCCCATCAGTACCACACCGACATTGTCTTCTTCCAGGTTCAGCGCGATGGCCTTTACGCCGTTCTCAAATTCGACGAGTTCGCCCGAACCCACATTGTTCAAACCGTAAATACGGGCAATACCATCACCTACCTGCAGAACCGTACCCACTTCTTCCAGGTCGGCGGAAGCATTAAAGTTGCTTAATTGTTGACGTAATATCGCTGATATTTCATCGGGTTTTATCTCAACCATAACTATAAATATTGCTTGTTTTTGTAATAAACGATTTTATAAAGCCATCTTATCCTACCCTGTTATTGTTATTGAAGGCCACGGGAGCCGGTGGTGCTTTTATGACCCTACCTGATATCCCTGATATAGAGGTTCTTCATAAACTGTTTTTTCACGTCTTTCAGATCCCGCAGTACACTCGCATCAAAAAGATTGTTGTCAGTCTCCAGGACAAACCCGCCGATCAGCGCCTCGTTGACGGCCGTCTGCAACTCAATATGTTCATCGGGTATCTCGCTTTTTATCTTACGGGTAATGTCTCCGCGCAGCGCCTCGTCCATGGGCGCCGCCGTGGTGATCTTCACCCGCCGGATATTTCTGAGCCTGCGGAATTGGCGAATGCCCGCATCGGCTATCTCCGGCAGATAACGTTCCCTTCCTTTTTTGATCAGCAGCTTACAGAACCGATCCGTCAGGTCGCTGATCCTGCCCTCAAAAAGGGTGTGAAATATCTTTTCTTTTTTGTCCGCGTTGATAACAGGACTTTTGATAAAACTTACAAAATCACGGTTGGAGGCACAGACTTCACTCAACAACTGCATGTCACTGAAAACAACGTCCAGCTGGCCTGTCTCTACTGCCAGATCAATGATGGATTTTGCATAGCGTGAAGCAAGACGCGGGTTTGGCATTTTTTGTTGTTCTAAACGATGATCACTACTTAGGGTACGGTTGTTTTCCAGTTAAACCGGGTCATCCCCGGAGGATCCTTTCACTCAGTTCAATTTAATCTCCTCGGCGAGCTGTCGGATAAAATGCTGATGTGTTTCCTTGTTGGCCAGCTCCTTTCTGAGGATCTTCTCTGCTACCTCGAGGGCCAGGTTACCCACCTGGTTTTTCACATCCGTCAGGGCCGCCATCTTCTGGTTGTTAATGGCGATCTGGGCATCTTCCACAATTTTGCGGGCCTCCGTTTTGGCCCGTTCCTTCGCTGCTGCGATGATCTGCTCCTGCGTTTCCTTGGCGTCTTTCAGCATCCGGCTGCGTTCAGCCCGGGCTTCCACCAGCATCTGCTCGTGTTCGGATTTCATCTGCGACATTTCCGCTTTGATGCGGTCGGCAGATTCAATGGATTCAGCAATGCTCTTCTCACGGGCTTCCAGCATCTTTAAGATGGGTTTCCATGCATACTTGGCCAGGATAAGGAAGGTCAGCAGAAAAATGACTACCATCCAAAATATCAATCCAAAATCGGGACTAAGCAAATCCATAATCTATGGGTTATTGGTGGATAATGAAATAGTTGTTATTTAAATAATTTATTAATCTAAACACCAAAGTAATAAATAAAAATGCCGGACCGTTACACGGCACGCTTGTTAAAAAATTACTGCATCCGCCGCCCTTTGCCTTGAATGCAGTAATCAGTTTTGACTACTGAACGAACAGTGCCAGAATGGCTACCACGACAGCAAAAAGGGCTACCCCTTCCACCAGCGCCGCCATCACGATCATGTTGGAACGGATTTCACCAACCACTTCGGGTTGACGGGCAATGGCGTTCATGGCATCCTTGCCGATCAGGCCGATACCAATACCGGCTCCGATGGCGGCCAGTCCGGCCCCTACGCCGGCGCCTACTTTAGCCAGTCCGGATGCGGCCAGAAATAAAATGCTCAAACTTGTCATAACACGTTGTTTTTTATAATGATTGAATAAATCCTGTTTGATCTGCTGGTCACCAGGCCGTTTGATTGCCTGACTTCCTTATCCTTTCCATGCCTTTTCTTCCTTCTGTTCGCCTCCCGAACGCTTAAACCTTTCTTCTCCCTGAGGCTACCAATGTACCGCCCCTTCTCTTTTGATCTGAAAATTTTATCCCGTTACAAAATAACGTCCTCTTCATCGCCGTGATGATGACCGTGTTCAAAAGCCTGGGCAATGAACAGGGCGGACAGGTTGGCAAAAATGAACGCCTGGATAAGCCCGACCAGCAACTCCACGAGATACATAAAAATAGTAAACAAGACGGATACCACAGAAAAACCCCATCCGGCTGCCACGGCCAATCCGCCGAAAATGAAGATCAGGGAAATAATGCTCAGAATGATCATGTGGCCCGCCAGCATATTGGCAAACAGACGGATCATCAAGGCAAATGGCTTGGTAAAGATACCTAAAATCTCCACGGGGATCAGAATGGGCTTCACCCAAAGCGGAACGCCCGGGGGCCATATAATGTGTTCCCAGTAAAACTTATTGGTGCTGATCAGAATGAAAATAAAGGTAAAGGCCGCCAACACCCCGGTGAACGCCAGGTTCCCCGCCACGTTGGCGGAGCCCGGGATCAATGCCAGCAGGGAATTGATCCAGATAAAGAAAAATATCGTCAGCAGGTATGGCAGGTATTTTTCCGCCTTATTGCCCAGATAAGGGCGCGCCACATCATCCCGGATAAACAACACAAAAGGCTCCAGGGCGTTTTGCAAGCCGCTGGGCGCCTTATGGGGATCACGGGTGTATTTACGCGCCATGCCGATAAAAATCAGGAGCAGTAAAAGCGCCGACAGGATCAGCTGCAATACATTCCTGGTCAGCGAGAAATCATATACGGGTTTGTCCAGGTTGGGCGTACCGTCGGCGTGAACGGCGATGATGCGGCCCGGAAAGTAGGTGTTCTCCGACAAATGGTAATGGGAGATAAATTCTTCGGTCATTAGCTGAAACCCTTCATAAGGTGTTTCTCCATGATGAAAACGGGAAGCAAAAAACATTGAAAATCCCTGTTTGGGAACATACAGGATCACCGGCAAGGCAATCTCTACGGGATGGCCGTTAAAACTGAAAAAATGCCATATATGAGAATCCTTGATCTCCTCCAGGATCACCTTATTGGCGTCAAATCCGCCTTTTTCTGTTTGCGCGGTTGCCTCAGCTGTGACGACAGTGTTTTTGGTTAAAGAATCCGTTGCGGAAGCAGCTTGCGCCCAGGCAGTTGACAAAGAACAAACACTCAGGCAAAACACCGCCAAAGTGGCTGCTATACTGTATTTGAAGCGTTTAACAAACATCCGTATCGAAATTTGCCGCAAAGATAGGCTGAATTTGCTGCAAAACAAACGTGAAAACGGAATTATTTTGATAAAAATATCAGTGTCCGGACCCTCCGGTACAATGGTCCGGAGAAGCGCCAAAATCATTCGCCGCGCCCGGTGTTTTCTGTAGCCGGGATCCACCCATGCGCCTTCCTGGCACGCTCCTGTGCGTGTCCCCTTGCACGTAAAAGATTATTATCGTATAGCCCGTAAGGCTATGGAACCCCTCCCCGCCGGTCAGAAACTGCATGGAGCGGGCTATTGAAACTTTAAAGTAATCCTCACCCGACGGCGGCCGAAGCCGTCGATTCCCTATATTTGCGCTGTACCTTAAACCCCTGACATGACTGCAAAAGAACTGACTTATCTTATCTTCGGAATCGTACTGGTTGTCGCGCTGATTTTTGACCTGGGACTGCTCAGCCGGAAATCGGAAACCGTCTCCATTAAAAAGGCCCTGATACAAACCATCTTCTGGGTAGGCTTATCCATCGCTTTTTTTGTATTCGTCTGGCTGGAGGACGGCCATGACATGGCCATCAACTACCTGAGCGCCTATCTGATGGAGTGGTCGCTGTCCATTGACAATGTCTTCGTTTTCATCCTGATCTTTAATTTCTTCCAGGTACAGAAGGAATATTTCGGACGTACGCTGCTCATCGGCATCCTGCTGGCAATCATACTCAGGGTGATCTTTATCACGGTCGGGGTGGCGCTGGTGCAACAGTTTCACTGGATCCTGTATATTTTTGGCGCATTCCTTGTCTACACCGGTATCAAGATGTTTACCACTCATTCCGAGGACAGTTTTGATCCGGAAGGTAATCCCGCTTACAAGTTCATGAAAAAATACCTGCGCATTACCTCCGAGGAGCCAAAGGGACGCTATATCATCTGGCGTAACAAGAAGGCCTATTTCACCATTCTGGCTGTAGTGGTCATTATCCTGGCGCTCACCGACCTGGTATTCGCCCTGGATTCCATTCCGGCAGTATTCGCCATCACCCAGGAGCCCATCCTGATCTATACTTCCAACATATTCGCCATATTGGGCCTCAGGTCGCTGTTCTTTTTATTAAAGGGCGCGGTCAACAGGTTCGAGTACCTGCAACAGGGGATCGCCACCGTCCTGGTCTTTATCGGCCTGAAAATGCTGGTGGAGATCTTTCATGTAAAATTGCCGGTATACGTATCCCTGGTGGTGATCCTGGCCTGTTTGGGCTGTTCCATCCTGTATTCATTATACCATAATAGAAAAATCAAAACGGTCACAGGGCCCGTTAATCCCTAAAGGCTTTAAATATCATCAAGGTGAAATACTCCATTCAGGATATATGCAGCATCTTAAAAGGCGAACTGCTGCAGTCCGGTAGCCAGCCTGGGATTACCCATCTGCTGGTGGACAGCCGTAAACTGATCTACCCGGATTCAACGCTTTTCATTCCGATCGTGACACCGAACCGGGATGGCCATCAGTTTATCGGGGAACTTTACCAGGCAGGGGTGCGCGCCTTCCTAGTCAGCACCCCCATCGACACAGATGCTTTTCCGCATGCTTCCTTCATCCGGGTAAACGATACCCTCGCGGCTTTCCAGGCACTGACCACCCATTACCGCAAACAATTCGACATCCCGGTGATCGCCGTCACCGGGAGCAACGGAAAAACGGTCGTCAAGGAATGGCTCTATCAGTTGCTGGAAGAAGATTACCACATCGTCCGCAGCCCCAAAAGCTATAATTCCCAAACCGGCGTGCCGCTTTCGGTATGGCAGATGGCGTCCTCCCATACCCTCGGGATTTTTGAGGCAGGCATTTCCCAACCGGGCGAAATGACCCGCCTGGAACGAATCATCCAGCCCACCATCGGTATTTTTACTAATATCGGCGATGCCCACAACGAGGGTTTCCTGAACATCCTGCAAAAGATCCGGGAGAAACTGGTGCTCTTTACGGGGACGCAGGTGCTTATCTATTGCAAAGATTATCCTGAACTGCATGAATGCATTTTGCAATTTCACGAGTTAATGAGACGGAAGGAACAAAGCGACGGCAAACCGATGCGCCTGTTTACCTGGTCACGCAGGACCACCGCCGACCTGCAAATAATCCGCATCCATAAGCCCTCCCAGGAAGGCAGGCAGGGAAAAAGCGGTCCCGGGTTCACCCGGATCGACGCCGTGTACCAGGACAAACCCGTTTACATTCATATCCCATTCAGCGATGAAGGCTCCATAGAGAACGCCATCCACTGCTGGAGCCTCCTGTTATGGCTGCAGACCGATCCGGCCGTTATCAGGCAGCGCATGAAGCAGCTCACACCGGTGGCCATGCGCCTGGAGCTCAAAGAAGCCATCTGTGACTGCTCCCTTATCAACGACAGTTATAATTCCGACATCGGTTCGCTGTCCATCGCACTGGATTTCCTGTCCCAGCAAAAACAACACCCCGGGCACACCCTCATTTTGAGTGATATTCTCCAGAGTGGGCGAAGCGAAGCGGATCTGTACCAGGACGTCGCCGGACTGTTGGAACAAAAGGGCGTTCACCGGCTGATAGGCATTGGCAAAAACATCTCAAGGGAAAAGGATATTTTTCTTAAGGTCGCCCAGTTGTCCTGCAGTTTTTATGCGACCACCGAAGATTTTATCAGCCACTTCCTTTCCCATGAAAAGGAGCAGGACCCCATCTCCTTTCTGGACGAGACGATCCTTTTAAAAGGCGCACGCGTATTTGCGTTTGAACGCATCAGTAAATTGCTGGAGGAAAAAACTCATCAAACCGTCCTGGAGATCAACCTCAATGCGCTTGCCCATAATCTGAAAACATACAGGGGTACACTCAAACCCGGCGTCCGGGTCATGGCGATGGTCAAGGCCTTTTCTTATGGCAGCGGCAGTTATGAAATTGCCAATCTGCTGCAGTTCCATCAGGTGGACTACCTCGCCGTTGCCTACGCCGATGAGGGCGTATCGCTCCGTAAAAGAGGGATCACCCTCCCCATTATGGTGATGAATCCCGAGCCCGGCACCTTTGACGCCATTATCCAGTGGAACCTGGAACCAGAAATCTATTCAGTGCGGCTGCTCGGGTTATTTGAAGATGAATTAAAGCTGTTGCATAAGGACCGGTACCCCATCCATATCAAGCTCGATACGGGCATGCACCGGCTTGGCTTTTCCGCCGAAGACCTGCCGGCCCTCACCCATCAGCTAAAACGGAATCCCTCTTTTAAAGTGGTTTCCGTATTCAGCCACCTGGCGGCAAGCGATGATGTGACCTTTGAGGCCTTCACCCGTGTACAGGCCACGCGTTTTGAGCAAATGACCGCCGAGCTAAGCGGTGCCCTCCCCTATCCCTTTCTTCGTCACATCGCCAATTCCTCCGCCATTACCCGATACCCTGAACTGCAATATGATATGGTCCGGCTGGGGATCGGCCTTTACGGCATAGATTATACGGGGATATTGCAGAACAAACTACAGGTGACAAGCACGCTGAAGACAACCGTATCCCAGCTTAGAACCATCGCGCCCGGTGAGACCGTCGGCTATGGAAGAAGCGGGAAAGCGGATCGCGAAAAGCGGATCGCCACCGTTTCCATCGGTTATGCCGACGGATATCAGCGGACGCTTGGCAATGGCAAAGGAAAGATGTACATCCATGGGAAAGCGGCCCCCGTCATCGGCAATGTCTGCATGGACATGGCCATGCTGGATGTAACCGGCATCCCGGAGGTCAAAGAAGGGGATGCCGTGACCGTGTTTGGTGAAAAGCCAGGTCTGCAGCAGTTGGCGGGATGGGCGGGGACCATTGCTTACGAGATGATGGCGGGTATCTCCGGTCGGGTAAAAAGGGTTTATTTGCAGGAATAAAGCAATAAGGTTGACCGAACCTGGAAGCCGCGGGTAAATATCAAATGATTGTTCGGAGACACCGCCTGCCACAGGTAATGGCTTACCTGATGCCACCTATTTTCTGGATGCTTTATGCGTGAATCTTCCCATTACCGACCCGTTACCTTCTTTATCGTTAATCTGTAAAAAGTAAATTCCCGGCTTCAGGTTCCCTACATAAATGCTTTGCAGGTTGGCCCCCGCTTTCATGCGCATGAAATAGGATTTCAGAACATGGCCCGAAATATCGGCCACCACGACATTAGCGGATGACGCACCGGGTGAGATGACGGCGAAACTCAAACGGTCGCCATTGTCCTCGGTCCGGATACCGGTCACCTCCAGTTTGGTCACCGGCTTTTTGGCCGAAATGACGGTGGTCAGAAACTGCCTGCCTGATGAATCGATCTCCCTTAAACGGTAATACATCGTGCCGCCGACGGGTTTGGGGTCGTCAAAATAATAATGTTGCGCCGCATGGCTGTTGCCTACGCTGCGGGCCTTACCGATGACAATAAAATGCAGGCTGTCCAGCGAACGCTCGATCAGAAAATGTTCGTTATTCTTTTCCAGTGTGGTCACCCAATGAAGGCTTACCACCTGTCTGGCGGGGACATACTTTGCCGTGAAAGTGATGATCTTTACCGGTAAGACTTTATGGAGATCACTGGTGCTATTGTGGAAAAGGGGGATGGCAAAACAGTGTCCTGATATCGACAACAAGGTGAGCACCCAAAAGATACCCGGTAGCAGGTACCGCTTTGCGGGCCGCCCGGCTTGGGAGCGGACAACCGGAAAAAAAGGACCCAACTGTTTGAAACTTAATCGTGTGCTTGCTGTCATATAAGTGGCCAAAATTACACAATTCCTCTAAATACCACCGCCCGGGCAAAAACCGGGCCGCCTCCACCCGCCTGTACCGCTCTGTGATCATACAGTTTTAAACCTTACATTTGCAAAAAATTTAAACACTTGAAATTCCGTTCTTCCATTATCCTGATCGTCACCATCCTCGTCATAGACCAGGCGCTAAAATGCTGGATCAAGACCCATATGTATATGGGTGAAGAATATAACATCATCGGGCATTGGTTCAGAATCCATTTCATTGAAAATGAAGGAATGGCCTACGGGCTTTCTTTTGGCGGGGCTGTGGGCAAGGTGCTGCTCACCCTCTTCCGGCTGGTGGCGGTGATCTTCGGCTTTTACCTGTTAAGAAAAATAACCAGGCTCAACTATCATAAAGGGCTGATCATCTGCGGTGCCATGATCCTGGCAGGGGCCATGGGGAATCTGATCGACAGCTTATTTTACGGACTGCTATTCTCCGCGAGCACTTATAGTCAGGTGGCGCAATTTCTTCCGGCAGGCGGCGGTTACGCCGGTTTTCTGCATGGCAAAGTGGTTGACATGCTTTATTTTCCTGTATACGAGGGGTTTCTGCCGGGCTGGATCCCTTTCAAGGGCGGGGATTATTTTGTATTCTTCCAACCGGTATTCAACATATCCGATGCGTCCATTTCCGTGGGGGTGATCACCATATTGCTCTTTCAGAAGCGGTTCTTCCATCATACGCCCCATGGCGGAAAGCTCCAAAAACGACAGCAAATAACGGCCTAGGGTAAAAGAAGATGTAAAAGAGGAAAAGAATTGAGCCGAAAAACAAAAAAAGCTGCCTTGCGCACCCTGGATGCCTGAATGGGCGGATCTCTTAAGTTGGCTAGGCCTAGGCCGTTTCCTTTACCTTGACCCCCAGCATTTCCCGTACCGTATTGGCGATCCCTTTGGGATCAAAGCCGCATTCCGCGCGTTGTAGCGCGGGTTTGCCCTGTTCGATCACCCGGTCGGGGATACCCATTCTCCGCAGCTGGGCCTTATACCCATGGTCACTCATCCATTCCAGCACCGCGCTGCCAAAACCGCCCTTGACGCTGCCGTCCTCAACGGTAATGACCTTGTCAAAGTGCTTGAATACCTCCTCCAGCAGTTTCTCATCCAGCGGCTTTACAAAACGCATGTCATAATGGGCCGGCTCAATACCGTCCGTGGTAAGCAATTTACAGGCCTCCGTCACAAAATTTCCGGGATGACCATAGGACAGAATGGCGATTTCATGCCCGTCCCTGATTTTACGCCCTGTGCCAATCCGGATCTTCTCAAAGGGGGTATGCCAGTCAACGGTGACCCCTTCCCCTCTTGGATAGCGGATCACAAAAGGATGGCGCGTGGAAGGAAGCTGCGCGGTATACATCAGGTTGCGTAATTCCGGTTCATTCATGGGTGCTGAAACGACCAGGTTGGGGATGCAGCGGGTAAAGGCGATGTCATAAGCGCCCTGATGGGTCGCACCGTCCTCTCCCACCAGCCCCGCCCTGTCCAGGCAAAAAATCACCGGCAGGTCCTGGATGGCTACATCGTGGATCAACTGGTCATAAGCACGCTGCATAAAAGTGGAATAGATCGTACAAAAGACCTTCATCCCGCGGGTGGCCATGCCCGCGCTTACGGTAACGGCATGCTGTTCGCAGATACCCACATCCAGCGCACGGCCAGGCATGGCCTCCATCATGAATTTGATGGAGGATCCCGAGGGCATCGCGGGGGTCACCCCCATGATCCTATCGTTTTTCTCCGCCAGTTCTATGATGGTCTTTCCGAAAACATCCTGGTATTTAGGCGGTTGCGGCCCGATGGTAGGCTTTTTTTGTATCTCCCCGGTTACTTTATCAAACAACCCCGGCGCGTGCCATTTGGTCTGATCCTGTTCCGCCTGGGCATATCCTTTGCCTTTCACGGTGATCACGTGGAGTAGCTTGGGACCGGGTATATTCTTAAGGTCCTGCAGGGTGTCGACAAGCTTCTGTACGTTATGCCCGTCCAGCGGACCGAAATAGCGTAATTTAAGTGCTTCAAAGAGATTGCTGCTGCGCGTGACCATTCCTTTTACCGCTGTCTCCAGTTTAGAAGCCACATCGCGCGTGAAGTTCTTTCCTTTAGGCAACTTGCCAAGCAGGTTCCATCCTTCTTCCCTTATTCTGTTATAAGTGGGGGAAATGGTGATATCGGTCAGGTATTCTTTCAG
>DASULB010000115.1:0-10999 GCA_036278455.1 Chitinophagaceae bacterium | reverse complement strand
CAGGCATATCCGGCTTGTTTTCCTTTATCTCCGAGAGCATCAGGCTTTTATCCGGCAAGGGTGGGACAGGGCTCTCTTTGTTATTCGACAACGTTAAAGAGGACAGCAGCGATAATAGCATGATCAGGGATGCTGTGGTGAAGAATGCGTTTCGGAGCCGCTCCCTGTAATGAAGGCGTAATTCATAGGCGCCATAAGCTTTGTTTCTCCCTTCAAAAAGAATGTCGAGGAAACTGCTGGAGAGATAGGAAGAAGGCTTCATGATGGGTGCTTTATAACTAAGAGGGTAGTCTCACCTAAATTCCATAAAAAAATAAATCTTTGATGCAGGAAGCGTTTTATACGGGAGTGCTTCAACAGGAGGAAAAGGAAATGACACGTTCCTCCGGCAATCTCATTTAAGCATTTTTCCCGGACGACATCCTGTAGAAGTGCGTATTGCCATTGAGGTCAGTTGAGTAAGCCAATAACCTATGGTCACGATCAGATATTCTGGCGAATACTTTTTAACACTTGATACATTATCTTTGAGAAAGTATTCTTCCTAATGCACGCATCTCCGCCCGGCGTTTTTCCTGTATTGTCTATGGATTGTAAGTGTAAACTTGCTTATTGGGAAGAGGATTATTTAAACTTTCTATTTTATAGAGGTTTTTTATTTTTGTACTGGAATCACCGATAGCCTTAGGGCAGGCAATTTCCGCGAAGTGCGGAAAGCCTTGTAAGTAATTGGTGGTTCTTTCTTTTATACAGTCAGTATTATCTTTGAGGGCTGCTCCGGTAATACGACTTGGATGATCTGCCCAAAGGCTGCTGAAATACTATATATGCGTCAGCTTACTGAGGAACAGAAAGAACTGACAGTAAAACTTATAAGGTCTTTTGTCAGCCCAAAGGATTCCGGTTTTCGTATTGAGATTGAGCATTATAATGAAGAGATTGCCGACGCGGTGAATGAGACGTAAAATGGGAATGATATCACCCGGGAAGACCTGGAAAAGGAGTCATCCTTATGGTGAGGGTGAAAAGAGCCATTTGGCCGCAGAAACGCCAAAAACAGCTACGAAAAGTCTGTATATAAAAAAGGATTCCTGTCAAAATGCAGAAATGTCAGGCAAATCCGCACTTGCTCTACCCCGTGAGCGAGTAAAAACGCTCAAGTTGCACGGCGCCGATAAATAGAAAAAAGATAAGGGTGGAAATTACAGGGCTTATGAGATACATGATTAGAGGATTGCATATCATGTTGGTGGAATTGAGATAACGATAGTAAGATTTAGGCATACAAGCTTGGCGCCTTCCTTATATTGACCAAAGTATAATCTGACCGTTCAATGAACAAGATTTATGGCGTTTTTTTTAAAATCTCTTTTTTTTGATGGGCGACATTACATCAAGGGGGACTGAATTTACATCGTTTGCCGCCACATGTTAATGTTGGGAGATGACGCGTCCGCTGGCTTATATTTCATGAAACCATCTCCTTTGAATTATTTCCTTTTCTGATTGACGCTATGGTCTGATAAAGAAAGCAGGGCTATATCCGGGGAACCTTATTTAAAAATTTTTCCCGGATAACATCCTGTACCGGCCGGCGGTTAATTTTGCTTTCCAGCCACGAGATGATGTCAAGGTACAGGAAAGAACGCCGCTCATAGGGGTTCTTTGCAATGAGCTCCAGTCGCTCTTTCAGGTGTCGGAAGGCCGGCCTGATCTCCCGGGGACCCAGGTGATTCGTCTTTTTCAGGAATTTCAGTATCTCTTCCATCACCAGGCTGAGATCCTTGTTCTTGGCAATGAAATGATACACCGATTTTAGCAGGTATTCGGTCAGGTCATAATTTTTCAGCTCATAATGCGCGATCAGGTGCAGGATACGTGCGAAACATTGGATGTCAGCCCGTAGATTGCCGATCTGCAGATTGATGATCAGGTTCAGGTATTCAATGGCTTTGTTATTGTCACCGCTGCCAAAGTAAAGACAGGCGATTTTATAATAAAACACCAGCGCCCGGTGTTTATCCATGCTCAGCTGGTGGACGGCGATCTGCTCCATCACTTCGGGGACGATCTTTAACCCTTCGGTGAAGGTGCCTTCAAGAAAATGCTTGTTAATCTTCGCCGTATAGGTGTGCACAAATGCCAGCGTCCGGGTCTGCTCGTTGAAGCGGGACTGGTTTTCCCGCCAGAAGGTCTCCAGGCTGTCCAGGTCGGAGCAGAACTTCCCGTAATTCATGTTAAAAAAATGCGCCGTCAGCAGGTTGTTCATCGCCTTGATATACAGGGCGGGATCCGTTTTTTGCTGCTGCGGATATTGATCAAAGAGGTCCACCCACTTTTGCGTATAGCGGTAGAACATCAGGAAATCCTGCAGGATATAGGAATACCAGGAATACGCCTGGTAGAGGTTTACCTTTTCGTAAAAGGTCATCGGGTGCACATTGGCTTCGGGCAGGTTGTTTTCAAAAAAGCTGCGCAGCATGATGGCCTCCTTCTCATTGCGTACATGACCGAGTTTCAGGTACATCCCGTAAAGGCTGAGCGCCAGGTTGGACAGGTGGCTCAGGCTGGTAAGCTGCTGAATACACCCCCGGGATTCCGTGCTTAACTGTTCGGCGCGGTTCTCAATGCTGCGGGTGATGTGCCTGGCTTCTATCAGTTTCTCAAACTCCAGGATCTGCATCTGCAGTTCAACCTCCTGGTGTTCGATGGCGAGCATTTTGGCCTTGGCCAGCCACCGGAGGCTTTGCTGGTACAGGCCTTTGTTATACAGTACTTCGGCGTAGTCCACCTGCTCCCGGAGCATGATGCGAATGTCTTTTTGGCGGTCCAGCATGCGCAGGGTATCCAGCACATGGCGGTACAGGTGCGCTTTTAAATTGGACAACTGTTGCTTTTTAATGGCCGGTACGCGTTTTAAGAGGGCAGCTTCCCGGTAGGCGGCCATTTTGTCCAGTGCGTCAAAGAGTTGTACGAACAAAGCATCGCCGCTCCGGTCGCTTTGGAGGCGAAAATGCCTCTTTTCGGCCTTGGAAAGAGATTTTATCAACACAAACAACGGGTCGTTTTGCTCATTGGGCATCGGCTATAATATTTCTTTAATTATTGATTATCAACCTACTAAAAAAATAATGCTATTTTGTACATCGTAATATTTATAAAAGTAGTAAAGTTAACCCGGTTTACTTCAAATACTTTTGAAAAAGGATACAGGGAACAGAAGTGGGAGGCAGGATAAAGATCGCTGACGCGCGTCTGGCTTTCTACCCCGCGCGTGGTATCCGGAGCTACGGTTACCGGCGGACAGGAAAATGGCCGGCAGGATATTGATCGAATATTTATTGACATGGCAAAAACATTAATTGATAAGATTTGGGACAACCATGTTGTCTGGCAGAAGGAGGGTTATCCCGATGTATTGTATATCAATACCCATTTTATACACGAGGTGACGTCCCCGCAGGCATTTGACGGCTTGCGGCAGCGGGGGATACCGGTGCTCAGAACGGACAAAACGCATGCTACCGCGGACCACAATGTCCCCACACTGAACCAGCACCTTCCTATAGTGGAGGAACTCAGCCGCAGGCAGGTGGATATGCTCTCCCGCAATTGCCGGGAGTTTGGCATCGAATTATATGGCCTGGGGCACCGCTACCAGGGCATTGTCCATGTCATCGGACCCGAATTGGGGATTACCCAGCCGGGCATGACCATTGTATGCGGCGACAGCCATACCTCGACCCACGGGGCCTTTGGGGCGATCGCTTTCGGGATCGGCACCTCCCAGGTAGAGCAGGTACTGGCGACCCAATGCACGCTGCAGTATAAGCCGAAGAAAATGAAGATCGAGATCCACGGCGAATTGAACAACGGTGTGGTATCCAAGGACATTATTTTATACATCATTTCAAAGATCTCCGCCTCGGGCGCGACGGGTTATTTTGTGGAATACGCCGGGAGTGCCATTGAAAAGCTGAGTATGGAGGCGCGCATGACCATTTGCAACATGAGTATTGAAATGGGCGCGCGCGGCGGATTGATCGCGCCGGATGAAACCACTTTCGCCTACCTCAAAGGACGCGAATTCGCGCCAAAGGGTGACAAGTGGGATAAAGCACTGGCCTATTGGAAGACGCTGTATTCGGATGAAGGTGCTTCCTTTGATAAAGTGCTCAGTTTCGATGCGGCGGAAATTGAACCGATGATCACCTATGGCACGAATCCCGGCATGGGGATGGGCATCACCCAGCATATTCCATTAATAGCGAAACAACAGGAGACGGAAAGGAAGTCCTTTAAGCAGGCCTTGGATTATATGGCGTTGCAGGAGGGCACATCCTTGCTGGATAAGCCGGTGGATTATGTATTTATCGGGAGCTGTACCAATTCCCGCATGGAGGACCTGCGGATGGTAGCCGCCTTCGTCAAGGGGAAAAAGAAGGCGGACAATGTGGAGGTGTGGGTCGTCCCGGGGTCCAAACAGGTGGAAAAACAGGCGCGCGAGGAAGGCATCCATGAAGTATTTGCCGCTGCGGGTTTTCAATTGCGGGGACCGGGTTGTTCCGCCTGCCTGGGGATGAATGAGGATAAGATCCCCGCAGGCAAGTATTGCATCTCTACATCCAACCGGAATTTCGAAGGCAGGCAGGGGCCGAGCGCGCGTACCTTCCTGGCCAGCCCGCTGACGGCTGCCGCGGCGGCGATCTCCGGCAGGATCGCCGATGTGAGGGAATTAATTTAAGGGTAATTTGAAAATCAACCTGATGGAAAAAAAGATATTGAAGACGATTACCTCGACTGTCGTACCGTTGGCGATGGAGAATGTCGATACCGACCAGATCATCCCTGCCCGTTTTCTAAAGGCCACGACGCGGGAAGGATTTGGGGAAAACCTTTTTCGGGACTGGCGTTACCAAAACAATGACACGGCCCGGCCAAAGCCGGACTTTATATTAAACAACCCGGTATATAAGGGGGAAATACTGGTGGCCGGTAAGAATTTTGGTTGCGGCTCCTCCAGGGAGCATGCTGCCTGGGCGCTGGCCGATTTTGGTTTCAGGGTGGTGGTGAGCAGTTTCTTTGCGGATATTTTTAAGAACAACGCCCTGAATAATTTTCTGTTGCCCGTACAGGTTACCGACGGGTTCCTGCAACAGGTGTTCGATGCGGCGGAAAAGAATCCCCACATGCAGCTGGAAGCGGACCTGGAAAACCAGACGGTCAGAATCTTATCTACCGGGGCGGAGGAAAGTTTTGAGATCAACCCCTATAAGAAAGAATGCCTGTTGAACGGGTATGATGATATAGATTACCTGTTGAACCTGAAGGAGGAGATTGAAAAGTATGAACAGGCACGGGCATTCAATTTCTAATGCTGACACTAAACCGATACCCGGAGTGGGACGCCGGCAATCGTCCGCTTTAAATTGAAACATTATGGATAAAAAGATCTTGGTCATCCCCGGTGATGGCATCGGTCCGGAAGTGACGCGGTGGGGGAAAAAAGTCCTGGAAGCCATCGCCGAAAAGGAGGGCCATCAGTTTCACTTTGATGAGGGGTTGATGGGACATGTGGCGATCGAATCCACCGGTGAGCCATTGCCGGAGGAGACATTGCAGAAGGCGCGCGACAGCGACGCGATCCTCTTCGGCGCCATCGGTCATGAGAAATACGATAATGACCCTTCCCTGCAGGTACGACCCGAGCAGGGGCTGCTCAAGATCCGAAAATCCCTTGAGCTGTATGCGAACCTCCGTCCGATCAGGGTATTTGACGAATTGTTGAGCGCTTCCAGCATCAGGGCGGAGATCTTAAGCGGAGCGGACATCCTGTTTTTCCGCGAACTGACCGGGGATGTGTACTTTGGAGAAAGAAAAAAGGCCGATGATGACAGCTGGGCCTCGGACCTGATGATCTACCAGCGTTTTGAAGTGGAGCGCATCGCCCGCAAGGCATTCAGGGCGGCCATGACAAGAGGAAAGAAATTATGTTCGGTAGATAAGGCCAACGTGCTGGCGTCCTCCCGGTTGTGGCGCAAAGTGGTGCAGGAAGTCGCCCGCGAGTTCCCCGAGGTGACGACCGAATACATGTTCGTTGACAACGCGGCGATGCAGCTTATCCGGGATCCCAGGCGCTTTGATGTGGTGCTTACCGGCAACTTGTTTGGCGATATCCTGACCGATGAAGCTTCCCAGATCACCGGCTCCATGGGCATGCTGGCTTCGGCCTCCATAGGAGACAGCATCGGCTTGTATGAGCCCATACACGGTTCGGCGCATGACATCAAGGGAAAAGGGACCGCCAACCCACTGGCTTCCATCCTGAGCGCTGCCCTGCTGCTGGATATTTCATTCGGTCTTAAGGAATCATCCGAAAAGGTGATCAGCGCGGTGGAACGGGCGCTCAAACAAGGCTTCCGTACACTGGACATCGCGGACAAACACACCCGAAACGAATTTTTATTGGGGACGGATGCCATGGGGGAGAAGGTACTGGAGCATTTAACTTAAAGACATGTCAGCCGGAACAGCGGGCGGTACCAGGTGAAGCACCCTCCGCGACCGGAAACGTTAAATGAGATCTTAAATGAAGTTTTAAACATTAAACCAGGCGATATCCGTCAGAGAATTAAAGCAACCTTATACCATGCAATGGAATGCTTCTTTATATGACAACCGGCATGATTTCGTTTCAAAGTACGGAGCGGATATGGTGGACATGCTGCGACCGGGGCCGGATGAAAATATCCTGGACCTGGGTTGCGGAACGGGAGACCTTGCCCGTCAGTTATCGGAGACGGGATGTACGGTGACGGGAATGGATGCTTCCGCAGAGATGATCCGGGAGGCAGCCCGTAAATATCCCTCCATCCGGTTTGTATGCGCGGACGCGCGGGACTTCTCTCTGCAGGAGACTTTTGACGGGGTTTTTTCCAACGCAGCGCTGCATTGGATCAAAGAAGAGGACCAGGACGCGGTGCTGAGCCGGGTGCACGCCCATTTAAAACCACAGGGACGGTTTGTGGCGGAACTGGGCGCCAGGGGGAACGTGGCAAAACTCATCGGCGCGATCCGCCAGGTGCTTATGGAAAATGGTCACGGAAAGCATCCTGAAACAGGGATCTGGTATTTTCCTTCGCCGGAAGCGTATACCGCACTGTTGCAGCAGCATGGCTTTAAGGTCGAATGGATGACCTGCTATGAACGTCCCACCGAATTGCGGGACACCGAAAACGGTATCTCCGAATGGCTTGAGATGTTTGGCGCGTCATTTTTCCAGGGAATACCCGCGGATGAAAAACGGTTGCTGGTGGAACAGATCCAGGACCGCCTTTATGATGATCTCTACCGGGGCGGGCACTGGATGGCAGACTATAAACGGTTGAGGTTTGAAGCCCTGAGAGCGGCCTGAATCTTAGCCGTGTGAAAGCAAAAGTTTCATTTTGAAAAGATAAACTGACCAGGAAACTGATAAAATAGATTGACTAAAAACTTGTATGATGAGCGATAACCGAGTCTATATTTTTGATACCACCTTGCGGGATGGGGAGCAGGTACCGGGATGCCAGCTGACGACAGTGGAGAAAATTGAGATCGCCAAAGAACTGGAACTGCTGGGGGTGGACGTCATTGAAGCGGGATTCCCGATTTCATCTCCGGGGGATTTCAAAAGCGTGGTGGAGATTTCCAAAGCGGTCACCGAACCGGTGATCTGCGCGCTTACGCGCGCCAATCATAAGGACATCGACGCGGCTGCCGAGGCCTTGCAGTATGCAAAGCGCGGACGCATCCATACGGGCATCGGTTCATCGGACATCCACATCAAACATAAATTCAACAGCACGCGGGAAGGTGTGCTTGAGCGCGCCGTGGACGCCGTGAAATACGCAAAGAAATTCGTGGAGGACATTGAGTTCTACGCCGAGGATGCCGGCCGCGCGGATAATGAATACCTGGCCCGGATGATCCAGGCAGTGATCGCCGCGGGCGCTACGGTGGTCAATATCCCCGATACCAATGGTTATTGTTTGCCACAGCAATATGCGGAGAAGATCAGTTACCTGGTGAACCATGTCTCCAATATTGACAAGGCGATTATCTCCGTGCATTGCCACAATGACCTGGGACTGGCCACCGCCAATTCGATTGCGGGGGTACAGGCGGGCGCCCGGCAGGTGGAGTGTACAATCAATGGCGTGGGGGAACGGGCCGGTAATACCTCGATGGAGGAGGTGGCCATGGTCATGCAGGTGCACCGGGCAACGCTGGGGATGAAGACGAATATCGACGCGCGAAAATTTTACGCGCTGAGCAACATGGTGGCCCAGCGGATGCGCATGCCGGTGCAGGCGAACAAGGCCATTGTGGGCAGGAATGCTTTTGCGCACAGCTCGGGGATCCATCAGGACGGTGTGCTTAAAAACCGGGAGAATTATGAGATCATGAACCCGGAGGATGTGGGCATTCCTTCCAATTCCATCATCCTGACCGCGCGCAGCGGACGCCATGCCCTGAGGCACCGGCTGGAAAGGCTGGGCTATCAGTCCGAAAAACTTAACCTGGATGAGGTGTATACCAATTTCCTGGAAATGGCCGACCGCATCAAAGAGGTGAATGATCATGATCTTCAGATGCTGATGGGGGGCGATAACCAAAACGGCCAGGTCAGTGACAAGGGCATCGTCATCAAATTGGTACAGGTAGTATGCGGAGACCCGCTGCGTCCGATGGCCACGGTCAGGTTGCAGGTCAATGGCGAGGAAAAAGAGGCGAGCGCTTCGGGCAACGGGCCGGTAAACGCCACCATCAAAGCAATTCATAAGATCATCGGCGACGGAATCCGGCTGGAGGAATTTAATATCCAGGCGATGCATGGCGGCAGCGATGATGTAAGCAAAGTGAACATGCGGGTGTTGTATAAAGGCAGGTCCTGTTACGGTTTCGGTTACAGCACCGACATTGTCAATGCGTCTGTGAACGCCTATATCGACGCGCTGAATAAGATATTATAAAAAGACACTAAACTTTTGAGGCGATTCTTTAGTTGTGCCCGTGGTTCATTATGAGCTGCGGGTTTTTTTTTATGGTATCCGGATATGCTATGACAGGGGTGGCATCACAGGGACTTTCTGCGGATGAGTACAAAAGGATTTTTGACCGAGGCCCCCTTTTTGTCCAGGATGAGCCTGGCGGCGGTGCGGCCCATGCATTCATGATCGGTGGAGATCACCGTGATCCCATCCAGCAGGATCTCTTTGAGCGGCGTTTCATTGTAGGAGATGATTCCCACGTCCGTTCCGATCCGCAGTTGCTTATCGCGGCATATCCTGATCAGCCCGGCGAGGTCGGTTTCTTCGATGACGATAAAGGCGTCCCCTTTGTTTACGACCGTGTCGGCCTCCATGCCGTCGATACTGGCGTGTTCGAAATCATTCATGCGGCAAAAACGCTGGAAGCCGTTTCTGATCTCCTCCGGATAGGGGATCAGGTTCGGATTTACATAGATGAGGCGTTCATAGTGTTTCAATTGTTCCAGGGCTTCATCCAGGGCCTCATAAATATCATTGCCAAAGTCCTGGTAAACAGTGGCGAATTTCCCGGTGCACTCCGGCAGGTCCTTATCCAGCAGGATGAGCTGGTCCGAGGGTATCCTCTCCAGGATGGCCAGCACTTTATCGGGCTGCTCGTAAAAGTGGGGCATGATCACATAATAATCATAAGCTCCCAGGCTGTTAAAAATAAGGTTCTCAAAGAGTTGCAGGTTGCTGTGGTGGATATGCAGGTCGACGGTGGCGTTAAAGCCGAGGGTATGGACAAAGGCATTGTATATCTGTTTTTTGTAATTGCTGATCTTGTTTAAGACCAGCAGGATCCTGAGGGGGACATCGACGTCCACGCGGCTGATAAAATAACCTTTCCCTTTGACCGATTCGATGATCCCCTGCCGCCGCAGTTCCTTATATGCTTTTTCAGCGGTATCCCGGGAAAGTAAATGCCTTTCGCTCAATTCATTGATGGAAGGAAGTTGTTCGCCCCGCTTCAGGTGTCCATCCCTGATGGCCCCTACGATGGCGTCCGCCACCGAAAGATATTTCGGTATGTTCGGGGGAAAGGCGATGTGAAGGCTTTGTTCCATGTGCGTAAAAGATTCCGGTTGATTAACGGGTACGCAAAGTACAAAAAAATCCACTGGGAACGGGCTTTATGAGACCTGTATTTTAGGGTTGATCAGAACGGGGGGGAGCCTGCCTGAGGTTGATTGAAATGATTCTGTAACGGCCTGTTCGGTGCTTGTAAGGATACCGGTTTTTGTCCCCCGTGCCTGGGGCTATCTTTCAAACGGGTTATTTGGTTTTATGATTTTCCATGGCTTATTTTTCGAAAGGCCAGCGGTGTGTAGCCTGTTTTCTCCTTAAAAAAGGAGGCGAAATAATTGGGTGATTCGAAGTCCAGCAGGTAGGCGATCTCCTTGACAGATTTTCGGGAGCTTACAAGCAATGCCTTGGCTTTTTGAATTTTTACCTGTAATTGATATTGCGCGGGAGATAATCCGGTGTATAGCCGGAACATTTTTCTGATCCAAGAATAACTCATGTTTACGGAGGCGGCGATGTCTTTGAGGCATACTTCCCCCCCCGGATGCTCCCGCATGATCATGCGCGCCTGCTCGATCTTGGTGATGATTTCCTTGTCCTCGAAAAGAGTGTTTTTGATGATATAGTAGATCATCCCCAGCAGATGGAGGGTAATACCCGATAGGGCCTGTTGAAATCCCGCTTTTTCCTGTTTGGCCAGTTCGATCGCCTGGTTAAAAAGATCCACCACCTGTTCATTGAAGCCAATGTCCAGGATCGGTTCCTTTTTTGTAAAAAAATAATTTTTGATCAGGTTGTCGGGAAAATTGCCATAAAAGCCAATCCAGTATGTATTCCAGCCTTTATCGGGTTTTGGATGGTAGCTGTGCCATTCACCGGGAAACAGTAATATCAGGTTGCCC
>DASULB010000114.1:0-3258 GCA_036278455.1 Chitinophagaceae bacterium | reverse complement strand
CTCTGCCATTTCTTTCCAGAAAGAATAGCCTAACAGGCGACCTCCCACCGCAGGCTGAAGATAGAAACCGAATACAGGAAGGATGCCGGCTATGCTTCTGATGTGAGCAATTAGTTCTTCTTCAGAATAATCCTTTAATCCGCCCAGACTGACCAGGCCGAGATCATAACCATATTTTACTGCCAGTCCGGCTTCGCGCAATGCCTGGTCCGTATTGCCGCAAATGCCTGCTACTTTAATCACGGGCCTGCCCAGCTTTGCAGAGGCTATTTCCTCTGCCGCCAGTCGCAAGACCGTTTCTAAAAGATCAATTCCCGGTCTTCTGATTGCGAACTGGGTGGTATGGACGCCCACTGCAACGCCGCCTGCACCGCAATCGAGATAATAACGGGTTAATCGTCGTTGATTGTATTCATCCAGTTGCAGTTGCTCATCCAAAGCCAGTGGATGAGCGGGTATCACCGTTCCTTCGTGTAATAATTTTTTTACTGCTGTTTCCATTAATGATGATTTATTTTGGTCTTTTACGGGGTTATATACGATATCCTGACTAAAACCGACCCTCCCGTTCCTGGAAGTGGGTCGGTTTGTTTATTGTATCTCCATTTTGGACCAGCCATTCTGCCGTAAGCGCTATCATTTGCTTTAAAGATACCTTCGGATAGCCAAAAAGCCTGAATGATTCACCAGCGTTGCTCAAAAGAGCCGCCGGTTGTTCCTCGCCCGTCAATACCGGTTCAGTATTAAAAACCTTCCCAAATTCTTCTGCAAGCCATCGTATGGAGACAGTTTCCGGACCGGTAACATTTAATATTTTGCCAGGCAGGCTGCATTTTAGCATCGAGCGCAGGGTGATCTCATTCGCATCTCCCTGCCAGATGACGTTCGCATGTCCCGTTTGCAGGTTGATGGGCTGTCTTCCCATAACTGATTTGGCTACTTCTACCAACACACCATAGCGCAGATCATTGGCATAATTGAGACGGTATATAAGCAAGGGTATTTTATACTTTTCTGAAAAATACTGGAAGATACGCTCCCGCCCGAGACAGGATTGGCCGTACTCTCCGATGGGTGCCGGTATTGTGTTCTCGTCCGCTCCTCCTGAGGTTACAGGTGTAAATGGATATACGTTTCCGGTAGAGTATACCACGAAACGGGAATTCCTGTATTTTTCAGCTACAAGTCCCGGTAAATAAGTATTCATTGCCCAGGTAAATGCCTCTTTACCGGTTGTGCCAAATTTTGTTCCTGCGAGATAGAGCACATTACCGGCCTGGGGAAGCATTTTTAAATCATCACTGTTTAACAGATCGGCTGCATGCGTTATGATTCCTTCTTTTTCTAACTGTTCCTGTAGTCCCGGGTCACTAAAACGGGAAACTCCGATCACTTTTGTTGCTTTACCACACCGGTCAATCGCTTGCTTTGCCAGCCTGGCCAGGCTGGGGCCTATTTTACCACCCACGCCCAAAATGAGTATGTCGCCTTCAAGTGTCTCCATATCACGGATTAATGCTTCAGAGGGTTGTAACAGATCTTGTAACACGATTTCTATATTTTTCATACATAAAGTTATTTTAATTTTTCCTGACTGTATTTACTTCAGCAGCGCTGACGCTGTCTGCATGATTGCCCCACGATGAGCGTATATAGGTAAGAATACCTGCAATTTGGTTATCGCTCAAAAAATTAAATGCCGGCATGCTTTCACCGGCCTGATTTTTACTTTTAGCACCAATAGCGGCTTCACCATTGAGGATAATGGATATAAGATACTCTTTTCTCCCTAAAACAAAGGAGCTTTTATGGAGGGCAGGGAAAGTACCCGGAATGCCGTTCCCGTCAGATTTGTGGCAGGAAGCGCAATAGCTTTGATACAAGGTGGCGCCATTGGTTATCCCTGTCGGCGAGGCTACCGTTGCTTGTGAAGGTGTCGGATGATTTAAATTGACCTGTGAGAGGTTATCCAGGTTGCTGACCCTGGCGATCCGCACGATACGGTCATCATGGGGCTTTGGCTTGCCGAGCGGGTTCCAGTCACGGTTACTCGTGGAAAGATAAATGTCCCCCTCCGGAGAAACGCAAATATCGCGGAGGCGGCCGAACAGGCCTTTAAAATACACTGTTCCAGATAGAACGGCATCTTTTTTATGATTAAGCTTCAATACTCTTAAGCTTACTCCCTTAAGTGTGGCCACTAAGATGGCATTGTTCCATTCGGGGATTTTATCTGAATGATAATAGCCTATGCCGGAAGGAGCGATCGTAGGGGTCCAGGCTTTTACAGGCTGGATGGTATGGATGCTGTCGAAATATCTTTTTTCGGCAGGCAGGTCGCAGTAGCCTCTCACCTCGGGCCATCCGTAGTTTCTTCCTTTCATGATGATATTTATTTCATCATCGGTGGCGTCTCCATGTTCTGAACTGAACAAGGTACCATCGGGAGTAAAGGCCAGGCCCTGTATATTACGATGACCCAGCGACCATACCGGGCTACCCTGGAAGGGGTTGTCCTCAGGTATGGACCCGTCCATGTTCAAACGTACAATTTTGCCATTCAGAGAAGAAGTATCCTGAGCATTCTGACTTTTGGCAATATCGCCGATTGACCAAAAGACTTTTCCATCAGCAGAGATGGCCACCCGTGATCCGTTGTGGCCTGTACTGGCCGGTACTTCCAGGAGAATGAATGGATCTTTTAGGGTGTCGTCCGTATAAGTATAACGAACAAGCCTGGAAACGATTGCTGAATCCTTCTTCCTGTGGGTATAATCTATGAATACATAGGGCTTATCCTTATCCAGGCTGATGGCCATTCCCAGCAGCCCGAGCGTTCTGATCCGATAAACGCCCGGCACATGCAGCAGTGTCTTTTTTTTCCCCGTATGGGGGTCTACTTTACTGATGGTGCCGCTTTGCTCGGTAAACCATATTTGCCCGTCCGGCCCCCACGCGATTTCCCAGGGAACATTCAGGTCAGATAAGACCGTGCTTATCCCTATTTCCGTGCTGTCGAGCCTTATCACTTTTTTAACCGGCGCTGTAAATTTTTGCGTGTCCTGCTTTTCATGGCACGAGCTGAAGATGCCGGCAGCAATCAAAAAGCAGACTAGTTTATAATTGTTACTGAATGAATAGTACATACAGGTTATTTAAAGCCAAAAATATCATTACCAGCAGGCCGATCCCACCTGTAACTTTACTGAATCCTCTGTTGCGATATTCTCCCATGATTTCTTTATCGTTGGCGATCAT
>DASULB010000113.1:0-13379 GCA_036278455.1 Chitinophagaceae bacterium | reverse complement strand
TTCCCTTTGATCAGGATGCCGATAACCTCCATGAACGTAACCGTGGATCATTACTGGTTGAAGTCCAGCCTTTTGTGCTGATCACCGATCGGGATTATATCCTGCTGGACACCGGTCTGGGGTTTACCGGCCGTCAGGGGGAATTGTGGTTACACCGGAATTTAACGGATCACGGCATCAACCCTTCAGATATCACCCTGGTGCTGATGAGCCATTTGCATAAGGATCATACCGGTGGAATCACCCGGGATGATCATAAAGGAGGACGCAGCCTGAGTTTCCCCCAGGCAACCTATTACGTCAATAAAGAGGAACTGGCCTTTGGTCTTGCCCATGACGGGACTTCCTATGAAGCGGCGGACTTCAAGCTGTTACAGGATTCAGAACAAGCTGTCCTGACGGGTTCCGAAGGCGATATTGACGGTTATATCCATTACCAGGTCACCGGCGGGCACTCTCCTCATCATCAGGTGTTTTGGATCCGGGACGCCGAAGGAATTTGCTTCTTTGGGGGGGACGTAGCCCCGCAGGCCTCCCAAATGAAGAACCGTTTCAGGGCAAAGTATGATTATGATGGCAAAAAGAGCATGGAATTGCGCCAGCAGTTCCTTGAACAGGGTACCCGGGAAGGCTGGACTTTCCTGTTTTACCATGATATCAAAACGCCTTTTACAAAGTTTAACCCCTGAAAAAGGATAATTTTGATGGATTTCCTTCCATTTAAACCTTAGCGGGTGCTGTCAGCCGGCTGGCGGGTGGCGTCATGGGGGCCTGTGGCAGGGGCCTCTTTCCCTTGTCTTCTGCGCAGTTCTTTGATGAGTTTCAGATTGAAGTCTTTTTCAGCCTTGTAGAGCTGCACGACTTTGCGCGCAGGCAACACCTGGTCAAATTTCCCGCGGTATTTTTTCTTGATCGCCAGGGCCTGCTCCTGGTAATTAAAGTCCTTGTCCAGGGAGCTTTTTATCTGACTGTCAGAGGCTTTATTCAGCTCCCTTTTATTCATCTGGTTCTTTCTTCTTTCGCGGCCGAGCTGGTGCAGCTCCTTTTGATACTGGTTATAAACGGGCCAGAACTTTTGCGCTTCCCCCGGATTGAGGTTGAGTTGTTGGGTAAGATAGGCTACTTTTAAAGCTTCGATCTTTTGTTGTGCATCCGCGCGGGTTCCTTTGCTGTTGCTGCCTTGCTGCTGGGCGAGCAGGACTTTTCCTGAAAATATCAGCGTCATGGCCGTCAGCAAAACAGAAACAAATAATTTATTTTTTTGGCCGGTATGTTTCATCGCAGCATCACGGTTTACAGGTTAGATCAAAAACTCGCGGGAGCATCCTTATGAAGGTACTCCTCAATGTCCCGGTCGCTCAGCCCGCTGATCAGGGCGTTTTGCGCCACATCGTTGCCCAGGTGATTATAAATATCATCCTCATCCTCATCCAGGGCGCTGGTTTCCGTGTCCAGGTATTGCAGGATCGCAGCGTCACTGAGCTGTGCCAGCCCTTTATCGACCGGGGACCGGCCGGCGTTTTGCGGCAACCAAAGCAATCCGCCCAAAGCTGCAATGGCGGCGATCACCGCGGCTACGGCCCACTGGGGCCACTTGCGGTGGGGACGCGGCAGTTGGATGACCGGGGTGACCCTTCGTACTTTTTCCAGAACGGAGGCGGGTAGATTATCGAAGTATCCTTCGGGAACACCATAGGGACTTTTCCCGGGCGCACCAGGCACCACCTCTTCAGGGAGAAGCGCGATCTTTTGCAATACTTGCCGGGGAAATGCGTCAAAGTACCCCTCGGGCACGCTGAAGTCGGGACGCTTTTCCGGCCATTGAAATCCGGCTGCGAGGTCCTCCAATTCTTCCCGTATTTTCTTATTTCCCTGCATGGTAGCTTCTTAGACTATGCCGGTGGCGAAAAGTTTAATGAATAAATAAAGTGTCAGCCTGACATCGCTTTTATATAGGTGACGATCTTTTTTACCGCATGGTGATAGGACGCTTTCAGCGCTCCTTCGGAAGTGGACAGTACCTTGCTCATCTGCTCATAAGGCATTTCTTCATAGTAGCGCAGGTTGAACACGATGCGTTGTTTGTCCGGTAATTGCAGGATGGCTTCCTGCAACTGCCATTCCAGTTTTCTTGCATCAAAATGAGATTCGGCTTTCAGCTTTTCGGCCAGTCCGTTCTCTATGTCGCCCAAAGACAGGAAACCATGCTTTTTCTGTTGCTCCAGAAAAGTGAGGCATTCATTGGTTGCGATCCGGTAAAGCCAGGTGTAGAGCTGTGCGTTCTCTTTAAAATTATCCAGGTGATTCCATACCTTGATAAAGACATTCTGCAACAGGTCATCGGCATCCGCGTGGCCGATGACCATCCTGCGGATATGCCAGTACAGGCGCTCCTGATATTTGCCCATGATGGCCGTAAATGCCGCCTCCCGTGTTTCAGGTTGATGAAATTGCTGCAATAAGAGAGCATCGTTTTCCATAGCGCGATATTGGACAACGCCGTTCAAAGAAACAGGAAAGATAAGACATTATCAGGCTAAAATCCTTTGTTCGGCAGCCTGCTTCCGGTGCACGGCCCTCTTTGCAGCGGACACGATATCGGGAGTGTCCAGCCCGTATTTCTTCAGCAATTCCTCCGGTTTCCCGCTTTCACCAAAGGTATCACGGGTGCCCACGAATTCGATGGGGACAGGATGATGGCGCGCGGCTACCTGGGCGATATAATCGCCCAGGCCGCCCAGGATATTATGTTCTTCGCAGGTGACAGCGCATCCGGTTTTACGAAGCGATGTAATAACGGCTTCTTCATCCAATGGCTTGATGGTATGTATGTTGATCAGCTCCACGCTTAATCCGCTTTCTTCCAGGATACGTCCCGCTTCCACGGCTTTCCATACCAGGTGTCCGCAGGCAAACAGGGTAATGTCGGTCCCGTGGCTGAAATATTGGGCTTTGCCAATTTGGAAAGGTTCCTCCGCCGGGGTGATGACGGGCCATTTAGGACGTCCGAAACGGAGATATACGGGGCCTTCGTAATCAGCGATGGCCATGGTGGCGGCCTTGGTCTGGTGTGCGTCGCAGGGGACAATCACCGTCATGCCCGGCAGCATTTTCATCAGGCCGATGTCTTCGAGTATCTGATGGGTGGCACCGTCTTCCCCAAGGGTCAGGCCGGCGTGGGAGGCACAGATCTTTACATTTTTTCCTGAATAGGCGATGGACTGCCTGATCTGGTCATAGACACGACCCGTCGAAAAATTGGCAAAGGTGGTGGTGAAGGGTATCTTTCCCCCGATGGTCAGGCCCGCGGCGATCCCCATCATGTTGGCTTCCGAGATACCGCATTGAATGAAGCGGTCGGGGAAATCCTTCATGAACGGATGCAGTTTCAGGGATCCTGCCAGGTCGGCGGTGAGTGCGACTACACGGGGGTTTGTCTTTCCCAGCGCGTAAATGCCTTCGCCGAAGCCATCACGGGTGGCGATCTGGGCGAGGACCTTGATATCTTTGAGCATGTCGTTTTCTTTTTAGCAGGGGCGAAGATAAAAAAATCCTTATTTCTTTGCAATCAACATTTTAAGGATCTTTTTTGAGTGCCCTCTCAGGATACGGCAATGGATCGCCGGTTGTTAACCGGGCATCCGCGGGATGTATTTATCCAGTTGCTTTAGCTGGTCCACGACTTCTTTTGTCCGGGGCTTTTGTTCTTTGGCCAGCTTGTGGTAGCGCCTGACATTTTTAAAATCACGACGGTTCATGGCGATGGAGGCCAGCTGCAGGTACGCCGCCGCCTTGCTTTCGTTGTCGGGCAACCCGGCGTTGACCGCTTTTTTCAGATATTCGTCCGCAGCTTTGAGGTTGCTCTTCTGGTAGGAGATGGTGCCTAACTGGAAGTAGGATTGCGCCTGCACTTCTTTCATGGGTGTGCCTAATGACACACTCTTTTTCATGAAATTCTCTGCATTATCCAGGTCCTGGTTGGTGCTGGCGATGATGGACTTCAGAAAGTAATAGGTGGAACGGATGGGTTTATAAAGCAATCCGGGATATTTGATCTTGTCGAGTACTTTACTGGCCCCTTCCATATCGGCTTCTTCCAGGTATTCCTGGGCGAGCCCCAGCGGACCTAAAAAGAAATGGGTGAACACAAGGATGACACCTACCAGGAAAAATAGCCAGGATATGGCGATGCCTACGGTAAAAGTGAAAAGGACACCCAGCAAAAGGAATAAAATACCGAGGTATAGCCTGTATTTGAGGAAAAGTTTGCGGACCATATAAAAGGTTAACGATGTTGTTAAGCGCTGCGCGAAGCGGTCAGGTGGCAGTTTCACGCCGGCGGAATAAATAAAGTGTGCAAAGGTAAGCAAAAGCGGCCAGTAAGTGAGCAATAGTCGTTTGGCCCCTGGCCCCTGCATCCGCGAACATTACCCGCTTTAAATTGGCTAAACAGGTCACCACTCAGATTGAATAGTTGTTTGAAGAATAAAGGGAAACCTGCCGATGGTCTGCGCAAGCAGCATGTTTCCAGACTTTTACGGATGAAGCGATCTGATAGTAATCCTGTGCTTCAGATAATTCAGGAGCAATATATTCCGGATATCTGGCTCTAACAGCATAATCATCCAGATTCTTAACATCAAATTTTGAGAAGTCAACATCAATGACGCTGCATTTTTTTAATAAAATGTCTAAATTATGCGTTTTTATTAGTTCTTGCCCCGGTACAAAAGGAAGGATTTTAAATATTTTTCAACAGCTTGGGGCAATGAAAACAGGCAATATCAAGTATAATGGGGTTTAATTCGATAATCATATTAGCAGCGATCAAATCATGATCTGCCTTTTCAAGCCATTGTTTAAGAAGTTCTTTATCAATTTGATTCATACGGCAATGGCTTCTTTTAAGGCATAGTAAACAATATGTCCCTTAGCATTCTTATAACGCTTAATTTCGTTTTTGTCTTTTAAAAGCACATCAAATGGTACATCTAAAGACCATACAAGGGCTTTCCGGATTTTACTGGCGTAGTCCATTTTTTCTTTTAGCGTTAATGTTTGTTCTGTAACTATCAATAAATCATAATCACTATCCTTATGTACGGTGCCTTTTGCCCTTGATCCGAACAAAAGCACCTGGACATCGGCTATAAAAGAATGCACAATAGATTTGATTTTGTTATAGAGGTCCTGATCGTTCATGATTTTACAAATATAGACCTTTTTGTTAGCTTCTATGACACTTGTAAAAAGGGTTTTTTCTTGTGCTGACAGCCCCCTCGGATTGTTTCACCTGGCGGTTCCAGTTACGGCGTTTACTGGTCATATTTGCCCGTCTTTTCCTCGATCGTCACATCTCCGTCGCGGCGATTTTGTATTTTGATGTTCACGAGCACTTCTTCCGAGCCGGCGTCAAAACAGGCCTGCTGCGCATCCCGGACAATTTGCATCACCCTGTCGTAAGGTCCCTCCATCACCGTCTCAAAGGGGCATACCCTGTACTTGACGCCGGAGGCGGCGATGACTTCGATGGCCTTATCCACTATGGCATAAGTGTTTCCGTCTTTTACTTTTGGCAGTACCTGTATGGCCAGGTTGATGTTATGGTTCATTTTGCTGGGTTTAATATCTTAACGTGAAATCTTGTTTTTCCCTAAATGATTTTTTGAAAAAGACCACCCCCATAAAAAATACGTCGATGCTCAGCGTGACAGAGGGATGCGCCTTGATCTGTTTCCAGGCGCTTTCCATCTCCCTGGTCCAGTGAATATCATCAAAGATCAATACGCTGTCTTCATGTACCTGGGTAAGACATTGTGAGAAATAACGCAGGGTGGGTTCTTTGCGGTGATTGCCGTCAATGAAGGCCATGTCCAAACGAGGTAACTGCCGAAGGGCGGGGGCGAGCGTGTCATCAAAATTCCCCGGGATCATCCGGATGTTTTGCAGTTCCAGTCCGGAGAAAGTATCCTTGGCGATGTCTGAGATTTCCGGGCAGCCTTCCAGCGTCCACACCTGGGCTTCGGTACGGGCCGATGCGAGGTAAGCGGTGGATATGCCCAGCGAAGTGCCCAATTCCAGGATAGTCCCTGGTTGAAAGTGATTCACCAGACGGAACAACAACCGGCCGTATTTTGGCGCCTTCGCGGCGTATTTGGCCAGGTCCCATACCCTGCGTTCCGTTACACGCTGCAGCGAGGAACCCGCTCCCAGATCGGTGATCTTGATCAGCCGGTGGTCCTTCAGTAGTTCCTTTCTTCGCTTTTCTATCCGGGAAAAAGCGTAGAATTTGCGTCTATCCCGCAGGACATCTTCTATCAATGCATACACGAAAGGGGAGTGCACGGCATGGCGGTTGTTTGATTGAAGCAAATACCGCAGGTATTTTCTGGCGATGCGTAATTCAAAAGTCATTCTCTCTAAATCCGGTTATTGGGGTTCAAAATTAGGGCTAAATCGACGCAAGTCAAGCATAAAATTTGCAGAAGGGGAAATTCCGTACCCGAAGGGACGGTGGATTTTTTTACAAAATGTGCCATAAAATTCAAGAGTCTTTTGCAGTGATGAGCGCCTCTGTTCCGGCCGGAGAGCTGTTCACCGGATTAATCTGCTGCGAACGACTCCACGGGTGGCGATGCAAGGATGATGTCACGGGTGGCGACTTGGACGGACCCGTCACCCCGCCACAGGCAGACGGCCGGCATCACAGGCAGCCACAAACCCCGGTAGAAAACAATTCGCTACAGGCTGATGACAGGCCGGAAACGGATCACCACGGGCCCCAGCAAACCCGAGGGCAACAAAGGATACCCGGCTTTGAATTTAATGACATTGGTATGGGTATAACGCCTGGCCGGCGGCAGGGATTGATCACCGATGATCCGGTTGGGCCACAGGTTGACCACTTTGATCTCCAGTTTGTTGATACCTGGCTTTACATAGGGGGTGATGTCGCAGCTGAACGGATCTTTCCAAAGAACACCCGCCGATTTGCCGTTGATGATGACTTCTGCAAGGTTATACAAGGTGCCCAGGTCCAGGATGATCCTGTGTTGATGCCCTAAGTCCCCTGCATTCAGTTGAAATTGTTTGCGGTACACCGCCGTACCGGAATAAAACCGGATCTCTTTTTGCTTGCTTTGCGACCAGGAAATCAGCTTGTCGAAAGTCACCATACCCGGACCTCCCCACGCGGTATCGAAAGAGACCTTCCAGGGGCCCTTAAGCGGTATGGAGGCAGGGGTTGCCGGTACGCTCAGGGTCTTTTGGCTACCATCGGTAAAATGAAGGACGTATGTTCCGGGACCGTCCGTCTGCAGGAGGTTCCCGGCCAGCGGAACGAAGGCGTTGAGCGTGTCGCCCCGGCCCGGTTTAAAGGGATAAAGGATCCGGTCACCGCGCGATACCCGGTCGATGGGATGGAGGTTCTTTGTTTTTTTAAAGACGACAAAAACGGACCCGTGTGCCGGCAGATACACAGGCACCGAGGTATAGTCCGGGTAAGGGGTAAAGACCGGCTGAGGGATAATGTTGCCATTGCCGGGGTACCAGAAGGAAGGCGCCCCGTCCTTTACCCGGAAATCCGCGGTAAACCATTGTGCAGTATCACGCCAGTTACAGAGGAAATAAATGTCATAAGCTCCGTAGTGGCGGTGAATGTAATCGTAGTCCTGCAGTTGTTTTTTACCTTCTGCCAAGACATCCGGGCGGATGCCTCTTTCGGCCAGCACCTGCCGGATAGTCTTTCCCCAGACGATTTTCCCCTGGCCAAGGGTACGTTCACCTGGGTCAGTGGCGGCACCCCAGATTTCCCCGGCGATCCGTTTTACTTCGCTGTCAGACGCCGGATAACCCGACAGACCTGTGGACCGCACCGGTTTGGGAGAAATGACCGTGGCCCCCGCGCGGATAAGACTGCGGATTTTTTTGAGTACGTCCAGGGGCATCGCAGTGCGGTCGGGCATCACGAGCACTTCGTAATGCATGCCGCTTTTGAGATAAATGCGGTGATTTTTGACATAGGTTGAATCCAGCAGGATCCGGGTATCCAGTACATCATTATCATAGCCTTCACCCAGTGAGGGCCTGATCCGCTTCAGGTGTACCTGGTTGGGGACATTGTTACCATAGTAAAAGCACACATCTGCTACAAAAGAACCCTGTTGGAGCATCAGCTGGCACCGGCTGATATAGGCCGTATAGGCAGGGGCTTCCTTCCACCAGGTAATATTGGGGTTGAAATGAGTGCCCGCGAAGTATTCGTTGCCCGGCTTTCCCGCGCTGGCAGGCGAATGGGTGAAGGTGTGAAAGACGATCCGGTTCATGCCCTCGCAAAAAGCACGGTCAATGGTAGGCTTCAGGCGCCGGGGATCCATCTCCCACTGGGGGCCGATGGAAGTCGGCCCTTCTTCCTGCGCGTACCTCCTGCCGTAGGTATGGGCCGCCGAAGCACTTTGTTTGACAAATATCCTTTCGTAATCCTTCACCCTGTGGGTATTCACTTTCGCCCAGAACTCGCCCATGGGAATATCATTCATCCCGAGATTTTCCAGGGCGTCGATGGGGGCAGGATGCGGTCCGCCGCCTTCGGGATGAATGCCGAGCCCGTAGTGGTGGGCAAGTTGCCGGAGCCGCCCGTAATGATTGAGGGCGATCAGATCACCGATGGTGCGCCGGAAATCATATAGGAAACGGCTGGATATTTCCTTGTTTTCTATCACCTGGCCGGCCAGGATGGGCAGGTAGGGTATGGGGTCATATCCCCGTAGTCTTTTAAAGGCTGCCACAAAGCCCGGTGTCCAGTTGGCTGCTCCCAACTCCCAGCTGTCATCATGAAGATACCTGAGTGCAGCAGTAGGATTTTTCTGATGGTTGCGGGTGGCACTCTTTTTCAGGTCGTCTATCAGGACACCCGGGACATGGGCAAATTGCAGGTCCGTTGCCGCGGTGTCCATGTAGTCAATTGCCAGGCCTTCGCCGCCTGGTCCGCTGGTCGAAACCCCGGACCCCGTGCCGGTATAGCCGAACCATAGGATGAGATAGTTGCCGGGAGGAACCTGCCAGCGGATATTGCCATGATGGTCCACCCGGTTGCTGATCCGTATGATATCAGAGGATTTGACACTGTATTGTTGAAGCGTGGAGGAGTCCTCCTTTAAAAAGATCCGCCAGTCGTATCCGTCGTGCGTCTGGGGCACGCTGACGTTGTGCACTGCTTTTTGTGCAAAATAGGATAGGGGGGTCACTTTCCCGGAGGAATCTGCCAACGGCATGGCGAAGGCGGCCACGGGCGTAAAATAAGCCGCGGAGTCCGGGCCTCCCCTGAATACTCCCTCAGGGAAAGGCAGTTTCCGGTTCAGGTTCGCCGGCCCTTTTACCCGCAGGAGACTCCAGGTGATCCTTTTGGAAGCGTAGCGGGGGGTTACCCACGGACCGCCGTCATTCCATCCGCTGGTGATATTAAGGCTCAGTTGTAAATCCAGACTGTCAGCGACATACGCCGCGTAGGTGATCAGGTTCCTGAACTTCGGGCTCATGAAAGGCGGACCGGCAGGAGTGCGCGAAACCGCCACATAAGAGGAAGAGCCTGCATCGTAAATAATGGCGGCCTGGATCCCTACCTTTTTCATGGCCAGAAGATCATGGCGTATACCGGCGCTGTCTATATTTCCTTCCAGCCACCACCAGAAGCACCAGGGCCTGGCCTGTGCCGGAGGCGTACGGAAATCCTTTTCCAGGTTATGGCTGGGTGTAAAGGGAGCGAAGTTGTTGGAGACGCCGGATCTGGCAGGTGTTGGCGGGTGACAGCCGGGGGATAAAAGAATAACAAAGGCTGTGGAGAGCACTACGGTATAAAAAAGGCTTGTTCTATGCATATTGTTCGACTAAAAGCCAGGGGAGACTCCACAGAGCGTTCTTCCCTGGCAGGGAAAAACAAAAACAGATGAGCGGTTGGGTGATACCGCGCAGTTTATTTAAGCAATTGCATTTCCCTTCTCGGATATTGGTAGGTAAGGGGAATGTTGGTATAAGCATCGGACGCTACATAGGGTTTGAGCTGCTTTTCTTCCACTCCGTGTGCTTTCATCACCGAGGCTGCGCTACCGGTGCGCAGCAGGTCAAACCAACGGTGGTCCTCAAAAGCCAGCTCTACCCGGCGTTCCCGGAGTACCGCCTGCGTGAATGCATTCTGAGAGGGCACCCTTAATGCAGCATTGGCGTTGTCTGTTGTTTTGTCCGGCAATCCTGCGCGCTCCCTGACCTGGTTGAGTAACTGGAAGGCTTCGCCACCCGCAACAAACCCTTTTTGGTTCAGGCATTCAGCAAGCAGCAGCAACACATCGGCATAGCGGGTTACGATGAAGTCATCGGAGGTCTCATAAGGCAATTGGTAAGGGGGGTGGTCATATTTGAGAATGTAAGGCACTACCTGTCCCGAATTGGGATCGGTGAAACCAAAGTCTATGGAGGCGGCTTTCCGTTTATCACCCGGTTCATAGGCATTCACCAGATCCCGGGTAGGAATGTTCCATCCCGAACCGGCACCGGAATACAGCTGAAATCCCGTAATGGAGGTCCCCGCGTTGTAAGGGGCGAAAGTATAGATAAAATTACTGGGGGTCCCGGGGGAGCCTTCCTTATACTGGATCTCGAAAATGGATTCCTGGTTGTTTTTGTTGGCAGGATTAAAGATATCCGCATAGTTGGGTAAAAGGGAATATCCCAGTTTTCTGACATCCTCTAACAGGGGAATGGCTTCTGAGAAATTCTTTTGGGTCATATAGACCTTGCCCAGGAAGGTCTCTGCCGCGCCCTTGGTTGCCCGGCCGATATCGGTTGGCTGGCTGTATCTGACGGGAAGCAACTGGATGGCATCTTTGAGATCGGTGATGATGACCGGATAAATGTCTTCAGGTTTTTTGCGGGCTGCCTGGGAAAACGATTCATCCGTTGAAGTCACTTCGTGGAGCACGAGCGGAACATCGCCGATTAGTCTGACGAGGTTGAAATAATAAAAGGCGCGCAGGAACTCGGCCTGGCCCTTGAGGAGGTTCTTCAGGCTGTCGGGCACCGAGGTGTTATTCTGGAGGTTGTCCAGCAATACATTGGCCCGGGCGATCCCGGTGTAGGAAGTCTGGTAAAAGGAATACACGAAGGAGTTGTCGTCCACCTCCCGGAATTCGTCGAGTTCCTCCTGCGGGAATCCGGACCGGTCACCGGTATTGTACTGGTAAGAGGTATTGTCCGACCGCATCTCCGCCAGGGCCCACATGGATCCCGTATATAAACCGTCCAGCGGGTTGTATACCCCGTTTAGTGCTTCGCTCAGGTGATCGGCCCCCTGGAAATAACCGCTTGCAGAGAGAAAGCTTTTGGGCTTCACATCCAGGAAACTTTTATTGCAACTGACGCCGGCCGCTACGAGCAGGGTACTGCATACTATCATTAATTTCTTCATTGCCTTTGGATTTAGGGATTAAAAGGTAAAATCAATGCCTGCCGTGATCATGGTGGCAGTCGGATACCCGGTATAGTTCACATTGGGCGCCAGTGAATTATCCGCGTTGTATTCGATATCCGGGTCACTGCCCTTGTAGGAGCTCAGCCATAAAAGATTCTGCCCGCTTACATAGACCCTGGCTTCGGAAACCAGCTTGGTTTTGATCGCGTAACCCAGCGTAATGTTTCTCAGGCATACATAGGAAGCGTTCTTTACCCACCGTGAATTGACTTCTCTGGCCAGCGCGGTCTTGCCGGTGGTGGAGGCATATTGGCCATTGCCCGGCTGTGCAGCTGAACGCCACCGGTTTTGCACCGCTTTCTCCACATTAAAGACGCCATCCAGGTTATCCATGAAACGTTTATAAAGATCCATCACCCTGGCTCCCTGGGAGCCTTCCAGGATTATCCGCAGGTCAAAATTTTTGTAAGACAACGCATTGGTCATGCCCCAGGTGAACTTGGGAAAGGGATTGCCGATAATGGTCATATCAGCGGAAGTGATCTGGCCGTCACCGTTGAAATCTTTGTATTTAACATTCCCTGGCAGGGTGCCCGGCTGGTGTGGATACTTTTCAATTTCGTCGTCGGATTGGAAAATACCGAGGAATTCATAGCCGTAAAACATGCCGATGGGCTGGCCTACTTCGGTTACATTGGTATTCACATCTCCCGAAAGGATCTGGGTAATACCACCACCCAGTTTGAGCACCTTATTGCGGTTAAATGAAATATTGAAGTCCGTCTGCCAGTGAACCGCTCCGTTCATATTGACTGAATGGATGGCAAATTCCCATCCATGATTTTCTACGTTCCCCAGGTTGGTATAGGCACCCGTATACCCAGAGGAACTCGGAATGGCAATGCTTTGCAGCATATCCTCGGTGTGTTTAAGGTAATAGTCCACTGTCAGTGACAACCTGCCGTCGAGCATAGTGATATCCAGTCCGCCGTCTGCCTGGCGGGAAAGCTCCCACCCAAGCTGGTTATTTGCCAGCGAAGACAGGGCTGTCCCGCTGATGAAGTTATTGTTAAACTGGTAGTCGGCGGAAGAAATGGTGGGAATATAGCGGTAGTTGCCGATGTTGTTGTTCCCTGCAACTCCATAGCTGGCCCGCAACTTCAAATCGCTGAAAAAGCCGCCTTTCGGGAAAAAGCCCTCATTGGAAACGCGCCATCCGGCCGATACTGACGGAAAGAGGGACCACCGGTTCTCGGGTCCGAAACGGCTGGAACCATCACTTCTCAGGGCAGCAGAGATCAGGTATTTATCCTTGTAATTATAATTGAGGCGTCCCAGGTAGGAGATCAGTGTCCATTCCTGGATATTGGTGTTGGCAGAGAAGATTGTGGCGGCGCCCAGGTCATGCAGGTCGTCATTCGGGTAACTGCTCCCGCCGGTATTGTTCTCATCCTGGTGATCTTTCTGCACCGTATATCCCAGCAGCAAAGAAAGCGCGTGCGGACCGAAGGAGTGATCATAGGTAAGGGTGTTTTCGTTTAACCAGTTGATTTCATAGGCGGAACCATAACTCCCGCTGGCGGGCTGGGGAGGCGGGGCCCGGAAACCGCCCACATAGCTGGGCACGTATTGATAGTTGTTGGTATTCTGGATCTCGGCGTTAAAGGTGCTTTTCAGATGCAGCCCTTTCACCGGTTCGATGTCCACATAAGCATTGGAGAGCAATTGGGTAACATGGGTCCTGTTTTCCCTGTTGACGATCATGTTCACAGGATTGGCGTTATCAAACAGGTCGGTGGAGGTGACATGGGGTGTATAGCTTCCGTCGGGCTGTTTAACCGGCGTCAGGGGGCTGGATAAATAACCCATGGTCAAAATGGCATTGTTAAAATGCCCCTCGGTCTGGGCATTGTTTCTT
>DASULB010000112.1:0-9170 GCA_036278455.1 Chitinophagaceae bacterium | reverse complement strand
GGATGATGGCAGGAAGTTCTTTACTTTACAATTTTTGCAAAAATATGTTAAGCTATTATCCTATTATAAAATGAACGACTTTCAAATCCATTTGAGTGATAATGGTTCTAAAAAATATTTTGGTGATAACTGGGATAGCACCTATTCAGCATTCCGGTTGGAAAATGATACCTATCACGGGTTAACAGCAAAGGACGGTTCTTATACAAAAAAAGAATTTATTGATTTACAACAGTTAGCTGATGAATACGGCATTCAAATTGTACCTGAAATAGATGTTCCCGCACATTCACTGGCTTTTAGCAAAGCTATTCCAGCTATTGGCAGTAAGAAATATGGCATGGACCACCTCGATTTAAATGATCCGCTGACAGATACTGTGGTGAGAAATGTATTCAAAGAATATTTATCCGGCCCTCACCCCGTATTTACGGGGGAAGTGGTTGATATCGGAACAGATGAATATGCTAAGCCTGCTACAGAAGAGTTTCGCGCTTTTACAGATATGTTGATAAAATATGTGGAGAGTTTTGGAAAAAGAGTAAGGCTCTGGGGCGCATTGACATGGGCAAAAGGAAAGACACCCGTTACCGTGAAAGGGGTTACCATGAATCTTTGGTATAATGGATATGCGAATCCTATTGACATGAAAAAATTAGGGTATAAACTTATCAGTACCCCGGATGGATGGCTCTATATTGTACCTGCTGCAGGTTATTATTATGACTATCTGAATCTCAGAATGATTTATGATAAATGGAGTCCTTCCCTGGTTGGAAACGTGGCGTTTTGTGCCGGGGACCCTTCCATTATGGGTGGTTCTTTTGCCGAATGGAATGATATTGTAGGTAATGGTATCAGCGAAAAAGATGTGAATGACAGGGTGTTCCCCGCTATTCAGGTATTGGCGCAAAAAATGTGGGGCGGCACGAATACTTCTATGTCATATAAAGATTTTGCAATACAGTGCAAACATATTGGGGAAGGCCCGGGTCTTAATATCAGAGGCAAGCTTGGAAATCCGGATCATCCGTTGGTGGCTGACTTTCATTTTAACAAGAAAAGTAAAAATGTGAGGTTGAAAAATGCCTCTTACGCTAAAGGGATTAAAGGGAAAGCATTATCCTTCTTGGGAGAATCCAGCTATGCTGTTTTGCCATACAAAGAGATCGGGTATAATTATACGGTATCGTTTTGGATAAATCCTGCCTCCGGCAATCCGGATAATACGGTTTTGTTTCAATCGCCTAATGCAGTGGTTAAGTTAAATCAGGGGGCCACAGGAAAACTTGGTTTTTCAAGGGATGGATACAATTTTAAATTTAATTACACCCTTCCCGACAATGTATGGACTCATATTGTGATTTCGGGTACGAATAAAGGAACCGCATTATTTGTAAACGGACATGTGCAAGATAGTTTGTATCATCATTGGGTTCATTTCAGTAAAAAGAATAAAAGGCGAAAGGTAGAAACCTTATTCTTCCCCCTGGAAAAAGTAGGAGGCTTTAAAGGAAAAATAGACGAATTAGAAATATGGAATATAGCATTGAGTATGGAAGCCATTAAGGACATGAAGGAATAAAGCCATGAAGCTAATAACAAAAATATTTTTAGGTATACTTACATGGATATTTTTATATCCTTCACTCGCTTTTGGCAGAACGGTTTATGTTTCAATCCGGGGAAATGATTTAAATCCCGGTACACAATCGGCTCCCTTACGAACGATACAACATGCATCTGATTTAGCGATGCCAGGGGATACGATTATCGTTCATGGAAGAGTTTACCGTGAATATATTAATCCTCCACGAGGAGGTAGATCAGACTTACAACGGATTGTATATGAAGCAGCCCCGGGGGAGCATGTCCTTATTAAAGGCTCTGAAATTATCAAAAATTGGATGAGGGTCAATGCGTCTGTATGGCAGGTAAAAATCGCCAATTCCTTTTTTGGAAATTTTAATCCTTACGGCGATATTATCCATGGTGACTGGTTCAATCCGAGAGGCCGTGTTCATCACACAGGTGCGGTATATCTTAATGGTAAGTGGCTGACAGAAGCTGCAAGCCTCAATGATGTTATGAGTCCGGTTGGAAAAGATGCGCTTTGGTTTGGGACAGTAGATGAAGACACTACGACGATCCGGGCACAGTTGAAGGGAGTTAATCCCAATAAGCATACGGTGGGAATTAATGTTAGGCAAAGTGTTTTTTATCCTCGGGATACGGGGATTAATTACATTACTGTTCGGGGCTTCACTATGGAGGATGCTGCAACTCCATGGGCGCCGCCTACCGCTCAACAGATCGGTCTGATAGGTCCTAATTGGAGTAAAGGATGGATCATTGCAAATAATGTGATCCGGTATTCTATGTGTTCCGGTATTTCGCTGGGCAAATATGGCGATCAGTGGGATAATACTTCAGAAAATACAGCAGGTGGATATGTGAAAACCATAAAACGTGCGCTTCAACATGGCTGGTCAAAAGAGCATATCGGCCATCACATTGTACGGAATAATATAATTTCCCACTGTGAGCAATCCGGGATCGTTGGTAGTTTAGCAGCGGTGTTTAGTACTATTGAAGGCAATACAATTTATGATATTTGTAATAAAGGGTGGTTTGCCGGTGCAGAGATGGCCGGTATAAAACTTCATGCCGCCGTAGATGTGAGGATCATGAGAAATCACATTTATAATAATACCTGTTACGGGATTTGGCTCGATTGGATGGCACAAGGGACACGTGTTTCCCGGAACCTACGGAACAACAATCCGACGGATTTATTTGTAGAAGTAAACCATGGCCCTTTCATTATAGACAATAACATATTTCTGTCACCCCTTTCAATAAGCACTGCTTCTCAGGGTGGCGCTTACATTCACAATCTGTTTAATGGAAAAATTCATTTTCTTTATTATGATGCGAGAAAGACGCCTATTCTCAAGCCCCATACGACTAAATTAGTAAGCCTCCATGATAATCCTATGGGTGACAACCGGTTTTACAATAATTTGTTTTTGCAACGCTGTGATCTGAGCGGATGCGATACGCTGAAATTACCTTCAAAAATGAATGGAAATGTTTTTCTTGACGGTGCAAAGTTTTCCAAAGATGAAGATAATCCATTAGCCGATTCAAAGTTCGATCCAGATATTAAATTGATAAAAAAGTCAAACGGATACTATTTACAAAATAAAATTGGATAAACACTGGATAGATGGGCGAGAACGGAAGTTAGTTACTACACAATTATTAGGGAAAGCAGCAATTTCACGGCTTCCTTATGAACAAAGAGATGGTGAACCACTGAGGATTGCTATTGATTATTTTGGAAAGCAAAGAGATAAAAAGAGTCCATCGCCGGGACCATTTGAAAGTTTTAAAACAGGGTTAAATTTAATCAAAGTCTTCTGAAAGATATTTTTTTTTAAATATCATTAGAATGTAATTATTTTACCTCATTTATATGAAATGGAATTTTCACATGCCATCTTACCATACATTTACTGATGAGGAGCTATCGGAACTCCTGAAAAGCAGCGATGAGGATGCTTTTACTGAGATATATAACCGTTATTGGCAGCCCTTGTTACATACGGCTTTTCATATCTTACAGGATAAGGAAGCCGTGCAAGACATTGTTCAGAATGTTTTTATCAGTCTGTGGATGAGAAGATCGGCGGCGAATATTAAAAACCTTAATGGATATCTTCGCCAGGCAGTACGTTTTTCAGTATTTAAGGCTATCCGGGAAATACGCCATGACAGGACTTTCTATGAGAGACTGACAGCCGCTACTGTAGATATTATCACAGATGATCCCTTGTTGTTTAAAGAACAGCAGCAATTGGTACAGCAACTGATCGATACCATGCCCAAAGACTGGCAGGAAGTTTTTCTGCTTAGCCGTGAAAACAATATGACCTATAAGCAGATTGCTGAGCTGCTGGGTATTTCTGAAAAAACGGTAGAAAAAAGGATTTCCAGGTCTTTAAAATTTCTTCGCTCCGTCTTAACCACAAGCATCTTCATTATTTTTCTGATCATGGTAAAATAAAGGTTCGTTTTTTTTTCGGGACGCAGTAGGGTACGCTTAGCTTTTTGGTACTTAATATAAAGGGTAGGATGGAGAGGCATAATTTTGTGCAGTTTTTGCATAAATATTAAAATGGTAATGCATCTGAAGAAGCAGCGGGTTTATTGAAGGAATATTACAGGAGACTGGATGAAAAGTCGAGCGAGGATCTTTCAGCGGAAAGAAGAGGATAAAATAACAATAAGAATATAATAGTTAAAATTAAATATAGAATGGAGAGATCCTTACTTTGTATGCAAAAGTCATGTTTATCCAGGTTAAGTTTCTGTATGATAGCTATGGTCTTCTTTGTTATACAGAGAGTAGAAGCACAACCGGGCCGTGATTCTTCAAAAGTAACCGATATATGGGTTGTATTCAGAACGCACTTCGACCTGGGATTTACCGATCTTGCCGAAAATGTATTTAAGCGTTATCGGGAAGAAATGATGGATAATGCATTAAGGCTGATTGAAAACAATGAAAAGCAGCCGCGGGAAAAACGGTTTTCCTGGAGTGTCGCCGGCTGGCCTTTGGAAGCGCAAATGCTCGGACCTCTGCAAACTCCTGAACGCAGGCTGAGAATTGTGAAAGCAATAAAGGAAGGAAGCCTCGTTGTGGACGGCCTGCCATTTACGATGCAGACAGAATCACTGGATCTTGAAGATCTGGTGCGGGGTTTGGGCTTCTCTTCCGCCGTTGCCAGAAAATATGGCGTTCCGTTGCCCATTAGTGCAAAAATGGCCGATGTACCCAGCCATTCCTGGATATTGCCAACGTTGTTAAAAAATGCCGGAATACAATTTTTACAATTGGGCTGTAATCCGGCAAGTCAGTACCCTCGCTTTCCGGACCTGTTCTGGTGGGAGGGCCCCGATGGATCAAAAATCTTATGTAATTACACCCACCTGTACGGCTCCGGCATCAAACCGCCTGCTGATTGGCCAAGCAGGAATTACCTGGCCATGGAGATGACAGGCGACAACCAAGGGCCTCCAACGATACAGGAAATCGATCGGCTTCTGAATGTCGCCGCTAAAGAGTTACCAGGTGTAAAAATCCATTTTGGCACACTGGACGATTTTGCCAGGGCGGTGCTTGCCGAAAGACCAGACCTACCGACTGTAAAAGGGGATTGTCCGGATACTTGGATCCAGGGTCTGCAATCCAACCCAGAGGAAACAAAAATTGCCCGAAATATTCATCCGCTGGAATCTGCGCTAGATGGTTTGCATACACAAATGAAATCTTGGGGAATAGTTGTTGCGCCTATCGCTGCAAAACTTGCCAAAGCGTATGAACAGAGCCTTTTGTACGGGGAACATACCTGGGGGATGAATGCGGAATATGGTCCACGCTATGCCTACGGCGACGCATGGAAGAAATGGATGGCAGAAGCAGCAGCAGAGCCGTTGCCGCCGAACGGTAACTATGCTGCATTGAAGAACGGCAACGCGCATAATACAGATGTTGGAAGTAAAAGGAAATGGCTTCGTTCCTACGAAGACAAGCGCCAGTACATCCGTAATGCGAATGAGATCGTGAGCAGCGCCCTTACTACGAACCTTAATTTATTGGCTGCCTCAATTAATAAAGATGGTAAACGCGTGGTAGTTTATAATCCACTGCCATGGAAGAGATCGGGTATGATTGAAAAGCCCTGGAATAAAGGGGAATATTTTTATGTGAAAGGAGTGCCCGCGTCCGGCTATAAAACTTTTTCATTTAATGAACTAAAAGAAGGAACCGTTTCAAAAGATGAGTCAACGATGTTTAGCACATCTTATTTTAAGGTTGTTTTCGATCTGAAAAAAGGCGGTATCGCATCATTGGTTGAAAAGTCAACCGGACGCGAATTGGTTAACCGATCATCAAAATATGTAATCGGACAATTTTTGCATGAGCGTTTTAGTAAAAACGAAGTAGATAAATGGTTCAATGCATATAGCCGTATAAAAGGCGGTTGGGGATTAAATGATCTTGGCAAACCCGGAATGCCCGCTGCAATGAAGTCCCCTTATCTGGCTTTTACGCCAACCGCCTGGAAAATAACCGTTACACATACTGCCGTCGCAGATGTTGCCGTATTGACATCGGATTCGACAGACGGCTTTGCCCGGAGATATACAATAGCCTTTACCTTCCCCCGCGATGCAGTTTACGTGGATGTCAAATGGTCTGTTGAGTCAAAAACTCCCGAAAAAATTCCCGAGGGAGGATGGCTCTGTTTTCCCTTTCATGTAGAGAAGCCGACTTTTACAGTAGGCCGCCTGGGAGGTCCAATCGACCCGGCAAAAGATATTATAGCCGGCACAAACAGGTATTTGATGGCGGTAGCTACAGGTGTAGCCATTACAGCACCCGACAAATCCGGTATGGCGCTTGCTTCTGAAGATGCACCGTTATTAAGTCTTGGCGAACGGGGTTTGTGGAAATTTTCAATGAATCGTGTGCCAACCACTCCATCTGTATTTTTAAATCTGTACAACAATATGTGGAATACCAATTATCCTTTATGGCAGGGAGGCTCGTGGACGGAAAGAGTGCGTATCTGGCCGGTTGGTAAAGGCGCACAAACCATTCCAAATCTGGCCCGATACGGATGGGAAACGCGATTGCCATTGCTAACCGGGGTGGCAGAGGGGAATCCCGGAAATTTACCCGCTACCAAAACCGGCATCTCTGTTTCACGGGGAGGTATTTTAATAACAGCGTTTGGTAAAAACCCCGACGGCGGGGGGGCCATTTTACGTTTGTGGGAACAAGGGGGTATATCCGGCGACTGTACCGTGAAATCGGGCATAGAAAATCTTAAAGCTGTTGTACCAATTGATTTACGCGGGAATAGGACAGGGGAAAAAATAAGAGTGAATAAAGGCACCTTTTCTTTTTATCTCGGAAAATATGCTCCGGCATCATTTCTTCTTGTTTATTGAGACTTAAGTTTCGCCCTTAAAGAGCCTTGAAATAGCCTGATATTAAAGTATCGGGCAACGCCCGATTTAGAGAAGATTAAATAAATTATTGTAAGCCCTGTAGGGGCGATATAAAATGTTATTTATATGGTAGCTATATGAAATGATAAACGCTATAATGGAGTATATTCCGCCCTTTCAAGGCTTCAAAAAAACATAATTTTCATTCATCCCGCTTTGAAATGGGAAGCATTACAGCCATTGCAGATGCAATTGCAAAAGGAAATAAAGGAACAGACAGGTTATTTATTGACTCCCGGCCTGGGGAAACCCGGGCCGGGAGTCATTTATCTTACTTTGAAGGAAAGGGATCATTCGATTGGCGGGAAGGATATTATTTTATCATCCTGACCATGGTAAAATAAATTTTAGTTTTTTTCAGAATGCCGTAGGGTACGCTCCGCTTTTTGGTACTTAATATAAACGGTAGCTATGGAGAAGCTTAATTTTGTGCAGCTTTTGGATAAATATTTAAATGGTAGTGCATCTGAAGAAGAAGCGCGTTTATTGAAGGAATATTACAGGAGACTGGATCAAAAATCGGGCAAGGATCTTTCAGCGGAAGAAGAGGAGATCCTGTACCGGAAAATGTTGGAAAATATCTATGAGAAAATTCATGGTGAACAGCATGTGAAACGGCATTCCCAGGTAAAGAGAATAAAGATCTTTTGGTATGCTGCGGCTTCCATCCTACTGGTACTGCTCTTCTCTGTCGGAATGTATTTTTTTGAGTACATGCAGCCGGTACAGCGGATTGCAGTTCATAAGCAGCTTCATGATATAACGCCCGGAGGGAACAGGGCTTTGCTTACCTTATCCAATGGCGCCACTATTGTGTTGGACAGCGTCCGCCAGGGCCAGTTAGCAAGCCAGGGAAACAGCAAAATAGTAAAAGCGGATAGCGGACTGCTGTTGTATCAGTTGGCAGTGGGTAACAAGCAGGTAGCAGGAGGCGGCCGGGAATCACCGGTACAATACAACACACTGACTACTCCCCGTGGCGGGCAATACCAACTGGTTTTACCCGATGGTAGTAAAGTATGGTTGAATTCAGCTTCTTCCATTCACTATCCCACTGCTTTTACAGGTAAAAAGAGGAAGGTCGTTATTACCGGAGAAATTTATATGGAAATCGCTGAAGATGCTGATCATCCGTTTATTGTCGCTACGCGAAACTCGGATATCACTGTATTAGGCACACGCTTTAATGTGATGGCTTATGACAATGAACCTGAAGTTAAAACCACTTTGCTGGAAGGATTGGTAAAAGTGTCAATTCCCGGAAACAAGAAGACGACGATCATTAAACCTGGACAGCAGGCCGACGTGGATAATATAGATCAAAATATTGAGGTGAAAAAAGTAAACGCTGATGATGTGGCCGCGTGGATCCACGGTCTTTTATCCCTGAATGACTGCAGTGTACAGGAGTTCATGAATCAGTTGTCCCGGTGGTATGATGTGGATATTGAATATTCAGGAAAAATTATCGATAAAAGATTCGGAGGCACGATCAACCGGAATGCTCATCTATCTGATGTGCTGTCTGCGCTGTCTGCGATCGGTATCCATACTAAACTGGAAGGAAAGAGAATAATTGTTTTATCTCAATGATCATTAAAAATATAAATACCATGGAAACATAAGTTACCAAAAAAGAAGGGCTCAAAGAAAAACCGGATTCCGATCTGAAGTCAGAACCCGGCGAATGATTTGGGTAACCCGAAAATCTGCAGTGCTTAAATGACGATTCTCAAAACCCAAACCCGTCCCGGGGTATCCGGGACAGTACAAAAGTATGACAAATATTACTTCTGGCAAACCGCCATGTACGGGCAAACGACGTGTTTGGCATCAAACATGGATGATTATGCGTTTAACTGCGTTTCTTATCATCATTTCTACACTAAGCATTAGTGCAAAAAGTTACTCGCAAAAGGTAAATCTTTTGCTTCACAATGTTCCTGTAGAACAAGTATTCAGGCAGATCAGAGAACAAACCGGGTATTCCTTTTTGTGGGCCCAGCAAACGCTTAAAGACTTGCCGCTAGTCAGTGTATCTATTCATGATGGCAGCCTTAAAGACGCAGTAAAATCTTGTTTGAAAG
>DASULB010000111.1:0-11029 GCA_036278455.1 Chitinophagaceae bacterium | reverse complement strand
GATTCCCCCTGACGGCCGGTAATCCCCAGACCGGTGTCGAGCAGGATATAATCCCGGTCAGTGACCAGCTCAATAGGCTGGACCTCCACCAGCAATGATCCACGGTTACGTTCATGGAGATCATCCGCCTCCTGATCAAAGGGAATGAATTCCTTCGTTGCATCTACCGTGAAGCTGCCTTCCGATAAGGGGATAATACGCGCCATTTTGCTATGCTTGATGAATTTGAACCGGACGCAAAGGTACGGCCCTTCAGGAACACGAAAAAGTGGTATTTACCGCAGCAGCATCTGCCGGTCGGCATCCAGGCGGACCATGATAAAAAACAACATGGTGAAGGTGATCAACGAAGACCCGCCATAGCTGATCATCGGCAGCGGGATGCCGATCACCGGCGCCAGCCCGACAGTCATGCCAATGTTGATGGCGACATGAAAGAATAATACACAGGCCACCCCATAGGCGTAAATCCGGCTGAAGGAAGATCTTTGCCGCTCCGCGACCTGGATGATCCGGATGAGCAAAAGCACATAGATCAGGATCAGCACGAGACTGCCGGCAAAACCGAAATCCTCGCCGATGGTGCAAAAAATAAAGTCGGTACTTTGTTCGGGCACAAAATCAAAACGGGTCTGGGTGCCTTTCAAATAACCCTTTCCTAACCATCCCCCTGACCCGATGGCGATCTTCGATTGCATCACGTTATAATCCGCACCCCGGCTCACTTCCTTTCCCAGCATCACATTGATGCGCGACACCTGATAAGGTTTCAGGACATGGGTGAACGTAAAGGGCACCACAACCATGACGAAGAGCGCGCAAAAGCCCCAGACCAACAGAATAACCGCCAGGGCGGAACGCTTTCGGGCGATTTGTTTGCGCATGAAATAGATAACAAGGGCCGTAATAGCGGTAAAGATGATGAACAACAACACCTTATCCACCAAAAGGGCACTCAACACCAGTACGATCAGGGAAAAGCCGATGACCAGCAGTATTCCGGGGAGGCCTTCACGGTACAGGACCAGAAAAAAACTAAAATAAACCAATGCCAGTCCCGTTTCATCCTGCAGCAGGATAACGGCCAGGGGCAGCAAAATGATGGCCGATGCGATCAGCCGGGAACGAAACCTGGTGAAGTCGACGTCGACGTTGGACAAATACTTGGAAAGGGCGAGCAGGGTACACAGTTTGGTGAACTCCGCGGGCTGGAACTGGAAGCCGCCTACGACAAGCCATGAATGGGAGCCTTTGATATCCCTGCCGACCACCAGCACCACTAGCAGCAGCAGGATCCCAAAGACATAAAAAAGATTGGCCGTAGCGGTGAAAAATTTACTGTCGATGAGCAGGATAATGAGTGCCAGCACCCCGGAAATACCCGCCCATTTGAGCTGCTGGGAGAAATTGCGGCTAAAATGCGTCAACGCATAGACGAAATTTTCATTTTCACGGTGTTCGACCGCATATATAGACAACAGGCCGATCAGTACCAGCAGAATGTACAGGTAGATGAGCGGCCAGTCCAGGCCCTTGGTGAGTGTCGTGTTACGGTCTTTCATGGATGCTGGTTCACTGCATAGGCTTTACGGGGTTGCCGCTTTTTGTCCTTTAAGGCCACCGCCACTTTTTTTACGCTGTCCTGCTCCTGCTTGTTTTTCTTTAAGTCCTTCATGAGGTAGTCCGGCAGGATCACCGTATTGATCATGCGTTCTTTTAATGCCGTGCGCGGTCCAGCGGCAATCGTGTCATTGAGGTACTTTTCCACCATCAAACTGGCAATGGGCGCCGCGTAAGTGGCACCATAGCCGGCGTTCTCCACTACGACTGCAATGGCGATACGCGGATTGGTCCTTGGCGCGAACGCCTCAAAAAGCGAGTGGTCCTTTCCATGGGGATTTTGCGCCGTACCCGTCTTGCCGCACATTTCGACTCCCGGCACCTGTACAAAACGTCCGGTGCCATGAGCGACCACCTGGGCCATACCGGCCACCACGGTCCGGTACATCGTATCCGGAATGCGTGTGACCACATGCTTTTTGTGAAAAGGCGCCAAAAGGGTGGTATCCCCATCGATGCTTTTTACAAAATGCGGTGTGTAATAATACCCGTGATTGGCGATCAGGCATACGCCATTGGCGATCTGAAGCGGCGTCTCCAGTATTTCCCCCTGCCCGATCCCGCAGGATATGATCGTGCACGAATTCCAGTGTCCGGTCCCGAATATCTGATCGTAATGGCTGGTATCGGGTATGTTGCCGCTGCTTTCACCGGGGATATCAATCCCGAGCGTATGGCCGAGCCCAAAGGCGTTCATGTAATTCTTCCACTGTGTCAATCCCTGCGCCACATTACCTGCATGATCGATGATCTTTCTAAAAACATCGAAGAAATAGGAATTGCACGAATAGGCGATGGCAGTTTCAAGGTTTTTGGAATGGCCCGGCCAGTGTTCGGTACAATGAAGTACCCTGCCGCAGCCATAATAGAAACCAACGCAATGGATGCCGTAGGCAGGGGTGATGACCCCTTCGTCCAGCGCCACCAGGGCGTCCAGCGGCTTAAAGGTTGAGCCGGGCGGGTACATCGCCTGGATGGCCCTGTTAAACAACGGCTTTCCCGGATCGCGCAACAGTTCCATGTAATTATTCCCCCGGTCGGAGCCCGTCAGCGAATTAGGGTCATAGGCCGGGCTGCTAACCATCGCTAGGATACCGCCCGTTTTCGGATCTATCGCTACAATGCTGCCGACCTTGTTCTGCAAAAGCTTCTCGCCAAATTGTTGCAGGTCTATGTCAAGCGCCAGCCGCAGGTTCTTTCCGGCAATGGCCGCCGTGTCGTATTTCCCGTGATCGTATGATCCCATGACACGGTTATGCACATCGCGGACCACATAGTGGATGCCCCGCTGCCCCATGAGCACCGGCTCATAAGTACGTTCCAACCCTGTAATGCCCACAAAATCGCCCGCCTGATAAAAATAATTGCTACGCTTGATGATGGAGGAATCGACCTCGCCAATGAGTCCCCAGATATTTCCGCCGCAGTGATAGGGATAGTGGCGTACCGGTCGCTCCACCAGGTCAAATCCCGGGAACTGGTAAATATTCTCCTGGAGACGGCCATAGACGTCCTTGGGCAGCAAAGGCGCAAAAACGGACTGCCGCACCCAACCATTGCGCACCACCGCGCGGTGGAGTTTCTTTCTGAAATCGGCAGTATCTATTCCAAGTAATTCACAGAAGTAGGCGGTGTCCATCTGTTTTACCTCCCGGGGGGTAACCATCAGGTCGTAAAGGGCGTCGTTATTAACCACCGCCTTCCCCTGGCGGTCATAGATGATACCGCGGGTGGGATACACTACCTTACGCTGGACAGCCTGTTCCGTTGCCAGCAGGCGATATTTTTTTTCTATCACCTGTAAATAAAACAACCGCATGGCAATCACGGCCAGTATGGCCACAAAAATCACTAGTATAATGTTTTTCCTGGACTGGTTATAAGCTGACATGCGTTTTCAGAAAAGGACCGATAATTGAATGGTGCAAACCTACACACATTTCCCAAAGACACAAAAAAGCGTTTGTTAACCCTTTATCCCCTGACCCCTATCTTCTGGAAGGAGCGAATAACATTTCGTAGAGCACGATCAGGACGAGGGACACCAGTGCAGACAACAGTATCCTCACCAGCAACAGCAGTATGTTGTGCAGATCAAAAAATTCGAGCGAAAAATAAACGATATGGTGGACCACCACAAGGATGATGGCGTAAGTCATAAACGGTGTCCATCCCATGGAGGTCACCGAAGGGGTCTTCTTTACTGTTTCAAAGCCACCCTGCGGGGACAGCAGGTTGAGGACAAAGGGGCGCAGGTAGGCGATCACCACACAGGCCGCCGCGTGCATGCCGGGCGTATTCATGAAAAGATCCAGGCACAGGCCGAAGAGCAGGGCATAGATCATCAGGGCCCATGTAGGCGTTCCGAAAGGAAGCAGCAATATGAAGATCAGATACAGGTATGGGGTCGCAAAACCATGCAACATCACTTTGTTCAGTACAAAAACCTGTAACAGGATCAGTAATATAAAACGAATGATATTTTTTAGCAGTTCACTCATGCGGTAAGGTGGATTCTACGTCGTGTTGTTCCTTTGCTTTAAAATTTTCAATGACATAAACGTATTGCAGCGACCTGAAATTCGTGGCGAACCGAATACTGATCTCATAGAAATTACTGGCGGAGAGCTCATTGACCTTTTCGATATAACCCACCAGGAGTCCGGGCGGAAAGATAGCGGAATAGCCGCTGGTCATCACGGAGTCGCCCCGGTGAACAGCGACGTTTTTCGGAATATCCTTCAGAATACCATAGAAAGGTCCGGAGCTGCCCGGCTTCCATTTTACCGTACCGAAATTGCCCGTATTCAATAATTTCGCACTGATGCTCATGTCCTTATGCAAAAGGGACATCACCACCGCATAATGCGGGCTGACCCTGCGCACGATGCCGACAATCCCCTGGGGGCCTACGACGCCCATGCCGGTCTCCACCCCCTGGTCGCTCCCCCGGTAAAGGGTGATGTAGTTCATCAGGCCATTCACCGAGTTATTGATCACCTCGGCGGGCAGATAGCGGTATTGACGCTTACCCGCGGTATCGGTCTGCACCGCCGAGGTGGTATCCGGGCTCGCGAAATCAACCGGTAACTGGTTGAGCAGATTCGCATTCAGGGATGCCAGGCTGTCATTGACCTTTTTGAGGTGGAAATAGTACTGGATGTTATTGTATTTGCGGAAAAAGTACCCGCTGACACTGTTGGCGGAATTAATAAAGGAAGTGCGCTGGTAATCGTTACGGCGCAGCACCAAAGAGAGGCAAAAGATCAATATGACCAGGAACAAAAAAAAGTTAAAATACCGCCTTATGAAAATGATCAGATTACGCACGGAAACGGGGAAGTTTTAACATTGAACAGGATATTCCCGGTAAATATAAACCCTTTTTCGCTTACCCGTTCCTTATTGCATCAGGAAGGGGAATTTACCCACATGTTTCAGCGCGATACCCGTCCCACGTACCACCGCGCGCAACGGATCGTCGGCTACATGTACAGGAAGCTTTATTTTCTGGGAAAGCCGTTTGTCCAGCCCGCGCAGAAGCGCCCCTCCCCCTGTCAGGTAAAGGCCGCGGCGGTAAATGTCGGCGGCCAGCTCGGGCGGCGTTGTTTCCAGCGCCTTCAGGATGGCTTCCTCTATTTTGAACACCGACTTGTCCAACGCTTCCCCTATTTCCTGGTAGGACACCATGATCTGTTTGGGAATACCCGTCACCAGATCACGTCCGTTCACCGGAATGTCATCGGGAGGATTATCAAGCTCTTTTAAGGCGGAGCCTACCTGTATCTTTATCTGCTCCGCTGTCCGTTCCCCAATCAGCAAACTGTGGTAACGGCGCAGGGCCTCCATGATATCTGCCGTGAACTCGTCACCGGCGATGCGGATGGACTGGTCGCAGACGATGCCCGCCAGGGCGATCACTGAAATACCGGTGGTCCCGCCTCCGATGTCGATGATCATATTGCCTACCGGTTCCTCCACATCAATGCCGATGCCCAGGGCCGCCGCCATGGGCTCATGGATCAGGTAAACTTCCTTGGCACCCGCCTGTTCCGCAGAATCCCGCACGGCTCTTTTTTCCACCTCCGTGATGCTTGAAGGGATACAGATCACCATCCGCCAGCTTGGGGTGAACAATGGCTTTTTGGGATAGATCATCTTGATCAGCTCCCGTATCATCCCTTCCGCGGCGTTGAAATCGGCGATCACCCCGTCCCGCAACGGCCGGATCGTGCGCAGGTACTCGTGGGTCTTCTCATGCATCATCATCGCCTTTTTCCCCACTGCCACAATTTTGCCGCTGGCCCGTTCTATGGCCACGATAGAGGGCTCATCTACTACTACTTCATCGTTGTGAATAATCAGGGTATTGGCGGTGCCAAGGTCTATAGCAATATCTTGTGTAAAGAAAGTGAATAATCCCATGAAAGACTGAACTTGAAGGTGTGATCAAAGTTTTTGCAAAAATGAACTTTTTTAACGAAAAAGAAGATAAATAATAAGGACAGTATCAAATTTTATGCTTTCAAACGAATTCCCAGCCGATATCCTTCCGGAAGTATTTTCCTTCAAACCGGATCGCAGCGGATTTATGGCGAGCCTGCTCCAGGGCACGGGGCAGATCATCCGCCAGGGAGGTGACCGCCAGCACCCTGCCGCCGTTTGTCAGCACCTCCCCATTCTTTTTGATGGTGCCCGCGTGGAAAACCATGACATCTTCCTGTTTGTGGTCCAGGCCACCGACGGGTTTACCCTTTTCATAAGCACCGGGATATCCGCCGGAAACCGATATCACCGTCGCTGCGCTGCGGGGATCCGTTTCAATAGCGTGTTCAGCCAGGGTGCCCCCGCTCATGGCGGCAAATAAGGCCACCACATCATTTTTCAGGCGCGGCAGGATGGCTTCTGTCTCGGGATCCCCCAACCGGCAATTATATTCAATCACATAAGGCTCCTGGCCCACCTTGATCAGGCCAAAGAAAATAAAACCCTGGTAATCCAGGTGGTCCCCTGCGATGCCTGCGATGGTGGGGCGGACGATCCGCGCTTCCACTTTGCCCATGAAAGCTTCGTCCGCGAAGGGCACCGGAGAGACTGCCCCCATGCCGCCGGTATTCAACCCCGTATCTCCCTCTCCTATACGTTTATAATCCTTTGCCTCGGGAAGCAGCAGGTACGCGGTGCCGTCGGTCAGGACAAACACCGATAGCTCTATGCCCTCGAGAAACTGCTCTACCACCACCCTGGCACCGGCATCGCCGAATTTCCTGTCCCGGATCATCTGTTCAAATCCCCTGGCGGCTTCTTCATGGTTCTGGCAGATCACGACCCCTTTACCCGCGGCCAGCCCGTCGGCTTTCAGTACGATGGGTAAAGGATGGCCCTGCAGATATCTTTTCCCCTCCTCAAAAGTTTCCGCGGTAAATTCCCGGTACTGCGCCGTCGGAATGCCGTGCCGCGCCATGAATGCTTTGGCGAATGCTTTGCTGCCTTCCAGCCTGGCGCCTGAACGGCCGGGGCCGATCATGGCGATACCACGCAGGTCGGCGTCCTGCTTAAAATAATCGGCAATCCCTTCCACCAGCGGTATCTCCGGCCCCGGGATCACCATATCGATCCCATGGTCAAGGCAAATCTTTTTAATGCCCTCAAAGTCGGTCACGGATACAGGCAGGTTGATCCCGCATTCCCCGGTTCCTGCGTTCCCCGGTGCGATAAATAACTCCTCGCAAAGGGGACTCTGCTTTATTTTCCATGCCAGGGCGTGTTCGCGCCCGCCGTTGCCCAGTAATAAAATCCTCATGATGGTAAATATAATGGTCTAAAAGCCATGGCCCCAGGGCATACACCCTCGCCGGTCCGCCCCGCCGGAAGCCCTGACACCCGGCAGGGTGCTTTTCACCCTCCTTTCGTCCCGCGCCTGGCGCCGAAAATAAGGTGCTAAGTTAATCATAGTAAACAGGATATAAGCCCGTTTGTCGGGAATTCTTTATTTTACGCCCGAATTAGGGCATTTTAATCCCTTTTTAAACACCCATTACACCAAAACCAAAACACTCACTACACCAAAACCACTGATCTATGCCACAAGCTGCTACTTTACCGGGGGCGCCTGTTCCCACAAGAAAAGGACATCCCTGGTCCCTCTATGTCTGTTTTTTTACCGAAATGTGGGAACGCTTCGGTTATTACCTGATGATCGCCATTTTCCTGCTTTACCTGATAGACCCGGTAAGCAAAGGAGGAAAGGGCTTTGACGTGAAACATGCTGCCGACCTGGTCGGGACCTTCATCGCCCTGGTCTATCTCACCCCTTTTATCGGTGGCCTGCTGGCCGACCGTTATCTGGGCTACCGCAGGTCCATTATCCTGGGCGGCGTGTTGCTGGCGCTGGGTTATGTGGGCCTGTCCCTTCCCGGCATGACCGCCATGTATGTCTCCCTGGGATTCATTATCGTCGGGAACGGGTTTTTCAAGCCAAATATCTCTACTATTCTCGGCAACATCTACAACCGGGAAGACCTGAAGCCCAAAAAAGACATCGCCTATAATATCTTTTATATGGGGATCAACATCGGCGCGCTCGCCAGCCCCTTTGCCGCCGCCCTGATGCGCAACCACTTCAGCTGGGGGGCCGCTTTCATCACCGCGGGTGTGGGGATGATCATCGGTCTGATCTGGTTTGTGGCCGGCATGAAACACCTCAAAGAGGGTGACATCATCAAGCCGGCGCAAAAAGAGGACATGCCCATGAAAAGGATATTGGGCTCTGTTTTTGTACCCGCCATACTGGCCGCTATACTCGGATGGTTTATCAGCGACATCCTTGGCCAGACCATCTTCGGAACAAGATCCAACGACGCGTTCATGTTTGCCTGCGTGCCGATCGTCATCTTTTACGCCGGCATATTCATACGCTCCACCAAGGAAGACCGCCGGGGATTGGGCGCTTTGTTCGCGTTCTTCCTGGTATCCATCGTGTTCTGGGTCATCTATAACCAGAACAGCACCGGGCTGACGATCTGGGCCGACCAGTATACCAACCGCGAAATGCCCGCGGCGATGGAAAAAATAGCCAAACCCATGGGCATCATGCAGACCGTCAATACAGCGCCGGAGACCGTCACGAAGTATGACGAGTATTTCCGTGCCCAAAAAGGGCCTGACGGGAAAACCCTGCAGATTATCGGACTCAATCCATACCTTAAAAACCTGCCCCATGACAAATGGCCCGCCAAGGGGCAATCACTCCACGTGATCTCGCCTGAGATCTTTCAATCCGTCAACCCGCTGTTCATTATTTTGCTGACCCCCCTTTTAGTCCTTCTGTTTGCCTGGATGGCTAGACGAAAACGGGAACCCAGCACACCCGTCAAGGTCTCCTTCGGCATCATCATGGCAGGGTTATCATCCCTGCTCATGCTGATCGCCATCGCCACCACCATGCCGGATGTCTATCATAACAAAGCCAGCATGCTGTGGCTGATCTGTACCTACGGCCTGTTTACCGTCGGTGAACTGCTGGTCAGTCCCATCGGGCTCTCCATGGTTTCCAAGCTGGCACCGGCCCGGCTGACCGCCCTGATGATGGGCGCATGGTTCCTGGTCAACGCCATCGCCGGTAAAGTAGCGGGATTAATGGCTACCTTCTGGGACAGCTTTATTGACAAAAAGAATTACTTTCTCATCCTGGTGATCGCCGCCGCCATCGCCGCGACGGTCATGTTTATTCTGAGTAAACGGCTCGCTAAGGTGATTCACGAAAAAACAGGTGCAAATTAAAGGACGGTCACCTGTCTCCGGTTAAAAAGGACGCCGCTAAACCTCCTTCACCGCGGTAACAAGCGTTGACACAACAGGGCACCTCTCGTAGCGGGAGGTGCCCTGTTGTTATGCTTCATCTTACAATGGAAAGTTTTTTTAAGCGCCTTGAGGACCATCACATCCGCGGCAGCGAACACGGCATGCAGAAGCGGACAAAGAAACCACTGCCTGGGGTCGCTGCCGTCCCGAATGTCTTCACCCGTCTTCCAGGTCATTGATCCGGATCACCAAAGCTTCCGATACAATTGTCGGAGCAATTGCCGGTGCCGTCGGCGTAAAGGCATGTCTCAGCAGCAGACAGAGATCCATGAAAATGGAACATCCCCGGCGCCTGCAATTCCGCCGGACAGCATAGCCTGTCAATTTAAAGTGATGTCCTGCGGCGATCCTGCAGGCTAAAAGCAATGGCCTCTACACCAGGCGTTTCAGGAAGCCATGGATGGCATTTCTTCCTCTTCAATAAAAACAGCTGTTCGTTTCCTTTCTCCCACCGGCAAAACCGATCGGCCGTATACCTCATTGAGCACCAGCGCGGCGCTTCCATACATTGCGGAGAGACCACAGATAATCCCTTCATAACCGGCAAAGACGCTCCACGATTTATTGCCCGTAAATTCCCCTATCGCCAATAAAAAGAATAAGATGACCAGGGTGAAAAATACCACCTGCAACATGCGGTTCAGCTTTAAGGTACCAAAGAACATGTATAAAGTAAATACACCCCAGAGAAACAAAAACATTCCCATCGACGCACCGTCCGGTGCAAATCCGGCCCCAAAAGATGTTTGAGGGATCAGCACGATCGCCACCAACGTGATCCAGAACATGCCGTAAGCCGTAAAAGCGGTAGCGCCGAATGTATTGTTCTTTTTCCATTCCTGGACCCCGGCGATCACCTGGGCCAGCCCTCCTGTAAAAATCCCCATTCCCAGGATCATCGAATTCATTTTAAATAACCCGGCATTGCTGACGTTCAGTAGAACGGTCGTCATGCCAAAGCATAAAAGTCCCAGTACCGCGGGATTACCCGTAGTATCCTTAATGGTCGTAACCGTGTGCGTTGTGCTCATAACAGATAGATTTATAGTGGGTTTTTTGACTTGACAAATATTTAAAATATATCTGAACTTTGCAAGGGTTTCAGTCAATTTGTTGTAAATAGAGGAACCAGGACACGTTGGTTAACAAGAGGCCTGTGAAAAGCTTTATATTCAAAGGCCCTATACCACCGGCACATGATCGCCATTCCTCCGGATAAAAACCCGCAGTTTTGCAATGGCTCGATGGCAGTGATAATGATATTGAAATTACCAACGGCATGTGATTTACCAATCTCCATTTGTCCATACCGGCCGGGCGTTTTTTTTTGCCCGATCGGCGGATACTTCAGTAAGATCACTTCTAATAGCGCTCGGCTTAATGATGTCTTAATGACTTTAAACTGTTTCTCCTATTGAAAGAAATCTTTTAACTCATTGAATATTTTCAACTTCGGTATGCACCCGTATTCCATTCTTTCTATACAGATTTAAACTACCCTTCTTTTGTTTTTCGCTGGCCAGTAATGATTTATTTTTTGTCTTAA
>DASULB010000110.1:0-3428 GCA_036278455.1 Chitinophagaceae bacterium | reverse complement strand
CGGATATTATTCAGGGTCTGTTGAGTATTCATAGGGAAACCGACCACATTTTTATGGATCTCCTTGAAAATGCACCGTTCAATATTGGTAAAAGTAAACTTTAGGAAGGCGTAGCCGGAAAACTTGTAGCTTTTGCCTGTAAGCTTTCTTTTCAACTTGGGTTTGAGGGCTTCGTGGCATTTACTGCAAAAACGAGGTTGATAAAACATTATGAGGAAGCATTGGGGGCATATCATTTTGGAAAACAAAGGATGATTATTCCGACGCATTCATCCAGAATATTAGTAGGTAATATTTTAAATCTTGAAAGTTATGGGATTTATAAGAGAGCCTAAAGGTGTTGATTTTGTAATAAAAAGCGAACCCTTGACAGATAAGGAGAGACAGAAAATAAGTAAATTCATCGCGGGTTACAAGGCGAAGCATAAAAGGCGAAGAATGCCTAAGCGAAGGACAGACACACGCCAGGAAAAAAGCCAGAATCCATAAATATTTTAGAAAGCTGCTCAATGCGTCCTGCAACTATCGGCAGGCTGCCTGTAACATTTTATGGAGAACAATTTCAACGTACAGGTGAATAACTAAAAAAATCCTGTAAGGCGGCCTCCAGATTTTTTACTTTTTGGCTGTTGGTTGTGTGAAGTTGTTCGGTCAGCTCGCTTATTTTCTTCTGGATGGTATTAGACCTATCCTTAAAGGCTTCAAAATGCAGTTGAAGAATGTAGGCTATATCCGTAGATGAAATGCTTTTAAATAGTTGCTGGGAACCGGCTGTTTTCAATTCCTGAATAAAAATGAATAACTGTATGATTTTATTTTCATCATTTCGGTTATTCAACTTGATATTTCCAGTTTGGAAAGAGCCGGTCAGTTCTTTCATGTCCTTTTTGGTAGTATCCATGATTTCCTCCAGGCGATCGCTCAATTTCTGGGAAAATTCCTTAATTTAACGGTCTATTTCAGCCAGAGAGATTGCGGACTGGCCGATTACAATTTCCCGGACGCCTGATTGGATTTTTTCCCGTAGCCTTGCCTCTTGTTTACTTTTGTATTCCTGCTGTTTTTCTTCTAGCCAAGTATGTGCTGACTGCAATTTCAGCACCCAACTATTTTTTACCCGGTCAGAGATTTGGGAACGAAGAAACCGCAGAAAATTGGGTTTGTTTTCATAGGCAGCGTAATGAAATTCAAGGTATTTGATGATATCGTAACCGTCATGTTCATAAAGTTTATTAAAGATTTCATTCACGTACAGCCGGGTAAACGGGTCTTTTGGAAAATACAAAAGGTAATCCTTCTGGTAGGCGCCTGTCTTATATTGAAAGTAGGCGGTAAACAATTTATTGGTTTTCGTATAAGCAGTCAGTCCGCCAAAATCCCTAACAGCTGACCGTAAGAATATGCCGGAAAATAATTGCTTTTTTAGTCCCGTAATGTTCATCTTTCTTGTATCGCAAAACCAGGCCTTGCTTAAATACGCCGCCCCTTTTTGGGAGAAGGCTTGTTTTCATTTCGCTGCCTTATCATTTTCTCCAGGTCTTGTAGCCTTTTTTGTCATAGGCGCTTTTCGCTTCAATTTGTTGTGTCGAATATTCTTTGGCCGCTTCATGAATTTGTTTCAGGGCTTCTTCCAGGTTTAGGCTTTTTAGCATCGCAGGGTCAACTGAATTTTCCAATCCTTCCGTATCAAATAGAGCGCTAAGAACTATACGGGCTTCGTTCCACGGAATACGAAGCACCAATGTCCAAACCTGACTACGATGATATAAAGCATAATTTCTTATTTACCGGCTTTCTTATAAGCCTTATCCATATTGTGATATAACTTGGAAAAGGAGTATAACCTGAAGCAAGTACTCAAAACTCAATAGTAACAGTCAATTGGGCATTGGCCATTCAAGATTAACTCTCCCGCGAAAGCAAACTTAGCCTTCTTATCCGGTACATCAAGTCAAGATTTAGAGCAATTTCATCCGACGATGGTTTATTTTGGAAAAATTATTAATTTCACCGTGTCATTTTTTTCAATCCCATGCTATTATCCGCAAAAATAAGGCTGCTCCAATTTCTTTCGCTTGTCCTCTTTTTACTTTTGCTCAAGGTCGACACTACCGTGGCCCAAAGGCGGGATACTCTTCCGCGTTCCGGAGAAATACTTTCAGCGCTGGACATGATGCAGCACCGCCTGCCCAGAGAAAAACTGTACTTGCAACTTGATAAGCCTTACTATGCTGCAGGTGATACGATTTGGTTCAAAGGATATTTGCTGAATGCTGACAGCCTGGATGCTTCTTACCGCAGCGGGGTGTTGTACGTGGAACTTGTCAATGACCGGAATGAGGTGGTGCAACGCATCTCATTGCCCGCCGTCGGGGGACTCTGCTGGGGCGATCTTCCTTTGGATACAACTCTTTTCCATCCTGGGAATTATACACTTAGAGCTTATACCAACTGGATGCTGAATTTTGGTGAAGCCGGTATTTTCAGCAAGCGGATTAATATTGTCAGCAGTGAAAAGAATGCCTGGATTATCGGTTTACACCAGCAAATTAAAGGGGATAAGGCATCTATCCGGCTTCAATTCAAAAACATATTGCAGCAGCCGCTTGGTAACAAGGATTTGACGGTGCGCTTGCTTAGAAATGGGAAATCGATCCATAAGAATAATTTCACCACTGATGGAAATGGCCGGTTAGATTTGGACTTTGATATCCCTAAGACAGGGACAAATAACTTAGCATTGGATATTCAGGATGATCGCTCCCCCGAGGTCAACATCCCATTGTTCCTTCATCGCCCCGAGGACATCGACCTGCAATTTATGCCTGAAGGAGGCCATCTGGTGGCAGGGTACATGCAACGGATCGGCTTTAAAGCCATTGGAGAAGACGGCAAAGGAATAGCGGTACAGGGTGGAATTTACAATGATGAAGGAAGGAAGGTGGCTTCCTTTCAATCTGTGCACGCCGGCATGGGGTCTTTTTTTCTGAAAGCCAAAAGGGAAGAAACCTACAGCGCCCGTTTGTATGTTCCCGATAGTACAGGCAAGCGATACGCCTTGCCTCAGGTGCAATCCTCCGGTACTGTTTTCCAGGTTAAAGAAGCACCCGGAAAGGACAGCCTGCAAATCAGCGTTTTTGCATCAGCAGATATCGCGACTCAGACTCCTGGATTTATTTTACTAGGACAGTCAGCTGGCGGACAGCTGCTTTATCACAAAGAAATAAGTGTTGCAGCTAAAGGGTCGTTTTTATCCGTACCCACAAAGCTAATTCCGGAGGGTATTGTCCGCTTCACGCTCCTGGATTCCAGCGATCGCCCGCTGAATGAGCGACTGGTGTTCGTTCATCACGATAGCAACCTAAAGATAAAGTTACATACCGATAAAGCAGTCTATCACCCACGTGACAGCATCGCGTTGCACATAG
>DASULB010000109.1:0-5516 GCA_036278455.1 Chitinophagaceae bacterium | reverse complement strand
GTTTTATGCTAACTGTAACCGGCAAGCCGGCATTATGCGCATTGTGGACAAGGATTTCAATATCAGATATGATGAGCATAGCATGGAACAATCGCATTCGGAGGCCCATCCCGAAATTGACAGGATACCTTTACGAAATCTATTAATCCGGTCATTGGGTCCGGGGGTCCTTGTATGGAACAGTTTTTTTATTGAAATGATCAAACGGGGTAACGGTTGGGTACTGCATTTCAAGAACGGTACATCCGCTTACGCGGACATTGTCATTGGAGCGGACGGCATCAATTCAAAGGTACGACCCTATCTTTCAGATATTAAGCCCATTTATAGCGGTATTACGTTGATTGAAGGTAACATTACAAATGCAGAAAAAAATGCGCCAACGCTGTTCAAATTCACAAAAGGAGGGAAAGTACTCTCCTATGACGATGAAAAATCGCTGGTGATGGGCGGTGCCAAAACGGATGGTAGTATGCAATTCTTAATGGGGTTAAAAACCGCTGAAGATTCGCTGCAAAAAAGTGGCATTGACTTTAATAAGATACAATCTGTTTTCGATTGGTTTAAAAAGGAGTACAGTACCTGGAATAACATTTGGCATGAACTTTTTACAAATGATGAAGCTTATGTTAGCCCCCGTCCGCAATTTTATTTTCCGCTTGATCAAACGTGGGAACCACAATCAAATCTCACAATGATTGGCGATGCAGCCCATGGGATGCCACCGTTTGCAGGTGAAGGCGCTAATTTAGCGATGCAGGACGCTTTTGAATTAGCTGACTGTTTAACGAGCGATAACGCCAAAAAAATAGCCATTGCCCGATTTGAGAAGGAAATGCTAAAACGTTCTTCCTTGTGGACAAAAATCACGTTGGAAAATGGTGAAAAGTTATACTCAAAAAAATCGCTTGAAAACTTGTTGAAGATGTTTAGCAAATGAGCAAACAACGAAAAAAACAAGTGGCTGTCCAGTTTGGCAACGGGACGGTAAACAGCTCTCTGACCTAAGATCAATTATTTATTTCTCTGTGACCCCCGGAGATGCCGGCGAGCATATCGTGCTAACCGCTCTGCTTCTATAGAATATATTGGCGGGAATAAAAAAGCTATTCAGACCTTATAATATAATAAGGCAGACGCTTATCTTTACCGGTAAAACATGACTTTTTTACGAAAACATTGGTACGACTTTGCAGGTGTTTTGGCGATCGTTGTACTTGTTATTTTATGGATTTATCATTCTCAGCTAACCGACTATCAGCTTTTAATGTGGTTGAGTCTGGTTTCGTTATTTTTTCATCAATTGGAGGAGTATAGAATAGTAGGGACCTTTCCGGGAATGGTTAACAGGACATTATTTAAAAGTAATCAACCGGATAGGTATCCGCTGAATACGAACACCGCACTTGTCATAAACATAGTGGTTGGCTGGGTGGCCTATTTTATTGCAGCCATCGCAGGCGAAAAGGTTATTTGGCTTGGTATTGCTACGATTTTAATTTCATTTGGCAATGTCTTAGCCCATACTTTAGTTTTTAATATTAGAGGGAAAACAATTTACAACGCGGGAATGGCTACAAGTTTACTATTGTTTGTTCCTTGTATATTCTTTTTCTTTAAAATAATTTACGAAGGAAATTTAGTAAGCATAACTGACTATTTAATTGGCATTCCATTAGGTGTTGTATTTAATTATTTCGGCGTCATAAAGCTTATTAACTGGCTTTCCGACAAAAACACGACATACATTTTTGACAACAGAAATTTGCTGCCGGCAGACAGGAAAAGGCAGGATGTATTTTGAGATCCACAGGTGTGCCGGCAACCAGGTTGCCCCACTAGGCAGGCACCGCGACGTCGTTGATGATTTTCAAAAATAGTTCTTTCAATATTTTTATTAGTTTTGCTTTCGCTCGGATTTATTAAATTCCTTTTCCATGTAAATGGTTACCTATAGTTCTCATACGGACGATCAGTTGTTATCGCTGATGAAAGACAGCGACGAGAGGGCTTTTACAGAGCTGTACAAACGGTACTGGGATAAGCTGTTCGCCGTCGCCTATCACCGCCTTGGCAGTCAGATGGAGGCGGAAGGTGTAGTACAGGACATCTATGTCAGCCTCTGGCGGCGACGAGAGGAGCTGGAGCTTTCCTATTCCCTGAAGACCTATCTCTCAGTTTCCGTTAAATATCAGGTTATCATGCACCTGGCGCGGAGCAGGCGGCAAAGAAAATACGAGCAATGGCTCAGCCGCACTGCCGTAAATGGCCGGGACACCACCTCGGAATGGCTTTCGGAAAGAGAGCTCAAAGCCCGGATCGAAAAATGCTGTCAGGCGCTGCCTGAAAAATGCCGCATCGTATTTCAGATGAGCAGGCAGGGATATAAAAACGTATACATCGCCCGAAAACTGAATATTTCCGAGAAGACGGTCGAGGGCCACATCACCAGGGCACTGCGCATTCTCCGCGCCTCCTTCAAGCTCCTGCTTCCCTTGTTGCTTTTTATGATAAAAAAAAATATCTGATACAGAGCAAGGGTAAACGTCGGTTCGCTATACCATGATATAGGTTAAAAGCAGATCCGTGGAAGAGTATCCCGACAAATATGACATTAACGAGCTGGCCGAAAAGCTGGCCCAAGGAACAATCTCCAAAGAAGAGAGCGCCTATTTTGAGAGGTGGTATGCGGATTTTAATGATGAAGAGGTCAGGGTGGGCCGGGGGAGACATAGAAGTGAAGAGGCGCTGCGGACTTCAATGTTGTCGGGCATATACCGGGAAATAAATGGCAGGGGCGGGCGCCAGAGCCACAGGTCATCGCTTTACACCCTTGTCAAGGTTGCTGCCGCCGTCCTGTTGTTTATAGGCGCCGCCTATTTTTTCCTCTACCGGAAAGCGCCCACCGCACGATTGGCGCAAAGTGGCGTCCGGGACATAGCGCCGGGAGGCAATAAGGCTGTCCTGACGCTGGCTAACGGGGCCACCATCATTCTCAATGACGTACATAAAGGACAGGTAACCAGCCAGGGCAATAGCAAGATCATCAAGGTCAATAACGGTCTTGTTGCCTACCACACTGCAGCCTCCGGCAGCAAAGCGCCGGGGGTAGCCTACAACATGCTCACCGTCCCGCGCGGAGGACAATTTAAGCTTGTCCTGGCAGATGGCACCAGGGTGTGGTTGAATTCCGCTTCTTCCATTCGTTATCCTACCGCGTTTACCGGCGCAGACAGGACGGTGCGCATCACGGGGGAAGCATATTTCGAGGTGGCAAAAAACAGCCTGCAGCCGTTCAGGGTCCTGGCAGATCGAATGACCGTCTCCGTTTTGGGCACGCATTTCAACATTATGGCTTACCCGGACGAGCCTGCCGCGAAAGTGACCCTGCTGGAAGGCGCCGTGAATGTAAAAAGCAAAGGCAATAACGTCCGGCTGAAGCCGGGAGAGCAACTGCTACTGGATCCCCGCGGCGGAATGAGAACGGTCGACGGCATCAATCTCCAGGGTGTCATCTCCTGGACGCATGACCAGTTCTGGCTTAACGGCGGTGACATTCATACCATCATGAGGGAGATATCCCGGTGGTACAATGTGGACGTGGTGATAAAGGGGAACATACCAGAGCATTTTGAAGGCTACATCCCGCGCGACGTAAACGTATCGAAGATATTTGAAGTTTTGCAGCAAACCAACCTGCTCGATTATACCATACAAAATAATAAGATCATTGTTTCACCCTAAATCATTGCCAATGAGTCCGTAAATACTAAAAAGGTAAAAAAAGCCGAAACCGGTTGCGACGGTTTCGGCCCGAATAGCCGAATGGAAATATCCAGCTAATCTTCTAAATCAAGACAAAAATATGTTTTTCAGCGCTCCTAACCAAGGTAGGAAGCATGGTACTTTTCAAGCCTCCTTCAAAATGGTGCTGGTTATGAAATTGACAGCCACACTCATCGTCGCCGCCATCTTACAGGCCCATGCAGTTGTTTATGCTCAGAAGGTCACGATAAAAGGTGATCATATCACTTTCAAAAAATTATTCGAGGACATCAGGCAGCAGACGGGCTATAGCTTTATTTACGCCAAAGAGCAGATTGAAAAGGCCTCTCCGGTGTCCCTGCATGTGCAAAATGAGGATTTATCAAAGGTCCTCCAGCTTTGTTTCAGCCACCAGCCGCTCACTTATGTCATCAATGACAAGATCATTATCGTCAAGCAAAAGCCGCCGGCTCCATCGGCGAAGCCGGTGCCTGTCGCGACGCCTCCCGTTACCGGCGAAGTGCGGGATTCAGCCTCGGGAAAGCCGCTCGTCGGCGTGACCATACAGATCAAGGGTGAAAGCGTGGGGACTACCACTGACAGCAAAGGACATTTCAGCCTGGATGTGCCGGATAACGCGGTCCTGATCGTATCCTACGTTGGTTACAACAAGAAAGAAGTCAGGGTCAGGGGTATGTCTGCACTGCATATTGCACTGGCCGCCTCGGCAACAGGACTGAACCAGCTTGTGGTCGTCGGTTACGGCACGCAAAAGAAAGGAGACCTGACGGGCGCCATCGCTTCCCTCAATACAGACAACTTCAACAAGGGGGTTGCTTCTTCACTCGACCAGCTGATACAAGGGAAGGCAGCGGGCGTACAGGTCGTGCAGAACAGCGCCGAGCCCGGCGGAGGCGTATCCATCAGTATACGCGGCGCAAGTTCCATCAATGCAGGCACCTCGCCGCTGTTTGTGGTGGACGGCCTGCCTCTTGACAATAGTCCGGCTATCAGCAATACCGGAAATGAGTATGTAGGCACGCGATCCCCCAGCAATCCTTTAAGCACCATTAATCCGAACGACATCCAATCCATTGAGATTCTCAAGGATGCGTCGGCGACTGCTATTTATGGCGCCAGGGGCGCCAACGGTGTTATCATCATTACGACCAAAAAAGGAGCCCGGGGGAAACTGAAGGTGAATTATAATGCGTATTTCGGCACGCAGAATGTGGCGCACAGGATCGACCTTTTAAAGCCGGAGGAATACAAATCCGTGCTGAATAGCCTGATAGCCGAAGGCGCTGCTCCTGTGGGAAACGAGGTAGGGAACATTGCCGGTGGGGGAACCGACTGGCAATCTGAAATATTCCAAAAGAACGCTTTGGTGCAGAGCCACAATCTTTCGCTTACAGGAGGGAACAACAAGACCAATTATTTTGTTTCCATGAATTATTTTGATCAAAACGGTACGGTCAGGAGTTCCGAATTCCGGAGGTACAGTGCAAGGGTTAATCTCCATATACAGGCGACAGAGAACCTGGAATTCGGGCTTAACCTGAATACCAGCTACAGCATGAATGACTATGCTCCAATCGGTTTTGGCATTAATGGGGAAGCCGGCACCATTTACAATGCACTGAATTTCGATCCGACCTTACCTGTTAGGGACACCGCAGGTGCGTATACAATCTCCCCCTTTCTCGATCTTGACAACCCTTTGGCCGAGATTTACGGAAAAAATGCCAACG
>DASULB010000108.1:0-7993 GCA_036278455.1 Chitinophagaceae bacterium | reverse complement strand
AAATCCGTAACCCGACCCGGGCGTGTACCGGGTGACAGCGGTCACCTGCTTGTATCCTGTTTGTATTTTCCCTGTACCAAAATCAAATTTGTAGGGCGTTTGCGCCATTAAAGCCTGGGTAAAAACAAGCGCCGCCAGCGTCAGGCATCCGCCCGTCAAAATTTTTTTCATTATTCTTTTTGTTATTTTATTGATCATTTATTTTAAAGTGATCCATTGAAGTAGTTCATCAAGAGTCAGTTATTTTTTACTGCTGTCTTTGACCAGGTGATAGGTTTTATAGGCCGGTTCCGGCCGGTAAGGTTTGAGTTTCATCATCTCCACTCCGGCCCGCAAAAGGGGACCTTCTCCCATGGCCAGATCGGTTCGCTGTGGCCGGTTGTAATAAGCCACCGTGGAAGGGGCGATGCCCGTTCCGGGACAGATCCCCGTAACATCGCCCTGGTCGGTGATCTTGGTCTGGAGACCTTTCCAGCCTTCAAAGGCTACCTGCGCGAAATCAGGTTCCAGCCAGCCCCTGTTGACCCCCCGGGCGAGACAGAAGGTGAAGATCGCTGAACAGCTGGTCTCCAGGTAGGAATCTGTTTTGTCCAGCAGCTGGTGCCATAAGCCGGAGGCGCTCTGGTAACGGGCGATCCCCTCCGCCTCCTGCCGGTATAGCCTGAGTAGCTTTGGGCGTCCCGGGTAATTTTGGGGTAATGCGCTCAAAAGGTCCGCCTGCGCCATCATCACCCATCCGTTGCACCGTCCCCAATAGGCGACACCGTTATGCCGGCTGTCGGTATAATAGCAATGATAATATAAATGCCTGGTGGAGTCCCAGAGGTAGTGGTGGAACCGGAGCACCTGATGAATGGCATCATCAAAATATTTTTTGTTCCCCGTGAGGGCGCCCATGCGCGCCAGCAAAGAAACGCTCATGTACAGGTCATCGGCCCAGATGGTCATCTGATGTGGGAAGTAACGGGCGATCGTCCCGTCTTTCAGCCGGGGTTCCGCATACAACAGCGTACGGGCCGCCTTGTCTATGTAGCGCTTGAAAGCGGGATTCTTATCCGACCGGTAGAGGTCTACCAGGCTGGCCGCCATCGTGCCATAGTCATCCAGGCGGATCATGCGGAAGAACATGCACCAGGACAGGTGACTCACTTTGTCCAATCCGTCCGGCCGGTGCAATACCGTATCATATTGTCTTTTAAAATAATCCAGGTTGTCCGGATTAAACACAAAATCCATGTTCTTTTTGGCATAATTCCGGTAGGCGGGGTCACCCAGCGCGGCGGAGAGTTCCATCATGGCGATGTCCAGCACGCCGTTGGTATAATGCCAGTCATTGTAACGGCTTTTCACACGCATGTCCAGGGAGAATGGGACGCCTTTGAGGTTGTCATAAGTAGCCTTTGTCCCGATATTGACAAACTCATAGGAGGTCTGGGCCATCATCCGGTGCGCGATCTTTTCCAGCACAGGGGCGACCTGCGGCCGGTGTTGCGCCCGGGCAGGGAGGCTCCACATGGTCATGCTCAGGGCGATCGCACATGCGGTAATTCCGGTAAGTCTTTTCATTATGTTCAGCTTTGTGGGTAAAAAATGCACCAGGAATGTCTGGGTTCAAGTTGGGTTTACGGAATTGGTTCGTGAATGGATCCCCGGGCCGGTAGGGTATCATCCGGCCCGAGAATTTCCGTTTCGTATTTTTTGGACGCGGTATAAATGTCTTTCATCAAGGCCACGGGATTGCCCAGGCCGATGCGTCTCATCCGGTTGATGCTGTCAAGGGGAACGCCATACCCGCTGAACTGCAGGGCAGGATCGTACTGAAAAAGGCTGTCCCGGTAATAACGCACCGTGTCCATGGCCCGTGTGATGGCGTTCATTTCGGTGGTGTCCGTAGTGCGTAACCCGTACAGGTAGCGCAGGTAGCGGAAACGCCAGTAACCCACTTCCAGCGCCTTGTTTTCCAATGCGACGTATCTTAGCCAGTCAAACCGGATGTGCAGTTCTTTGTATTGGGCCGGTTTCAGGTAGGGCTTTGCCAGGGAAAGATACAGGAACATGGAGTCGATCTCCTTTAAGGCATTGTTTTTTTCACGGGTCACCCGCACGATATTTTTTTTATCCGGTATCAGGTACTGCCTGTACTGCGGCAGGTAAAAGCGGTTGGTGTACATCAGCAGCACCTCCCGGCGGTACAGGGTACCCGGGAAACCGGAATTGGTATCCCATCCGAAACCCAGGGTAGAAAATACCTTGTTGACCACCGGCTCCGACAACCGCAGGGCGCTGATCACATAAGGGGCGGCCTTTTCACCATAAATGGGCACGGCCCAGGCCTGCCATATTTTCCCAACATCAGCATTTACGTTCCAGGATAATTCTTTCCAGGCAAACACATTGATGCTGTTGGCGATGTCATCGAATAGATGATAATCAGGCTGGCGGGTGCCCCCGTAAAACAGGTTGGTACCCCCGTTTTTCCCCAGCAGCTTCCGCGCCCTGCGGAGGGTGGAATCGGTGTAGGCCACGTTCACGGCGGGTAAATAATACAACCCGGTGGTCTGGCCCGTCATCTGGTATTCAATGATCTGGGGATGATCGCCGGCGTGCCCGATCAGGGTATTGTTTCTGGCGGCCGGGAAGCAGTCCGACATGTAGGACTTTGTCTGCAGGATGATGTCGGCGGGAAGGCTGTCGATCACTTTTCCCCAGAGGTCCGGCCGGGTGCCGCTGAAGCCACCATACCCCGGCGCATGTACGAACTGGTGCTCCGCCTGCCCTTTATTGTTGCGAAGCGTCACCCAGTGCGCCCGCCCCGATGACCAGGTGCGCACGATGAGTGGTTTGTGGTACCGGTGGAGCACCCGGTAGTATTCTCCCACGATCTTTTCCAGTTCATTGTTAAAGCGGTTCATGCCATCGGCCTTCGAGAGGCTGTCCTGGCTGTAGAGACCATAGTCATCCCAGAAGGTAACGATCATGCCATCGCCGCCGAGGGTCCGGGTGTACTCGTCTACCACTGCACTTATGATCTTCCAGGTAAGGGGCAGGGAGGGATTAAGCGTAGCCTTCTCCCAGGAATGCGGCGCCCGCACACCGGCGATGTGCGGGAATACCTTGTAAAGGGCCCTGGCCAGTACCGGGGACCAGCGGACGATGTCATTTCCATATAAAAAGGGGTAGAAATCAACATCCGCGTCATGACAGGCTTTTTCCAGTTGCCGGGCGCGGGTAGCCGCCTGTTTCTTTTGTTGCAACAATTTCTCGCGTTCGTTTGCAGGGATGCTGTCGAAGACGGCCGGAAAACTTTTCTCCAGGGTGATAAAGCCCGGATGGATATTTTGGAATACGATGTTGGCGCCCGTACGGGCGATCAGTTCGGCCATGTTATTCATGGAACCTTTGTTGATGTCTCTTAACTTAAAATCCGGTTGCCTGACATAGACGCCGGCACGTCTGTGTTTCCACCAATAAACATCCCCCGCCGCGTATAGCAGGGAACGGGGACGCTTGCCAAAGATCAGCGCTTTGTTACCCGCAAATCTGATCAGGTAACCATCAAGATCCACCTGGCGTGGATCCTGGCCGATAAACTCTAGCTGGTCACGGGAAGGCTTTCCGTAATCCAGCACAATCTGTCCCGCCTCGGGGAGGGCGGGGGCATTTTTTTCAAGGATGTGACTGGCGGGGATGCCCAGCTTCTCCGCCATGATCCCGGCAGCAGCCTTCACGGCCGGGTGCGCGCGGGTGTCCAGGATGATGTAATGAAAGCCCTGTGCGCCCACCGCCAGGCTCAGGGTCGATAAAAGTAATAATAGCCATAGTTTTTTCATGTCAGGCCTGTTTTTTCTTTTTCAGTTTTGGGGTCATCTTTTTAATCAGCGCCCTTGTCCGTATTGGTGGCGTCAGTGGGCTGTTTTTCAAATAATTGTTGCACGGCCGCCAGCGGTACCCGGGTGGCCGGGTGAAAATCATCCGACTCCATGTACCGGATCAGGCTGTAGCGCAGCTGGCGGGCCGCCGGCCGGTTTGCCAGGTCGGTGGTCAGGTCCGCGCTGCAGACCAGCAGTTTCCCGCGGCCCACTTTGGCTTCCCAGACGAGCCCCAGTCGCCGGTTTAAAAACCAGGTGTCGATGGGCTGCACCAGCGGCCGGAAAGTGGACGGAAAATTTTTGAGCCACATCACCTGCTGCCTGTTGACAATCCCCCACCATTGAAAATTGCTAAAGTCTTCCGTTGGGAAATATTTAAAGGCGGGGTTGTTGCGGTCCAGGTAAATGCCCGTGGTATGCGGCGGCCGCATGTGAAACCAGGAGGTGTTCCAGAATACCGGCAGAAAATGCATGGATACTTTTCTTCCCATTTGCACTTTCCCGGCACAGAGTAAAAATACTTTTCCACCACGGGCCAGCACCCTGCGGGCACTGTCATCCAGCTGATGGCAAAAATAGACGCCTTCGCCGCTTGTAATGGCGGGATGCGGCGGGTATACCCACAGCGGCCAGCCGTTTTCATAAGAAGTCCCCTCCAGACTGACCGTAAAGGTCAGCCTTTCGGCGTGGGTAAAACGCCTGAGCGGGACAGAAACCTGCCCCAATGCAATGCAGTTGCCCAACGGGATCGAAAGGGTGTCCAATGTTCCTTTCGCCACCACCTTTCCGGCCTTGTCGGTTAATTGCCAGGCCGGTCTGGCGTGGCTTAACACGCCTGCTGAAAAATTGGCGATCTCTACCGAGGCCCTGAAAGTCTCGTCATTGTTATAGACGAACTTCGGGATCCGGGCCAGCGGCACCACCGGTCCGCAGAAATGATGAAATTTCACCGGGCTGACATACCCCTTGGACTGCCAGAAAACATTCAGCACGCCCACCAGGGCGGTGCCCTGCCCCGAATAATCGTTGAGTGCCAGCAGCTCGAACCCGGCGAAGCCCGGTGTGCGGAGGGCCGCTTCTATCTCCCCTTTGTAACAAAGCGCCTGCAGTTTACCGGAAGACAGCAGGAACTTCTTCGCTTCATCACCCATGTGATGGTCTTTTAGGTCCTGGCGGAACAACTCGAAGTTCTTTGGCTGATGCACACCCGTATATTCACCAAGGTGGCTGAAGTCAGGGAAGGCGCAGTACTGGCCTACCTCATGGGCGATGTATGGAATGTCGTGGCCCTTCAGGGCCTTACGGTGATCAAAGACCGTTCCCGGGCGGTGGTCCGCCCAGGGGAGACCACGGGGCCCCGAGCGAACGATAAATTGCTCGGAGTCTACCCAGGGCCAGCTCATGCCCGTGGAAGCACCGGTATATAAATGCCGCGGATCCCGCGTCTTCCAGTAATGTACGAACTGGTTGAGATACTGCACCTGGTGACCCCCACGGGGTTCATTGCCATAGGCCATCATGCAAAAAGAAGGATGGTTGCCATAAAAGCGGTCGATGCGGTCCGTTTCGGCGTAAAGGTACCGGTCGATGGGTTTCCCGTCTCCCAGGGAGGAACCGTGATTGGCCCAGCTGGGTCCTTCCACGTGCAGGTAAAAACCTTCAAGGTCCGCGGCCTCGAAAGCCGCCTTAGGCGGGCAATAGGAATGAAATCGCATTTCGTTGAGCCCGTAAGCTTTCGCTGTCCTGAATATGCGCAGCCAGGACTTCAGCTCCATGGGCGGATAACCCCTCAGGGGGAAGTCGCAATTCTCCACGGTGCCCCGGAGGAATACCTGTCTGCCGTTCACGGTGAAACGCGTCCCCTGTATCTTAAAGGCGCGCATGCCAAAATCCGTTTTCCTTTCATCGGTGCCCCCCGGGGTGCTGAGCCGTGCGGTAAGCCGGTAGAGGGCAGGGTGAAATTCGTCCCAGGTAAGCACCTTTTTCCCCATGGGATAATCGATCACAAGGGTAGTGTCCGCCGTGCTGATGGTAAAGCCCCGGGTGAGGGCTTTTACCGATTGCCTCACGGGGGTGTTAAAGCTTTTGGCGGACAAAGCGAGATGACCATGGGTGGAATGATCCAGGTCATTATGGAGGTACAGTTTAACCTGAACCGATTGATGCTGCAGGTCGGGGAAGGCCTCCATGCGGCTGATCCAAACCTTAGGTGTTGCCAGCAGCCGGATCTTCCCGACGATGCCGTTCCAGTTGCCCTGGGTCTGGTCGGTAAGGCTGTGGGAGTCAGGACCGGGGTTGATCGCCTTAATGCGGTTGTCCACCCGGATGGTGAGGGTGTGTTTTCCCGGGGGGAGCACCGTGGTCAGGTCATATACCTGTGGGGTACTCAGGCTGTTGCGCATGCCCATGGCCTGGTGGTCCACCCAGAGCCGGGTCTCCCAATGCGCCCGTTCCAGGTAAAGCCGGATGTGCCTGTCTTTCCATGACGCGGGAATGGTCACCACCTTTTGGTACCAGGCAGGGTCTACGTACCTGGTCAGCGGCGTCAGAAAGAAGGGGAATTTTAAATTGCCGGGGGTACGGTATTTTGCCATGCGCGGGTTGAAATACCAGGAGCTGTCCCGGATGCTGCCCGTCCATTTTGTTTGCAGGGTCACGGGATATCCCCGGTGATTTTGCACCATGGACCCCGGCAGGTGGATAGCGTCCTTTAGCTGGCGACCGTAGAATTGCCGGCGGATCCCCTGGTCGGCCGAGTCCATGGCAAAGCGCCAGGTTCCTGCCAGCGACAGGGTATCATCCGCCGATTGGGCGGATGCGGGTGACCGGGCAGCCGGGAAAAGCAATACCAGCAAAAGAAGGGAACGGATGATAAAATGACCGGTATATTGGTGGCAGGGATGTTCAACACTTTTCATAGGGATCGCTGGTTTGAGGGTTTAGTACGCAAGAGTGTTACACTCATCAGCCCGATCACCACGTCGTTCGCCATGGTTTTCACTTCCAGGGACTGCAGGGTTTTTTCGGCGTGGAGAGGCATATCCAGGATGGTAGCGGCGCCGCCCGGCACGCCCCATGCGGTCAGGCCTTTGACGGGTTTGTAATGGGTAAAATGCCGGGTGATGCGCCCCGTTTCCAGGTGGACCCGGTAGGGTACCGGCTCTGTGATATGAAAAGCGTACCCGTCGGGGTGGTAATCCTGTGCCAGGGGCCACCAGGTGTCCGGATTCTTTAACAACAGACTGTCGGTGCTGCCGTCACGGTAGCGGACGATCACTTTGCCGTTGGTCATCCTGGATTGCATGGGGCTGGTGCTGCCCGCCATTAAAAAATATACGTGCGATGCCTTGCCCCGTAAAGGAATGGTCACCGCTGCAGGGTAATTGTCCCAGCGGGAGGTAAAGACAATGTTGGGAGTATCGGGTTTTCCCGGCGTTGCCAGGGAAATGTCGCCGGGCAGCTTAAAATAGCCCTTGGGTCCCGCCAGGCGCCTGAGGCCGCTGTCGATGACCGGGGGATCCGCCAGGGGACTGCACCAATTGCCAATGCCCTGTACGGGCAGTTGCAGGGTAGGGACCTCCGGCCGGGGTGACCGGTAACGTTGCTGAAAGATCTCGGTGACCCGGGCATTGAAATAGGGCTCCAGGTTGATTTTGTCGCAGGTGAATTTCGCAGGGAATCCCTGCAACTGCCAGTTGACAAATACCGTATCAATCACCTGGTGAGCAAGCCGGACCTCCACCCGGTTGCTGCCGGCCACCAGGTAGCCGGCAGGGATGCTGAGGGTACGGGAAGTTTTGCCTGGAGCAATATGCAGCTTTACCTCGTGCCGGTAGCTCCCCCCGGAAAGGAGGGCCGTCCGGGACAGTGTACGGCCGGTATTGTTGCGGATGGAAAACCGCAGTCCGGTAGCGTTCTGGCGCAGCCGCTCAAGCTGACAGGCCGGAAGGATCTTAAAGTTCACAGGCATCCACCACCGCATCGCGCCTAGCTTTACCTGGGCGAAAAGCGTATGCCAACCGGGGGTATTGGTGACCAGGCCAGAGAGGTGGTCCCCCTTATACACGATGCCGGATAAGGTCTGCTGGGGATCTTTTACCCGAAGGATGGTGGCCTTTGCAGTG
>DASULB010000107.1:0-13135 GCA_036278455.1 Chitinophagaceae bacterium | reverse complement strand
GCTCTTTGGCGGTGGCACTTCCAGCAATATCCCATCTTCTGTCAGGAGTTTCGGCAAATCCGGCTGGGCTTTCGGTTTTCTCACCGATGTAGCCTACATTTGCGACTTTTCGAAAGGGGTGGAGTTCATGCTGGCCGCCACGATGCAGACGGGGGTTGATGATACGCTGAAAACGGATGGTTATGCCTATGACAGGACAGGAAAACCATTTATGGCAGCAGTGGGGCGGACCCTTTACCAGTATGAATTAAGCCGCCCCAGAAAATATATACCCTCCCTTTCACGTTATAGCCTATTCCTGCCGGGCGGGAATAAAAACAGAAAATAATAACAATAAATAAAAAAAGAGGGCATGCAGCGTTTTCACCTTTAGTTTTGTCTGTCCTGTAATCATTAATAAATTAAAAATTGTCTATGAAAAAGAATGTGTTCGTATTTTCTCTGGTATCGGTATTGTGTCTTGGAAGTCTGACTTTGCTCAACAGTTGTTTGAAACACAATGACACGACGCCGCAGCAACCGGTTGCCCTGGTCTCCGTTTTACAGGCCTCTCCGGGCGCTCCTTACATGGACCTGTATTTTAACGGCAGTAAGGTCAATACCGGTCAGGTGATCGGTTACGCAACAGCAGGACAACTCAGGCCCAAAGCCGGTAATTATGATATCAGCTTTGTCAACAGCGTCACGGGGGATACGATCCTGCACAGACAGGACTCCATCACCGGCGGCCAGTATTACAGCATGCTTGTCTATGATACGGCGTCCGCCCGCAAGGTGCTGTTGTTCCCTGACAAGTTTGATCAGGCACAGGATGCATCCAGCGCTTACATCCGTTTTTTGCAGTTAAGTCCTGACGCGGGTCCCGTTGAACTGAACATTGGTACCACCCAATATGCACGGCACTCCTTCGAAGATGTGATGGACCCAAGCAACGCCAAATTTAACATCATTACGCAGGGCACGTATTCTTTTACCGCCATCAATCCATCCACAGGGGATACCCTGGGAACGGCCTCAGGCGCCCTGGCGGGGGGTGCTGCCTATACCGTGTATTTGCGCGGTCTGGCCAGCCATACCAATACTGCCACCGACACCCTTGGCCTGAAACTGGCCCTGATGCAGAATTATTGATCCTTCAAGTAACCATTTCCCAAAAACGGGCAGCGGCAAAACCGCTCTGCCCGTTTTCTAATTTTAAGCAGATTTATTGTAAATATATGAAAGCAATTATGCGTTTATTTGAATTAATCTAAAACATCCTGCTTTCATTTTGTCAATTAAAAATGTTCCAGTAGGTTTGCGCCGCATAAAACATTGCAACATGGAATTAGCACAACGCGTAGACCGCATCGCCGAATCGCAAACCCTCAAAATGTCCCGCCTGGGCAGGGAATTACGTGCCAAAGGATTTGATATCATTGACCTGAGCATCGGCGAGCCGGATTTCACCACCCCCGAACACATCGGGGCCGCCGCTAAAAAGGCCATTGATGAAGGATACACCCATTATACTCCCGTCGCAGGATACGCCGAGTTGCGCCAGGCGATCTGTAAAAAGCTCCTGCGCGATAATCGCCTTGAATATACCCCGGAACAGATCGTCACCTCTACCGGTGCCAAACACAGCCTGATCAATGTGATCATGTGCGTCGTGGATCCGGGGGATGAAGTGATCATCCCCACCCCTTACTGGGTCACTTATTCCGAACAGGTGAAGTTCGTACAGGGAAAGGTGGTCACCATCCGCGCCGGCATGGACAATCATTTTAAGATCACCCCGGAGCAACTGGAGGCGGCCATTACACCAAAAACCAAGCTGTTCATGTTCTCCTCGCCCTGCAACCCATCGGGTTCGGTATACAGCAAGGATGAACTCGCTGCACTGGCCGAAGTATTCCGTAAGCATCCCCGGATCGCCATCATCTCCGATGAGATCTATGAATATATCAATTACGCCGGCAACCATGAAAGCATCGCCCAGTTTGATTTTCTGAAAGACCGGGTAGTGGTGGTCAACGGGCTGAGCAAAGGCTACGCCATGACCGGCTGGCGTCTGGGCTACATCGCCGCGCCGCTGGCCCTTGCCAAGGCCTGTGAAAAGATCCAGGGGCAGTTTACCTCCGGCACCTGTTCCATCACCCAGCGGGCCGCCATACATGCCCTGGAATCGGATCTGGCCCCCACCCGTGAAATGGTGGCGCAATTCGAAAAAAGAAGGGCTTTCATTCTCGGGGAGATCGCCAGGATCCCCGGCATCGAAGTACAGGAACCCGATGGTGCCTTTTATATTTTCCCCGATGTGAGCGCCTATTTTGGCAAAAAGGTGGACGGGCACGTCATTGAAAACGCCGACGATCTTTGCATGTATCTTTTGGAAAAAGGCCTGGTCTCCACCGTCACCGGTAGCGCCTTTGGCGAGCCGACTTGCATACGGATGTCCTACGCCGCTTCCCTGGAGAAGCTCGGCGAAGGGCTGCGCCGCATGAAAACCGCGCTGGAAGCTTTATCCTGAGGTCCGGGCAAAAGGGGAGCCATGAAAGGATCAAAATAAGCAATACCAAGCGGTACTGAATGTTCCTGCTCCGGGGTCAGCCCCGTCCGTAAATTTTCAGCTTTTTCGTTTTTTATCGTCTTCTTTTTATCCTCGTTTTCTATCTTTTGCTTTATATAAGGACTGTTCTCCCCTATCTTTGCCCCCATGGGCAGAAGGGACAACAAAGCAGATAATATATTTACGGCAGGCCAGGTGCTGATGATCAATAAACCCCTTGGCTGGACCTCATTTGGTGTGGTGAAGAAGATCAGATGGCTTACCGGGGCCAAGACCGGCCACGCCGGCACCCTGGATCCGCTCGCTACGGGTCTTTTGATCTGTTGCACGGGAAAATATACCAAAAAGATATCGGAGTACCAGCAGCAGGAGAAGGAATACACCGCCACCCTCACCCTGGGGGCGGAAACGCCTACCTATGATCTTGAATCGGAACCCCGGAATGGGCGGGATTACGACCATATTACAGCAGATCTCATCCAATCGGTCGCTGGAAAGTTCACCGGTGAACAGTGGCAGTTGCCCCCTGCCCACGCTGCCATCAAAAAGGATGGCAAACCCATTTATCAGCTGGCCCGCCAGGGCATCGCCGTGGAACTGGAACCACGGAAGATCTTTATCAGGTCGCTGGAGATCACCCGGGTCGCGCTTCCTTCCGTTGATATCCGGGTGGTGTGCGGAACAGGTACCTATATCCGCTCCCTCGCGCATGATCTGGGGAAGGCCCTGGGATGCGGCGCCTATCTCAGCGCGCTGTGCCGCACCCGCATCGGGGATTTCCGGCTGGAAGACGCGCTGGACATGGAAGCCGCCGCCACCATGATCAGGGCCGCCCTGCTCAAAACGGATAGCCCACCGCCAGGTTAAATACGATGTTATTTCTCCGCCAATCCTTATTCGGCAGATCGATGGTATTGATGATCCAGCCATAATTTGTCGGGATATAAGGCTCCTTAAACGGCGTGGCAAAATCGAAGCGCAGCACGGCATAGGAGAAGTCGAGCCTGATGCCGACACCGCCGCCTACCGCGATGTCCTGATAAAGCCGCCCGATGTCGAATTCAGCACCGGGTTTATAAGAATTCTTTTTCAGGTCCCAGATGTTGCCCGCGTCGATAAAGGTGGCGCCTTTCACTTTGAGGAAACCGCCAAAAAGCTTGAAGATGTCGAAGCGGTATTCCAGGTTCCCTTCCAGTTTCATCTCACCGGTCTGATCGGGAAAAATATTCGGATTATTGATATCGGGATTATAATAGGATCCGGGGCCCAGCGCACGCAATCGCCACGCGCGCAGGCTGCTTGGGCCGCCGGCGGTAAACTGTTTGATGTAGGGAAGCACATCGGAGGTCCCGTAGGGTACCCCTACGCCCGCGTAAAGCCTGCTTACCAGTGTCGCGTGCTTGCGGTTGTAATAATGCTTGAATTCCGCATCCATCTTCACATACTGGGAGAAACCCACCGAAGTGAGCTTGGCGAAATTATTGGCACCGCCCGTCACGCCCCGGATGATGCCGTCAACGCCATTGAGCAGCAAACCGGATTCTTCCAGGTTGATCTTAAAGTAATTGAAATGGTCCTGATGCAGCGGATCCTGGGAATTATAGATAAACGATACATTCTCCCCGCCGATAAAGGTGGAGGAGAAACTGTTTCTAAGAAAGGGATTATCCGCCAGTTGCTTGGCGAAGTTATCACTGATATTGAACAGCCTGTTATAGGAGAAGGCGAAGGGGTTCACGATCCACTTTTTATAGCTGGTTTCGTTCCAATCGTAACCAAAAGATCCATTGATGCTGCTGAGAGAAAAGAAGCCCAGACGGTCCAGGTAGTTAATGCCCATTCCCAGGGAAGTACTCGCGTTCGCGAACCTGCCTACATCCCTGATCTTCCAGGGGGTGATAAAGCGGGGAAAGGACACATTGACCCGGCCGCTGTATTCCCGGGCCTGCGAATAGAAAGGGCGCAGGGAATCGGAATTCCATTCTATACCGGTCTTCAGGTTGGCCGTCAGCCGGTCGGCGGCGCGGCTTGTATTATTATTCCGGTAAGTGAGGTTCAGCGCGCCGCCGATTATATAATCGGAGGGAGAAGTGGTCGTTTCCAGGTTGACGCCCACTTCCTGCTTTTTGCCGGGGGTCAGGAAAATATAACAATCCAGGCTGTCAGCCGCTTCATGGATGGTATCCATCTCTATATTCGCGAATTTCCAAACCCCCAGGTTGTTGAGCCGCTGCACGGTATAATTATAATCAGACTGCGAATACCGGTTTCCGCTTTTAAGGAGGATCGTCTGGTATAAAACGCCGGGGCGGATGATGTTTTTCCGCTCGCGGATGATCATATCCTTGTACCTGTGCTGCTTAAAAGCGGAATCATCAGGCGTGGCGTAAGCGGAGTAATCGGGATAGACATAAATATGGCGCAAGGTATAGCGCTGAAAATGCGTGGAATCCGTGGGGTTCAGGATCTGCACGGTAATCGTCATTTTAGGGTTCTCGTCCCCCCTGGAGACATCCAGGGTATTTTCGATATTGGCAAAGGGATCCAGGATATTGTTAAAGATGGATTTGTTGATGGTATCCACTACGAAAAGAACCTCGTCGGAGGAAAACTTATAATACCCCTCATTGCGGATGACCTGCGTGAGACGGGCTTTTTCCTGGCTGAGGGTTTCTATTTTAAAGGGATCATTTTTCTTGAGGAAAGAAGAAGGTTCTGATTGCAATACAGCCGCGCGGACAATGGAGTCGGGAATATCAAAACCAATGCTGTCGATGATAAAGCTTTTGCCCGTATTGACCTGATAGCTCACGCTGGCTTTTTTGCTTTTGATCTTCTGATCATAGCGGACCGACGCATAGAAATATCCCTGGTTGTCCAGATAGCTGACCATGTTCTGCGTCGACTGCTTTGTCTTGGATGAATCATAGATCACGGGCGGCTCCATGTTCTTATCGATCAACAACCAATTCCATAGTTTACCCACCTTCTTTTCACTCGTTTTCTGATTGTACAACCAGAGTTTCAGCCGCATGATGTTCAGTAACTTGGTGTTCGGGTGCTGCAATAAAATGGAAGATGAATTCAGGCTGTTTTTCAGCGCGTCTCTTTCCGAGGTGGTCAGGTCACCATGCAGTTTCACCGATGAACTCACCAGCAGCACCTGGTTTTTAGCCAGGTATTTGGTATTGGAACAGGAGAAGGACATTGCCGCCATCAGCAGTAAAATGCAGCAATCTTTTAAATATGGTCTCCTGTATTTCCTGTCCTGTGGCTTCAACTAAATATGCTTTATGGCATTCAACCTCCCCATGAAAAAGCTGGAATATCCGGCAGCCCTTGTACATGTAGCAGGATTCATGTAGGTTTGACCCCATGTTATCAAAGGCGCAAATTAAATATATTCATTCATTAAGGCATAAAAAATACCGGCTAAAATCCGGTAGTTTCCTTGCCGAGGGTATAAAGGTAACGGATGAATTGTTGACAGAAAAGTATATCCCGGTAGTGGAGATCTTCGCCCTGGCGTCCTGGATTGATGCGCACGGCCGGCTGGCGGAAACCCATCCCGACGTCGCCCTCACGCCGGTCACCGCGCGGGAGCTCAGGGAGCTATCCGCCCTGGACACCCCCGCAGAAGTGGTGGCGCTCTGTAAGCTCCCTCCCACAGAAACCACCGGGATCCCCTCCGGTAAAGTTTCGCTGATGCTGGAGTCCATCCGCGACCCCGGAAACCTGGGTACCATCATCCGGATCGCAGACTTCTTCGCCATAGAACAGGTGATCTGTTCGCCTGATTGCGCAGATGCCTTCAACTCCAAAACCGTGCAGGCGACCATGGGCAGTATCGCCAGGGTGAAGGTGACGGAAGCCGTTTTAGAAGCCGTGACCGGGGAGCATACCACCCTGCCAGTCTATGCCGCATCGCTGCACGGAAAGGATATCACCGCATTTTCACCGATCACCGAAGGGATCCTTCTCATCGGTAATGAATCAAAGGGACTCAGCGAAAAAATGTTGCGGTTGGCGACCCACCAGATCACCATCCCGCGTCTGGGCAGGGCGGAATCCCTGAATGCAGCCGTCGCCACGGGCATTATCTGCGGCAGGCTGCTTTTGGTTTGAGCGGAGGTCACCCGCACAGGCTTTTTTTCTTTTTGTCCGCTTTTTATGCTCTTTCCGCCGGTCGGTTTGCCGGCCTACCTGAATTGCACCGCCTTCACAGGGGAGATACGCCTGATGATCAGTGAAGGAATGATCAGGACCAATAAACAGACCAGTAAGGTCCCCAGGTCAATACAAACGATCTGCCACCATTTAAAATCAATGGGTACCACAGGCATATAATAGGTGGCCTCGTTTAGTTTGAGAAAACCCGTCGCTTTCTGGATCCATCCCAGGCAAAGCCCGATTACATTGCCGATCAGTAAACCGGTCACGACGATATAACCCGCCTGATAGATAAATACCTTCTGCAGCGACCAGTTGCGCATGCCGAGTGATTTGAGGATGCCTACCATGTTGGTCCTTTCCAGGATCAGGATCAGCATGGCTGTCACCATATTTATAAAAGCCACCACCGCCATGATGATGATGATGATGAGCTCGTTCATATTCTGCAGGTTCAGCCAGTCGAAGATGTTCGGATAGATCTGGTGTATCGTGCTGGCCGTCAGGTTCTGGGGAAGCACATGGGCATAGAGCGCGTCGGCCACGCTGTCCATTTCCTTGTAATTGTCAACCATCACCTCATAGCCGCCGACCTCCCGGGGCGTCCAGTTGTTCAGCCGCCTGAGCAGGTTGAGGTCACCGATGATGTAAGTCTTATCATAATCTTCGATACTGGTCTTGTAAATGCCGGAAACCACCAGTTTTCTGGCCCGGGGGGCCTCTTCTCCTTTTTGAATAAAGTATATAATGACCGGATCGTGTAGTTTCAGCTTCAGCGCCCTGGCCAGGTAATCCGATAAGATCACCTGGTGGGAATAGCCGCTGTCGGGGTAGGAGATCACGCTGCCTTCCCGCATGTACGGCAGCAGGTGTTTCCAGTGATAGTCTTTCCCGACGCCCTTGAAGACCACGCCCTCGATCTCATCGGTGGCCTTCAGGATGGCGGATTTGGTAGCGTATGCATCCACCGAACGGATCCCCGGGGCCTCCCGGATTGCCCGTTTCAACGAATCGCCCCCTTCAAAAGGGAGTTCTTCTGTCAGCAGTCCGGCATAAGGCTGGTAACGGGTAATGTGGATGTGTCCCCAAAAGCCAAAAACTTTGCTGCTGACCGTTCGCTGAAAGCCATTCACCAGAGCGGTGGTGAGGATCATAACAGCCACACTGAGCGCAGTTGCCGTAATCGCAATGCGAATAATAAAACGGGAAAAAGTGCGTTCCCGGTTAAAGGCTATTCTTCCGGCAATAAAAAAAGGCAGTTTCAAAATGAAAGGCGCTTTACGCTGTGATTTGTTCCGGAATCAAACCTACGGGTTTTTAGCCAGACGGGGAAGTGGTTTTGAGGTTATTAGCCTTTTGTAAAGGAAATTGTCATAAATTCATTGCTTTTTTTGACGTGATGATCATACGAAAATCCATTGTTCTGGTTTTATGCTGCCTGGCGGGCATCACCGGCCGCGCCCAGGTGAACGCCGTCACGCCGGATCACGTTTACATGGATAACATTAAAACCGTCAAATTTTCAGCGGCCGGTAATGCCCTTGCCATTCCCGTCATTGCCCTTGGCGGAAGCGACCAGGCCTCCCTCAGCTTCGATGACCTCGACGCCGACGTCAAGAATTACTATTATACGCTCGTCCTTTGTAATGCTGACTGGAAGCCCGCCAACATGAACCCCTTCGATTATCTGAGGGGCTTTATAGAGAACAGGGTCGAGGATTATCATTACTCCACGATCCCCCTGCAACATTATACCCATTATTCGGTGACCATCCCCAACAACAACTGTATGCCCACCCGTTCGGGCGATTATCTTTTAAAAGTATATCTGAACAGCGATACCTCCCAACTGGCCTTTACCCGGCGATTGCTTGTCTTGGAGAACAAAGCGATTATCAAGGGCGTCATCCAGCAACCCGTAAACCCCAAAACGTTTCAAACGCATCAGAAGGTAAACTTTTCGGTAAGTCTCCAGGGGATTAATGTGAACAACGCCCTTTCACAAGTCAAGGTCTTCATCCTGCAAAACGGTCGTTGGGACAATGCCATTGACAACCTCAAACCTACCTTTATCAAGGGCGATGAGTTGGAATATAATACGGAAAATGATTGCATATTCCCCGCCGGAAAGGAATGGCGCTGGGCCGATTTGCGCAGCTTCCGCCTGCAGACCGAAAGGGTGGCGCGCATTGATTACGGGAAAAGCCGGACATCGGTCATCTTACTGCCCGATTATAACCGCTCACACGAGCGGTACCTGTACCGCAGGGATCTCGACGGGCATTATTATTCCGCGATCCTGGAGCAGGGGTATAACCCTGATTTTGAAGGAGATTACGCGAGCGTCCATTTTACCTTTAAATCCCCTACCCCTTTCGCAGGCAGCGATGTCTACGTATTCGGGGAATTAACCAATTACGAATGCAACGCCTCCAACCGCATGACCTATAATGGCGCCGATGGCGCCTATGAATGTACCCTCTTCCTAAAACAAGGTTATTATAATTACATGTATGGTGTCATCCCCATGGGTGGTCACAAGCTCCATATGAATAATACGGAAGGTAATTGGTGGGAAGCAGAAAACAATTACATCATTTTAGTTTATTACCGCCCCCTGGGCGGCCGGGCAGATGAACTCATCGGGATGCGCACGCTCAATTCCCTGGAGAACAGGTGAGTTCCAACCGTCAACGGTCATCATGGAACACTCAGCCGTTTAAGGCCCTGCACTGATCAAATCACAATAAAACCAGAAAAAATACTGCCATATGGAATTCAGCCCCCATAACCATGTTGTTAAACTTTGTATCCAGGGTATGGACATGGAGGAAAAAGACAATCCTAAAGAAGCAAGCCGGCTCTTTCTTCAAGCCTGGGACGAAGCGACCAACGACTTTGAAAAATTTACCGCTGCGTTTTACGTTGCCCGACACCAAAAAAGTATTGCCGACAAATTAAAGTGGCTCGAAACAACTTTACAACTTGCCTTAAACATCCATAACGACTCCGTCAACGGAGCGTTATCGTCGCTGTATTCAAACATTGCCAAATGTTATGAGGGCCTCGGCAACCTGGACAATGCAAAAAAGAATCAGCAGTTAGCAACTTCGTTCAAAGACAACCTGTCTGATAAAGGACCCTTTTATCACGGAACCAAAGCAGATTTGAAGGTCGGCGATTTGCTAACAGCAGGGGGCAGGTCAAATTACAAGACCGGAGTCGTCATGAACCATATTTATTTTACCGCACTGGTGAATGGTGCGGCACTGGCAGCAGCTTTGGCTAAAGGTAACGGTCGTGAACACGTTTATATCGTCGAACCTACAGGGCACTTTGAAAACGACCCGAACGTTACAGACAAGAAATTTCCAGGCAATCCATCTCGTTCTTACCGAAGCCAGGCACCCCTAAAAATTGTGGGAGAAGCAACAGACTGGGTGAGGCTAACACCGGAAGAGCGCCAAAAATGGCATGAAAAGTTAGCCAGCAGCAAGGGAAGGATTATTAACTAAACTGATCTTCGCCTAAAAGGCGAAAGGTTTGATCCCCGCTAAAGACCGTCCGCCACCGTAAAACCCTTACCTTTTAATCCTTGATTTGATTCTCACCATATTGCTTGATAACTTCCTCCATCACATTGCCCGACCTAGCAAAAAAAACCTAGCCCAAAGATGGTAACCCGCGAACTCCCTTCATCGCTATTATATTAACTTTTACCCTTTAGATACTGAATTAGCTTGAAAGCCGGTGGTAAAGTAAGATTGTTTTTTCACCTCGTCAAAATATAGATGCGCTGTTGCTTCCTCTACTTAAAAAAAATCTGAACCAGCAATTTCCCAATGGTGTCTTTAGTTCGAGAAGTGAAATGAAAAGTCCATAGCTCCCCAGCGTTCACAAGTATCCAGCCCGGCACCTAGCAACAAATATTGCCTGATTCCATTTTGGTAAGCGTTATATAAGCAGTCTTCCGCGTAACGGCTGCCTAATACAATATTTGCAGGCATCCCAATTGAATAAGGAGGCCAGAAACGTGATTTATTGTTTAAATATGGTTGCACGTTTCATTGCCCAATAATTGCAGAATAATATCACCTTTCAAAAGCTTGTGTTCGCCATCATGCAACTGATGAGCGACTCCTAAGGTAGCTGCCCCAAATGCTCTTAGGCTTCGGGTCTCTGTATTCATATTAAAGTCTATCGCTGGCTGATGACGGAATAAATCTGGGCCGGGTCCAGTTCGGCATCTATAAAAGGAATATGGCGTTTTCGTGCCTCCTGCTCCAGCCATTCTCCCCATATCATAACTCCTTCTTCGTTGATATCCATCTGCCTGTTTCTGTCAGAAGCTTTTAGTATCCGTTGTTTTTGCACCAATGGATTTATTTTTAAAAAATAAACCTGATCAAAAAGATCAAGCATGTCAAAGATATTTCCTGAACCGCCAAATATATATACTTCCTTAAATGGCTGCAGAAATTTCGCGAGAAACCGTTTGCTCCAAAGAAAAGAATATTGATTGTCTAACGCTTCGCCTGCGGTTTGAGGGCCAGCAATCTTCTGGCCGTGCTTATCATACCAGGACGATAACCCTTTTATATCTCCGTCGTCAAACGCGTTAATACCCTGGCAGCGAAGAGCACGTGATATATAGGTTTTACCTGACCCAGATGGTCCGAACAATAGCGCCTTCATAATAAATCTTTATTAGTTTTTTTTAAAAATTTCTTTCCAGAAATATCTTAATACAATTGTTCAATATCATCCGTGTCTACACGGATCTGCGGCCTGTCTTTTGCAGCGGATTCTTTGTAATTCAACACAAAATAAAAAAATAAGGAAGCCCGGCACAATATATCTTTGACAGTCCCGAATCCATTAATGTGATCAGGCGGCCCGTTACTCAACAATGCAGACAAATTTAAAAATACTCCTGCACAACTGTATCAATTGGTTTGTTAAGATTTACCGGCACCCTCCTGCCTTCGACGGCTGGCGCCGTCTCTTATAGAGCATTAGTAAAGAGAATGCCCATGGCGGTACTGTCACCAATAATGCGTTTGACCTTTGCTTGGGGTAATCGTCATTGTCTGCTTCTATGATTAAGACAGCATTCTTCTTCATCCATCTTTGCACTACAACAAGCGGCTAATCAGAGTGACTGCCGCCGGGGATAAGGCCAGAAGTATTCAAAGCGTACTTTTGAACCTGAGGGTCTTTTGTTCTTTATCCAACATATAAGAAGATCGAACCAGGCGTTCAAGTATTCAATATAAAGTATTCAACGCGTGTTGACATTACCCCGATTTTAGCGAATCTGAATAATTTTTAGCATGGTCCCGCGGTAAAAACAGCGCGCGAGCGCTTGTTTATCCGGTTAAATGCCAAATAACCCCATTGAAGCTTAACCGGGTGGCATCATTACTCATCCGGGATAAGGGGACCGTCCCTGCGGTCGATAATGAATTTCCCCTTCTTGGTTATCTTCCTTGTTTAATGAGCTTCCCGAGAAGGCCTATTTTTCCGCCAGCAAGCTATTGACAATGGCTTTAAATTCATCCTTGAATTCAGTATAATATTTACCTGTAGCAGGACCATTCAGGCCACTATGTATTTTACGGACATACCCTTGTGGATCAATAAATATAAGGGTAGGAAAGATATGTATTTTTACCGGTAAATTAGGGAATACCTCCTTCGTAAGGTTCGCATCAGATGCCGCCACACCGGAAAATAATACAGGATAGTCAATATTAAAATGATTGAAAAAGGAATGCATTACTTGTTTTGATCTTTGAAGATCCGCTGTTCTTTCAAAATCTATTCCGATCAGTTCAACGCCTCTCCCATGATTTTCATTATAGTATTGACTCAGAAACGGTGTCTCATCCATGCAATTCGGACACCACGACCCCAGTATCTGAATAATCACGACCTTGCCTTTGTATGCACTATCACTTAAGGACACTTCCCTGGAAGTCCGCATATCCTTCAGTTTGAAGCCGAGCTTCACCGTTCCAGGCTTTATATTATCAACAGCGTAAGCGGCAGGGAGAGAATCAAAAGCCTTCTTCTCGGCGTACCATGGCATCACCTTGCTATTGATCGAATATAATTTACCGTCTGACAACTTACTCGTACTGTCAATCATGGCGGTAAACAAAAGCGCGTGACACCCGTCGAAACCCGATATTCTCAGCGTATCCCCGCTCACAACTCCCTGCAGATAACGATAATCTCCGGAAGGTGTCATAAAAGTTCCTGTCACCAGACTCCCTGTTTGCCGGAATAATCCAATCGCCCTAAAAGTATCCTTTTTCTTACCCGGAAAGGTGACGGCCCAGCTACCCGAAATATTTCCCGTAGACGCTGTATAGGCGGGTAAACGCGTGCTGTCCCCGGGCACCGCATGAA
>DASULB010000106.1:0-3858 GCA_036278455.1 Chitinophagaceae bacterium | reverse complement strand
GTGCGGGTGATTCCGTCTCGAAAATAGTTTAACAGTGAATATAAAGACGGCGGACAAGCGGGAGGCACAGCCTTTTATTCCCTATCGCAGCCAGCCCCGCCCCGCGCCCAGGAACCTTCGCCATACCGCTGATTTTACTTTTGAAACCGGCATCCTTCCCCTTCCTGCTGCTGTTTACTTTCGCTGCCGGATCTGCAGTCCCGAATAGCATCGTGAATAGCAAGCGAGGCTATCATCGTGGAGCCTAAAAGAGCCGTTGCAGGCTTATATAGAGGTCATACTGGTTGTGAAACGTGGTATTCGATATCTTATGATTTATCCAGGTGCCAAACAAAGCTATCGTGGTCAGGTAATGAAAATTCTTCTGGTACCCTACGCCCACGCTCCGTGTCAGCAGACCCGCCAGTTTCGGAAATTCGATCAGCCTGCTCTTGTCGTCCGGCGAGGTGCCCAGCGCCGCCACGACGGACAGATAATCCCTGTGGGGATTGGTATAGTAGCGGAGGGTATAATTAAAGGAGGTATAGAAATGATCCGGCTCACGGATGAAGTAGGCCCGCAGGTTCATCCAGAAATCGCTCCAGGTCTTGGACATGGAAGCCACCCCGGAAAAGCTATGGGTGCTGTCGGTGTTCAGGTATCGCACACCCACCTCGCCTTCAATACCGAGCGGAAAGGATTTGAAAAGGGAATAAGCCAGCCTCCAGTGGGGAAAGATCTTCCCGTCCGAATAAGTCACCAGGCCATAAGAATACATTTTGCTATTGTGCTTGTAATAAACCTCTGCCTCTCCCTGCAGCCCCGTGCCTTCCTGCCTTGCCGCATAATCGAGGTAAAAGGCATAAGAGCCCCTGGGAATGAAGTGCCGGTATTCGACAGTGGCGATCTTATATGGGTTGTTGTTGTAGTCGTAGCTGGAATTCAGGAAGAAAAGGCCGAACTCGTTTTTACACGCCTTTGCATGAAGATAATCGGCGTAATCCTGATTGGATGTGCGGGGATACAAGCGGGCAAGGGTATCCGCCACCTTCATGGCCTCCTGGTATTGTTTGGCGTCCTCGAACAAGGATGCCCGCTTTTTCAGGAAAACGGGATTGCCGGGATAATACTTCAGCGCCTCTGCCGTATAGGCCAGCGCGCTGTCATAGGATTTGCTGGTGCTGAGGATGTTCACGGCATAGAGGAGGGAGAATGAGTCCCGCGGGCTGACCGCCAGCACCTGGTTAAAATTTCTCATGGCGCTGTCAGCCCTGCCCTTTTGCATGTAATACCGGCCGCTGCTCCTGATCAAATCCAGATATGCATCCCTGTACCTGGAAGTGAAAGGATAGCGCCTCATGAGGGTATAGGCTATGCTGTCTGCCTCCCCAAAACGCTTCAGGGCGGCAAGCAATCCGGTCTTTTTCAGGAGCAGACCTCTGTCCCCGGGCCTATAGCCAAGCGCCGTGTCCAGATATACCAGCGCACTGTCCATGCGTTCAGTCCTGTAATAAAGGTTCACCATGGCATTCAGGGCCTCGGCGTTATCCGGCTGGGTTTTCAGCACACCGAGGAAACGCGCTGCCGCATCATCCAATTCGTCGGCACGCAGGGCGCTCCGCCCGGCCCTCAGCCCCGTGTAGATCACGGCCGCGCCGTATTTTTTATCATCCGGATGTTTGGCGGCGAGGGTCCTCATGATGTCAAGGGCTTCTTCAAACCTGCCCATTTCAGCAAGGAGGCCCGCCCGGTGAAAAATAAAACGGCTGTCCCCGGGGTAAAAGGAGACCAGCTTATTTAAGACATTCAGCGCCCCGGTCGAATCCTTCTGAAGCAGAAGCACCATGGACATATGCCACAGGCCGATGGAATCGGAAGGCACAAGCGCCAGTACCCGGCCGAACGCCTGCTGTGCCAGGGCGTATTGTTCCTGGGCCATATATTCCTGCCCGCTTTTTTCGCTAAGCCACACATAGCGTTCCCTGATGCCCGGCGTGGCAGGATGCGCATGATACAGAACGCCGGCAATGGAAGCCGCGGCGCCGTACCGGCCCTGTTTTTCCAATATATCCATTTTCAGGCCCAGCAATTTTTGATCGCCAGGGAGCTTTTTGAGGCCTGCGGCAATCCAGTTGAGCGCATTATCCCAGGTCTCCCGCGACATCGCCATCCCGATCAACTTGTTCAACGCCGCCCTGTTTCCCGGATCCTTGTCCCATACTTCCTTGTATAGGGTTTCGGGGTCCTGTGAGCTGTAATAGCGTGCCGCCTCCATGCGCAGGGAAACCTGCAAGTCCTTCACTTTGGCATCGCCGGGATATTTGCGACTGAGCGCATGCAGCACCTCAAGCGCATCCGCATACTGGTGCAACTGCTGCAGGAGGCCCAGCTTTTTCATCAACAGGCCGTAATTGTCGGGCTCTGCCATCAGCTGGGCATTCACTTCGTCCAGGGCATTGTGATAATTCCCGCTCTTCATATAGAGGTTCCGGATCGCATCCCTGGCTTCCGCATTCGCCGGAAGTACCGCAAGCACCCTGCGGAAGCTTTCGAGGGCAGGGTCGGTTCTGCCGGATTTCGCATAAAAATACCCTGCCCTCATGTAGTGCCCCGTAAATGCCTTGTTCACCGCTGAATCATGCGGGAGGTTCCGTACGAGGGAATCAGCAAGCTTGTTCCCCAGGTAAAAACGATCCGCGATATCAAGCACACCCAGCTTTTTGACCGCTAGGTCCCGGTCGCCGGGAAGGTAATGAAGTCCCTGATCCAGGAAGCGTGCGGCTTTGTCGTACTGTTTCAGGCCGATCTGAATATTGGCCATCAGCAGATAGGGATCTTTATACCGTGGATCCTTTTGAATCACCTCCTGCATATACCGGGCAGCGGGCTGAAAGTCCTGTTTCAGCAGGTACACCTGTCCCACAAGGAGCATATAATCGGTATTCTGCGGTTCCAGCTCAAGTGCCTTTCTGGCCGGGGCGAGCGCTTTATCATAATGACCCAGTTTCACCTGTGTGATCGCATCCCGGTACAACTGGTCCGCATCCGGCCCCCTGGCGAACAAGTTGAGCTGCGCGGGTGCCGCTAAGGGCACCCCCATCATAAGGCCATACAGCAAACAGATTACGATCCATTTCATGGTCTAGTGCACATTGGTGGTGGATAGTTTTGTCCTCGGCGCTGCCTGCGCCTTCTTTTGCGGACTGAAGCCTTTTCTTTGCATGTTGCCCCAAGAGTTCGTTTTTCCGCTGAGATGGGCGAAATAACCCCTGAGCGCAAAAAACACGATAAGCGGGTGGTAAAGGAAGGGCTCCAGGAAGGCCATCAGAGCCAGACCGATCACTTCCCGCCAGGTTTTGTAATGCCGTTGCGCCAGCTGATTCCAGCAAAGCGACAGGGTCGTGATCATCACCGAATACAGGTACACGAAGGCCAACAAAATAATCACACCAGGCCAGTTCACCCGGGCGGTAAGGATAAGGTAGATTAAAAACAAGATGCCACACACCTCTATAGCAGGAGCCAGGAATTCGAAGAACAGGTTGTAGGGAAGGATGATAAGGCCTTCCCTTTTGTAACGGGGGTTGAAGATCATTTTCCGGTGGTTGACCATCACCTCGAAAAGCCCGCGTCCCCACCGGGTACGCTGCCTGTTCAGTATTTTCAGGGTGGACGGGCCTTCCGTCCAGCACTGGGAGGTGGGAATATAGCGGACGGCATATTTGAGCTTATTGTCAAGCATGTATTTGCTCATCCGGATCACGATGTCCATGTCCTCTGCGAAGGACCGGCTGTCATATCCTCCCGCCTTGATAGCCACCTCCTTGTCAAAGAGGCCCAGCGCTCCCGATACATTGGGAACGCAGTTAATCAGGCTCC
>DASULB010000105.1:0-16329 GCA_036278455.1 Chitinophagaceae bacterium | reverse complement strand
TCACCTCAATATCATCCAATACCATCCGTTTATAGTTCTAAGTGCGAGAGCATGCTGTTCACGGATTTTGAAATCCATATTTTTTATAAATGGAACGTGCCACGGGACCCGATAAAAATGTGAGGAAATCCTCAGCAGCCTTGGGATGAGGTGCAGTTTTTAAAGCACCGGCCATATAAGTTACATATACATTTTGACTATCAGGAATCTTTACCAGTTCTACCGGATGGTGAATATTTTGGTGATACAGCACTTCTGATATCCAGACAGGGCCTGCATCTGACTGGCCATTCAGGATATTGAGCGGTGTCTGCCGATGATGGATCCTGGTCAGTATGGTACTTCCGTTTTTCACTTTGGTTCCCATAATCTGTTTCTCCAATGCTTCTCCGCCGGCTTTTACATAAGCCTGTTCAATTTTCTTGCCGATGCCTTCCCACGCGGGATTGGGCATACTCACCCTGACATCCTTTCTTCCTAAATCCTGCAATGATTTTATCCCGAGCGGATTGCCCTGTCTAACCATAATAGCAAGATGGTTTCGCATATAAGCCACTGTTCTGGAATAATCTTCCAAATTTTTTATAAAACGGGGTTTCCCCGCAGTGTAAATATCCGGCTGTAGCGAAATACGCATATTACCCATCACCAGACTGCCCGCTTTGATCTGTTGCATCAGGATTCCGGGCGGCAGAGTTTCAGCAAATATGCGTTCATATTGCGGATAAGCTTTTTTGAAGGTCTGTAAGAGCTCATCAATGACCATGTATTGGTTTCCCGCGAAAAAGATAACCAATTGCGGGTTATTGATATCACCATACAGGTCGGGAACATTATCAATACCTGCCACCGTGAAATTGACACCGCCTTTGGGTGGTGTATTCCAGGGCGGATCGAACCTATGGTCCTGGGCTTGTACCACGGGGCTACAGCCCACTAAAAGGATCAGCCAAAGGAAAAGCCTTGCAAAGGAATAATGTGTTATTTTCATGGGTCACCCTATCTTTTATTGAATGATATCACTTTTAAATAAATACGCCCGCATCAGGGTTTTACAATAGACCAGCCCTGAGCCTGGCGGATGATAAGCTCGCCATTTCCTGAAGGGACAATGGAAACATAAGGTAAAAGTTGCGAAGTTTGAATATGCCGTTCCACCAAAGTGTTATGACACTGGGACAGAATGACTCCTTTCCTTTTTAGCTCCAGTAATTTCTCACCGTATTGGTTATCTTTATTAAATACTTCCCATCCACCTGAAAAAGCTACCAATTCAACGGTCAGCTTTCCTTTCAGACGGGGATCTCCCAGCGCATTGCTAATATTACGCAAGGTGGCCCCGATAATCTTTGGATCATCAGTGTTCAACTGGTAAACTGCATCATAGTGTCTTTTCGTCGCTTTAGCGCCGGTGAAAGATGCCGCAGATTGAACAGCTGCCTGTGCCCCCGGGGTTGTTTGTGCTATGGCAAAATGATTCCCCAGGAATAATAATACGATAAGCATCCCCAGGGTGTGCCCTATTACGAGTGCTGTTCTGTTTTTTACTTGTTTCATATTTGAATTTTAAACGTTAAAAAGAAATGTATAACGATCAACAAAATTTATGATTGATTAAAGACATAAGGCCCTATCCGGTGACGTTCCAATGACATCGTGTCTGCATAAGGGGGATAGGGACAGTCCTGGGGCTTTAGCTTCAGATTTGGGTAGTCCTTATGCTTATCCGCTTTTTCCGGCCTCGGAAAAGAATTGATGTAGGCCGCAACATCGTACGCTTGCTCATCGCTCAACAGGGGTTTCCCCACCGGAACGCCATAAGGCATATTTGCTTTGATGAATTTTGCGGCGGTAAGCAGCCGATGCATACCTGCACCGTCATTGAACGAGTCGTGTCCCCATAGCGGTGGGTACAAATACCCTTTGTCTTCACCGGGGTGCCCCCTGCGTTTTCCCTGTCCGTCTTTTCCATGACAGCTGCTGCAGTATTGGGCAAAAACTTTACTGCCGTGTTGGAGATTGGCGGCCCTGTTTGGCACTTTGATCGCGGCATATCCCTGTCCTTTAATTTTTACTCCGATAGGCACCTTTTTATTTAGAAACTTAATGTACGCCAGCATCGCTTTCATTTCCCTGCCATCCACGGGAAGCGGCTTGCCGTTCAAACTGCGTTGCATGCATCCGTTAATACGGTCTTCCAATGTACCAAAGTTATTGTCGCGCCCTCTAAAATTGGGATAGGTACCCCAAACGCCTATGAAAGGCGCCGCGAAAGGACGCTTGCCCCCATCCAGATGGCAATTGCTGCAATTCAGGTTATTGCCGGCGAAGCGAAGTGACGGATCTTTCGCCTCAGGGCCAAGATACCGGTCCGTCTTATTAATCAGTCTTTCCCCATATTGAATAAAGGACTTCTCGATAGGATTAGTGATACCGGCGGTATCAAAATTGGCCGGGTCAAAATAATCCCGGGCACGTCCGTATATGGGTTTAACATCCGTTTCAGATAGTGGGCTATGATCAATATCCGGTTGACTACTTTTGTCAGCGGACCCTTGGTACAGTATCAAAATGCCCGCAATGGATATCACGGCCGTCACTCCAAGCGCCAGCAACAGTTGCTGAATGACATTGAGTAATTTGGTCTGCTGCTTATCTCCTTTAAAACCCTCCATATTTAATTCCTTTTGTCCGGCGCAAAATACAGTCAATTTTTGACAAGCAGCAAATGATAAAAGGTTATCCCACATTACCTTTGGTTATAAAAGACTCAAATGCCCTAAGAAGCTTCTGATTTTAAATTCTCCTGAAAAACTAAAATATGCTTCTGAAATTAAAATACGATGCCCATTTTCATCATATGAACAACTTGTTGCACATGAATCCTTATCATGCCTTTTCTTCACACTTAAGGGGCAGATTTTTGGACCTGGGTATAAAAACTTAACCTGCCTTATCTCAAAAACAGGTAGGATGTTGACATCGTATGGCTAACGTTTGAGAGGCAATGATAAAACCGGTAACGATCATACTTATATCCGTTAAATTTTTATTACCATTTGCCAAATGGTTATTATCGCTAAAACAACCCCTGCTGGTTTTACTGAAGTTCATGCGGCCGCGAAAGAACCATTAAATAATTGGTATATTATTGCAAAAAAAGCAGAATGGAAAAACTTCAATGAAATTAAAAATGCATTTGGTAGTGTGGATGCAGTAGGCAATGACAGGTATTGTTTTAATATCAAAGGAAACGACTTTAGATTAATCGTATTAATTCTATTTAAAATAAGAGCAATATTTATATTATGGTTTGGTACGCATACGGAATACGATAAGTTGAATAAACAAACAGGTGCTGATAACGTAAACTATAAAAAATAATTCATGAAAATAACAAGCAATGCGGATTACAAGAAGGCTTTACATACAGTATATCATCTCATGAATAAGGGTGAAGAAAATATTACTGATGCCGAAGCAAGTCAAATTAAAAAAGCTGGCAAAAGCAATTGAGGCCTACGAGGATAATATCTTGAAAATAATGCCGTTGCCCATTACCATTCATTCGATAATACAAGAAAAGATCATCGAAATGAATTTGACTCAAAACCAACTGGCAAAGATGTTTGGGATCAGCAAAACAAAACTCTCTTTAATCCTCAATGCAAAACGTTCTCCCGATGTAAAGTTTCTGAAAGCCATGCATAAGGAATTAGGGGTTGACGGGAATTTCCTTCTGGAAACCGCATAGCTATAACCCCCTTTTCATTGCCTCCATCCAGGATTTATTGAGTAGACATGATGAAAAGTATACCGACTTAAGCGATCGGTGATGGAGGAATAAAAATTTCCCTTCCCCCCCGGCGACCTGAATCGGGCTGAATGAATCTGCACGAAAATCCTTGACCAGTTAACGCTGCGCCGCCATCCGTTCTTTCAGTATCAAAACAGGGACCTTATGCCTCCATGGATAATATCCAATGGTGCCAGATCAATGCGGCTTAGGGAACACCTGCACCCGATAGGCCCACTTACGCCACATGCTATCCATCACATGCACTTTATCGGGATATTGGGCTGACGAATCATTGAGCTCCGTTTCATCATCATTAATGTGGTACAGATGCCAGGTGGTATCGCGGTCACGGGAAACCAGTTTCCAACCTTCATAGCGTACATAACGCCCCCCATTGTGTTCGTTAAACAATGCTTTGTGTCCTTCTCGCTTCTCTCCCGTAAATATCGGCACCAGGCTGATCCCCTGCATAGGGGTTATTTGATGCCCATGATATTCTTTGGGATAGGTGGCATGTGCCAGATCCACAACAGTGGCCATAAAATCCATCACATGACCCACCTGGCCGGTAAAGCTTCCTTTTTTTACCTTGATGCCATCAGGCCAGAAAGCGATCATCGGCGTATGGATCCCCCCTTCGTAAGATTCGGCCTTCCAGAAACGGTAGGGTGTGTTGGCCACATTGGCCCAGCGGGGGCCTATGGAGGAATAAGTTGTTTCAGGGCCTGGCATCGCTTTTTTATCTACTGCATAGGTAATTTTCCGGCCATCCCTGGTCTCGCCCGGGCGGTCAAAACCCGGTCCGTAATTGGCACATATTTCAGAGCTTGCGCCGTTATCACTTAAAAATAAGATAAGTGTGTTATCAATCTCACCGGTTTCTTTCAGCGCCTTGATGATCCTCCCGATGCCCTGATCCATTCTATCAACCATGGCCGCATGCACCGCCATCGCACGGGCGTCCCACACACTGTCAGGATCATCCTTCCATCTCAACTTTGGGTGCCAGCGGGGAGAAAGCGGTGCCTTCATGGAATCTATCAGGCCCATCTGCACCATTCTTTTATAACGGGCTTCCCGGATCGCTTCCCACCCTACCTTATAGGTGTCTTTGTATTTCGCGATATCCTCCGGCTTCGCCATCAGCGGCCAGTGAGGCGCATTCTCCGCCATATACAGGAAAAAGGGCTTATTCTCTTTGCTCATCTTCCTGATATATGCCGCCGCCGTATCATTGATGGCGTCCGTGTGATAATAATCTTTCGGCACCGTCTTTACAGGCGTAGTCCCATCCACCAGGCTAAAGGGATCGAAATAATCCACGACGCCCCATATGGTACCATAAAACTTTTCAAAGCCGCGGCTAACGGGATATTGGCTGACCGGCGAAAAAGTGGGATGATACGCCTGGTGGTTCAGCCAGTCCAGTTGCGCCTGCTTGGTCGGCTGAACAATAGTATTGGACACATGCCATTTGCCTGACATGGCGGTATGATAACCCGCTGACTTCAACACTTCTGCCAGTGTAACCGTATTTTCCGTAAGAAAACCCCGGTAACCGGGCTCATGCCGGTCGATCGTCATCTGACCGATACCGGCCTGTTGGTTATACAATCCTGTCAGCAGGGAGGCCCGTGTGGGGCAGCAGCGGGAAGTGTTGTAAAAGTTTGTGAACCGGAGCCCGTTCTTGGCAAGCCAGTCAATATTGGGCGTATGAATCTCCCCGCCAAAACATCCCGGATCGGAAAAGCCCATGTCATCGGCAAGAATGATGACGACATTGGGCCGGCTGTCTTTTTCTTGCTGCTTTTGATGCTGACAACTCAACAGGAATACAGTCATTCCCATGGCTAAAGAAAACAAGCGTGTTTTTTTCAAGAATCTGGATTGATCAACCATTTGGATCATAGTTCATTTATTATTTTAGACAATATCAATACCCGTCGTCTGTACCAGTTTGGGATTGGCATCCATGGCCGCCAGCGGGATAGAGAAAAACACCCTGAACGGCTTTGCATTACCAAGTTTCCTGGCGATAGCCCAGGAGATAAAGGTACCCCAAGTAAGGCTAACCTAACGGCCCAAGGTAAAAATGAAGGAGGAAGATACGCTTATCCAGGCAGATAGATGAGGAAAAATGACACATAAATAAGGGGAGAAAAAAATATCCTCCGTAGTTTGTCAAATGATATCGGAACCGAAAGCCATAGGAGATAATAACATACCCCTTATCCGGGAAGATCTCAACAAGAAGATATTGTCCACTCCCCAACAAAAGCACCCGGATATAAGGGTATGCCGCCTTACAAAAATGGGCTTCATACATCTGTATTGTTAGCTTCCTGCTTCGTTTGGAATAGTACCGACGCAAAGAACCCTATAAAAAAGATCGTAACGGTTCCAAAAACAATGGTCAGGAAACTATGGAAATGGGCTGCAGGCGTATGATCCCCCCAGATGAGTGGTGAAATGCTGAGCCATAGGATGACCAGGACGCCGGCAACAATTCCCATCAGCGCACCTGCAGAACGGGTAATCCTGGAAAAAGCCGCCAGCAAAAACAGTCCCAGCATGCCGCCGCTGAATATGGAAGCCAGTTTCCACCAGGTATCCAAGGCGCTTTTGACATTGATCATCGCGATCGCAACGAGCATCCCGACAATACTGATGACCAGAGAGGATAAATATAGTATCCGCATGGCTTTTTTTTCCGTAACCGGCGCTTTGCTATACCTTTTGTAATAATCCGTAAGGAAGACGGTGGCGGAACTGTTGAAACTTGTTGAAATAGTGCTCATCCCCGCGGCAAATACCGAGGCGATCAAAAGTCCTGTTACACCGGCGGGCAATTGCGTAACGATAAAGTACGGGAATATCCGGTCGCTCATGTCCAACTGCTGCAATCCCGCAGGCAAGGCCGCCGCACCGGAATGATAAAAGGAAAAAAGCGCCGTGCCTATAAATATAAATAATGCGGACACAGGCACATAGATCATCCCGCCCCAAAAAGCTGATCTTTTAGCTTCCCGCTCCGTTCTGGAAGCCATGTAGCGTTGCACATAATTCTGGTCGATGCCATAATTCTGCAGATTGATGAAAATCCCGTAAATCAGCACAACCCAAAACGTGGGCTCGGAAAGACTGCTGCCAAAACTACCCAGACTGAATTTGTGGTGGGCGGCCGCGATGGTAAACAGCTGTCCGGGACCTTCCGGCATATTAAATAAAAGGTATACCGCACAAACAAGTGCCCCGGCGATGAGAATGATGCCCTGGATCGCATCGGTCCATACAACAGCCTGAAACCCGCCTAATAATGAATATATGGTTACCATGAATCCCGTAATGATAATGATGGTAATGATATCCCATCCGACGATGGCATGGAGCGCTAGTGCCAGCAGATAAAGAATGGTCCCCACACGCATGACCTGCGTCAGCAGGTAGCAGGCAGAAGCGTATACCCGTGCCCATGGACCAAAGCGGTTCTCAAGAAAGGTGTAAGCGGAAGGGCTGTTGATTTTCCGGTATAATGGGACAAAATACTTTACCGCCATCCACAAAGCGATCGGTATGGACAAGCTGAAAACAAAAGCGTTCCAGTTGGTCAGGTACGCATTTCCAGGCAGTGCAAGAAAACTAATACTGCTGACGTAGGTGGCAAAGATGGACATGGCGATCACCCAGCCTGGAATATTGCTGTTTCCCAGCGTAAAAGCAGATGATGACTTGTTCTTCTTTAAAAAAGAACTGCCAAACAGGGTGATCCCGATCAGGTAGACAAGAAAAACAATAATATCAAAAGTCCTCATACAGGATAAAATTTGCTAAAACTAAGGAAGATTTTAAAGAAAATCAAACACCTATTTTTGCATGTACCAGCGCTTTGCTGGGACAGGTGGTTCAATGGAGGATAGCGAACTCAAATGCGGTGAGGCAGGATTAAGATCCAGGGTGATATCAAAAAAGCACGGATTCATGAAAGTAACCCTATCCTGTCTACATCCGTTTGAGATAATAAGACATACGAAGAATAAGCATATTTTAATATCTTTAACGAGTCTAGATACAGTCGTAGACGATTCCTCCAACGCAGGGTTAACTTGGGCAAGCCGGCCATCATTCCTTTCCCTCCATTAATTGCCAATACCTTCCTGTCTATCCCTGATTTCTCATCAATTGATTAAACTTATAGGGTTCCGCCTGAATTTCATCTCCCTTCTGTGATTCTTTGGAACTTGTAATCACGAAATGCGTCATAAACACCAGGGCCTCAAATAGCTTACTTTTACCGCTGGCGTTTGCCCCATAAACAACCGCACTTATAAATATGCTCAACTTGAACTTATCATCAAGATATACATTACCGGCTTCATGAGTCTCCTTATCATAGTTTGAAGCAGTAAGGTTCAGCGTAGCTTTCTCTTTGAAAATCCTGAAATTCTTTATTGAAAATGTGTAAGCATAATATATCGCGTATTAACGACTTAATATCTATTTTCAATAAAATGGTAAAACGGAGCTGTCATTCTCATAGAAACCGAAAATAGCGAGTCTTCTCAATTCTAAAGTAATCTAACCCAGGACTCCCTATGGTAAAACATCTTAAAGGATCATCAAAACAGAAAAGCCTTACATCATTTTTCAGGCTTCCGGCCCCATAAACGCGTTCAAAGTTATAAAGGGACCATCCGGGGATTGGCAGAAATTGCAACCATCACGCCGATCATATTTTGCTATTCCGGCAATCAGAAATGATCCCTTAAGATATCGGTAAATTGTCGTGTTTTTACTATTTATTTATTATTTATCCGGTTAATTTTAGCACATGGATTAAAATAATACCCGAAAATAATTGATATCCAATATTTTATTAAAGCCAAACCCTAATCGCCCTATTGAGCACTAAATAAGTACTTGAGTGTCCCGGTATCTTAGTTGAATAAGGTGCCTTTTTTTCGCATGCTGATTTGATGCCTTCATTTCTTTTCCACCGGGGGAGGTGCTATTATGGAGATCATAATAGGTCAGTGCAACTGATAAGTGTCGCGGATCTTACAATTGGAATGTGGCAATTGACCCTCAAATTGAACCCTGGAGACTGACTGGGCCAGCAATTGAATCATATTACTACTAAATCTCTAAAATCATCGGTGATGGCCATCCGCAAAACCGAGAGCCGTTTGCCTGCAGGCTTAAAAGCGTCCGATCTGGGCCAGTCAGTTGACAGCCCCGACGGTCGCTGCTGTCTCATTTCTTTTATCACCGCCCCGTTAGCCGCTACCCACGCGAACACCTATATTGTGTTTGTCACCGATGCGGGACTGGGCTCTGCCGTCAGTTCCTTTGAGTGGTCCTTCAGTATTGATGGCGGTGCCCCGGATGTAGAGACCACCGATTTCGGAGAGATCGTATATGCACCTCTCTCAGAAGGCCTTCTTACCCTAAAAGTAAGGTTGCTGGATGCCGGCAATACTGAACAGGCCAGCCTTTCCCTTGCGCAACAAGTTGGCCCGCTCAATGCCGAACTGGAGGCATTGATCCTGGATGCCGCCGGCAAACCCGGGCCCGGCATGGGCAATCCGGTAGTACTGCGCGAGCTGGTCAATGATCACAATCCCTATTACATGAACGTGCCGTTAAAAACACCGGAATCCGGTGATGCATTTCCACAGTTTTTATTCAGCACAGTGGTCGATGGCGCGCTGCAAACCAATCAGGATAAAAGAAGTTACTTATTGGAGCAGGTAGCTGCTTCCATCAACAACGGTGAATCAGATTTTGCAGCGGCCATTGCACCCGGTCTCGGCGTTGCCAACGTAAGGATGGTACTGTTGAGCATGCTGCTACCGCCGGCCGCGGTTCCCTTTACCGAATTACCCGAGTCAGGCGCTGAGAATGCGGCCGCGGATGAACAGCTCCGGCAGCAGATCGCCGCCATGAGTGAAGAGAACCGTATTGACCTGTTTAACAAGCTTCGTTTTCCAAAATCCAATATTCTGCTCTGTGCCAACCTGCTGGAAGCCTTGCGTGATAAATTCTTCAATGGGGTAAGTTTTGATAATGTGCTCCACAAAATGTCGGGCAGCATGAGCGATTGGATCATCCTTAATTATAACAAAGGGCCCTTGCACCGAAATTAATCTGTCCATGTGCAGCACCACACCAAAGACAAAAGCGGCAAGTCCAGCAGTGACCGCACCGGCCAAAATACAAAAGCCGGCGCCGGGTGGCGGCGGGGGTGGCAGCGGTGGCGCAGGCGGGCCACCACCGGTCACCTTCCAGGGCGCTCCCGAACATGTACCGGAGCTAACCTTTATTGTGCAGCCACGCGTGACGCCCGATGACTACCTGGCAGGCGCAACAACTTATCACACAAACTGTGGTTTGCAGCCCCGGGAGATTCATTCCATCGATCATATGCTGGATATGCTTGCTGCCGATGCGTCGCCGCTGCAAAGAATAAGGGTGGTTTCGCACGCGAATGGGGAGGACCTGCTTGTGCCTTTATTTGGCCAAACTACTGTGCGGGATGACCGGCACACCTTTAAAGAGCATCTCAATGCATTCGCGGACAGTGATGAACTGGGCCTGCTGACCTTAATTGATTTGAGCCTCAGCAGTGATTATCATGTGTGGAACCTGATGCAACTGGTCTCCATGATCCGCAGTGGCAATGCTGCCTTACTGGCGCCCTTCGGCATGGATCAAAACGGCGTACCCAGCGGCGACCTCAGCCGCTACATCCGGTATTGCTGTGATTTCAGTTTTGTCAATATTAACCTGTTTCACCGGAACGGCAGCGCCCTTCCGGCAGCCGATAAGGCAGCGATGCTCAAAGCCATCCGCACCCTGATCGGCATCCGGGGCAAGGCAATTGAAGGGCAAACATTCGGTACACACGTCGTCACCCAGGCTGATTTGCAGCAATTGAGTGATAACCTGACACAACGTAATGCCGCTGATCTTGGCTTGTCGGCTGCAGACGCCTACAACTTTGTTGCCCCCGCCGGCAGTCTGAATACCCAGCTCCTCGCCGGCGATGCGGCCGATGCCGTGCAGGCGGGTTTCAGAACAAAACTGAATAAGGTTCGTGCGCGGTTTTCCAGTACCTCTATGATTGATATCAGGGGATGCAGGCTAGGGGCCGACACAGCGTATATGCGCGCCGTGCAGGCTTTCATGGGTCGTCAGAACAACGCACCCCAGGTATCGGGCCCGGAGTGGTACCAGGCCTTTGCCGCTACAAACAGCTATCATCATCCCGCCACGAACGCACAGGTGCATACGCTTCTTCAGACAGGCAGCGCGGCGGCGGATATCCGCGGCGGCTTTGCCACCTGGCTTACCATGACGGGAATGGATCCGGCACATACCCAAAGCTGGACGGACGCACTGACCGCCTCAGCCGCAAAATTCTGTTTGCCCGCGTGGAAAAACGCATTGCCGGCATTGCCGCTTGCCACGCCGGGCATCGATGCTTTTAAAGCGATGAATTTCACCGATACAATCAATACAGCAGGTGATTTCTTCAATGTGCCGGCTGCATCAAAGCCATCGGCAGCACAACTGACCGCTATTGACGGCTTTATCAGTACCAAGCTGGCGGGCTGGGGGCCCGCTCTGTTTGCTGCTGTTGATGACGCTACAACACCAGCCAAATTAAGTGATCTCTACCTGGCGCTGAAACAGATCAACCTGGATCTCGGTCAATCGGTTGTTCCGGCCACGGCACCCAGCCCATTAAAAGCCGGTGATATATCCGGTTGGCAAACGGCGCTGGCCGCCTTTATCGATACCGATTCGCTTGGACCAATAAAGGCATTGATGACGGCCATAAAGCAACGTATTGATGATGCCACCGATCCCGGCATGAATTACTACGCACTGCGAAGCGGCATGCCGGTGTTCGTTTTTGCGGATCATGAAACCGTGGTGGCACATCGCGTAAATATAATCAACAACCGGTTGGTTGTGCTGGATGCATTTGCCGACGAGGCCTTCCGGCAATGGCCGCCGTTATTATGGGCCGAGCCGCTGCCGGCAGCGAATACCATCGGTACCCTGCACGCCGCTGATTTTGACGCCAGAAGATTTCAACTGATGGTAGCCCTTCCCGACGGCGGGGATGGTCCGGCGGCGGCCTGCCCAAATCCATCATACATGAATAAGATCACGAGCGTATAAATAAAAAGCATGTTAACCGGAAGCCATGGCACAGCAAGATGCACTTAAATCTCTATTGATCCAGGCGGGACTGGCCATTTCACCGTTGCGGTCCATTAAAACGCCCGAAGCAGGCGTGGCATTTTTCCGTAAGCTCGGATATGATCTGCCCACCGCCGCTTTTGGAAGCACACTGCCCGAACTGGCCACGCAATCGGGAGAATTGCTGGATGCCGTCAAAAAACTGGTGGCCGCAAGTGACGATGCTGCTGTCATTGGTGCCGTGGCCAATATATTCGGGAGGCTCGTGGCGGTGGTGAAATCCATTACCACTTTACACGGACAAATACAGATCACCAGCGGCGGACTGCCCGGCATAAGCGATCTGCCCAGGCGGCTGACCGATTTTTTGGTGCTCGATTTCCTGGATAAACTAAAACCGCAAACCCATGAAGCACTGCACCTGCTGGGTTTGATAGAACACGAACAAAACCCCGCGCCCACAAACCCCATGCGGTTGGTTAACTGGGACCGTATCGGACAATTGTTCAACAAGCCTTCGCAAATCGTCAATGATGTCTACAAATGGGATACGGGCCTGGACACCGACGAACTCCTTGCACGCCTGGAAGCATTGATGCGTTCGTCCACCCTGCCGGGTGGTCTATACCCGCAGGCAGACACTACGCGCGCATTGCTGGGCAACGCCTCCCATGATCTGAAGGAACTGCGTTTCGCCCTGTTTCAAAAAGGCGTCAGCCCGGAGACCTACGCGCAGTTTGGTCTCACCTTTTCCCCTGTCGAAGCGCAGGGTTCCAAGAAAAAAGGGATCGCCCTGTTACCCTACCTGATGGGCACGGCAGGTTTTACATTTGAGGTCTGCGACCGCGGGCAACTGGACTTCAGCGCCACCGGTGACATCAAGGCAATCGGCGTCGTGGTGCGGCCGCCGCTTACGACGGAAGGCCTCCTGAATCTCACTTCCTCTTTCAAGGCCACCGTGCAGATCCATGAAAAACCTGAACAATCCAAAGAAATTATTCTCATAGGATCAGCCGGCGCATCCAGGTTGTCACTGCAGGGGCTGGGATTTTCCACCTTCATCCAAAGCATCGCTGATAAGATAGACGTCGGCTTCGAGGGAGAAATAAAAGCCATCCGGTTGGTCATCAACGGCGGAGACGGCGACGGCTTCCTGCAAAAAATATTATCAGGTCTGAATGTGGAAGCGGAGTCATCCATGGCATTTGGTTTTTCTTTGCTGAACGGCTTTTATCTGCGCGGGGGCGCGAAGTTTGCCCTTGATTTTGCAGTGCACATCGATCTCGGTCCGCTGAACATCAGCGGTATGCAGTTAGCACTGGCACCTGCCAATGATCATTTTAACCTGCAGGCGGGTGCTACTATCAGCTTAAGCCTGGGACCCTTAAAAGCTGTGGTGGAAAATATCGGTATACAGGCTGCGCTGGCGTTCAGGCAGGGCAACCTCGGACCTTTGGATCTGAGTGTCGGCTTTAAGCCGCCGAACGGGGTAGGATTAATGATTGATGCAGCGGTCGTAAAAGGTGGCGGTTACCTTTATTTTGATTTTGATAAAGAGGAATATGCAGGTGTACTCGAATTGTCGATAGCCGGACTCGTCACGGTCAAGGCCATCGGGCTGATCACCACGCGGATGCCTGATGGTTCAAAAGGATTCTCCTTACTGGTGATCATCACCGCTGAATTTGCAACGGGCATACAACTGGGATTCGGTTTCACCTTACTCGGTGTAGGGGGGTTGCTGGGCCTGAACCGGACCATGCTCCTGGAACCCATTGGCGCCGGCATCCGCACCGGCGCCATCAACAGCATCATGTTCCCGCCGGATCCGGTGGCCAATGCGCCGCGCATCATCAGTGACCTGCGCACTTATTTTCCGCCTTATGAGGGAAAATTCCTGATCGGCCCCATGATAAAAATCGGCTGGGGGACGCCCACATTGATCAGCCTCGCATTTGGTATCATCATCGAAATACCGGGAAATATTGCCATCGTGGGTGTATTGAAGATCGCGCTGCCGGAGGAAGATGCACCGCTCATCGTCATCAATGTCGCCTTCATCGGCGCCCTGGAATTCGATAAAAGCCGGGTCTGGTTTTTCGCGGCGATGTTTGATTCGCGCATCCTGTTTATGACGATGGAAGGAGAAATGGGTCTGCTGATGGACTTCAGCGACCACCCCAATTTCGTGTTGAGTGTCGGTGGATTTCATCCCCAATTCAATCCGCCTCCGCTGCCTTTTCCAAGTCCAAAACGTATTCATATCGACGTATTGCGCACAGCGGTCGCGCGCATTACCGTCGAAAATTATTTTGCCATCACTTCAAACACCGTGCAGTTCGGGGCCCGCGCCGAAATGTTTTATGGCATAGACGCTTTTAATATTCATGGCAATTTCAGCTTCGATGCCCTTTTTCAATTTTCTCCGTTCCACTTTATTATTGATATTTCGTTTTCAGTCGGCATGGATGTCTTTGGCGCGGGGGTATTCTCCATCAACTTAAAGCTCACTCTATCAGGGCCGGCGCCCTGGGAGGCAAAGGGAACGGGTACCCTGTCGATCGATCTCTGGCTCTTTTCCATTGATATCTCTGTCGACTTCGATATCAGCTGGGGCGATGCGACCAACCCGACCCTGCCACCGGTTGCAGCAACGCCTTTGTTAAAGGCAGAACTGGACAAGGCAGACAACTGGCGCGCGGCCGTCCCCTCCGGTGTCAACCTGCTGGTTACCCTCCGAAAGCTGGATACCGATGCGCAAAAACTGGTGCTGCATCCCGTGGGTACGTTGAAGATCAGCCAACGGGTCATTCCACTGGGTGTCCATATTGATAAAGTGGGTGCCAATGCCGTATCAGACGCACATCTTTTTACCCTGACTGCCAACGTGGCGAACCTTGGGACGACGCCCGCCTCACCCACCGAAAAATTTGCCATTGCACAGTTCCAGAACATGGACGACGCGCAGAAATTATCGATCCCCTCGTTCCAGGACCTGGACTCCGGTATCGAGCTCGCATTCTCAGGGAAGCAACTGGGCAGTGTCAAAATTGTGAAGCGCGTGGTGCGCTATGAAGTGAAAATGATCGACGGCGACGATAAATACCATGTTTTCCGATGGTTCAAAAATATCGGCACCCTGTTTTTCCACTGGCTGGCCGGATCGGCCATTACCCGGTCGTCGCTCTCCTATGCAGCGAAGCAAATGATGGTACCTACCAGAGCGGATGAACGCATCCGGATGAGGCAACCGGGATACGTGGTGGCCAGCATCCTGGACAACAAACCGTTGGCTTCGACCACCGTGTTCGCCTCCGAAGCCCATGCAAGGGATTATTACCATACAACCATTTCAAAAAACCCGGCAATGGCTGAAGACATTCATGTCATTCCCACATTCGAAGCAAACGTATGAGCATCGCCACCTATTCATTCCTCCCATACCTGCGCCAGGGCCTGGCCAATAACCTGCAATCCGCCGGGGGGGCCCGCGGCACGTTCACCGTCAAGCTGGACATTCATGGCGATGCAACCATTACACCCGTCGATGACAAAGCTGTAGAAATTTACGGCCCGGGTGATATTGTGGGCATCGACGTCCGCTCGGTGGTGAAAACCGATCCGCTCGACCGCATCACCAACTTCGAGTCCAACTATCTTGCCTACATCGATTTCTATGACGAAGATTTCCCCTGGCGCTATACGCCGGTCACGCCGGGCGGGGCCCGGCTTAACCCCTGGATCACCCTGGTGGTACTGGCAGAAGGCGAGTTTACGGAGGGACCCGGCGGACCCACCCGGCCGCTTCCTTTTATTACATTGAAAAGCGCCGCTATCAAAACCGGCTTCTTCCCAAAAACAGATCAGCTCTGGGCCTGGGCGCATGTCCATTTCAATGGCGATCTCACTGCCAGCGATGCGACCATCGTTACTGAAAACCCCGCTGATGTAAATGCATCGCTCGATCAATTACAAAGCGCACTCAACAGCAACCCGGATCTCGCATATTCACGCCTGGTCTGCGCACGAAAACTCAAACCTTCTACAAAATACCACGCATTCCTGATACCTTCCTACGAAAGCGGAAGACGCGCGGGAGTGGGCAGATCCGCTGCAGACATAAGCGCCGCCGCGCTGCAGATTGCCTGGGAAGGCACCGACCTTGAATTTCCTTATTATTACCGGTGGGATTTCAATACCGGTATCATGGGTGATTTTGAATACCTCGTACGGTTATTGAAACCAAAGGTGGCCGACAGCCGCGTGGGTCGCCGTGTCATGGACGTCACAAAGCCTGAGGGAAGCCTTACCTGGGTGGAAGA
>DASULB010000104.1:0-4742 GCA_036278455.1 Chitinophagaceae bacterium | reverse complement strand
ATCGTGAGATAAAATATGATTATATGAAGGTTGTTTTAAAGGTTGATGATAAAATTCCTCTATCAGCGGACAATATGCAGGAATTAATACTATCGTTCAAATCAAAAGGGAGACAGGAACTTGAGACTCAGGCTGAAAATAATCTCGATGTCAAGTGGTTCTCGAAGTTTTCCGAATGCTTGCCATCCTCATTGGCAAAAAAGACCCTTCTTGAAAAAAGTGTAGATGTCCCTGGCCTGATTAGAGAATTGAACAGGGTAAATATAGAGCCCTTGGCCTAAAAATAAACAGTATAAGGAATACTGATGCCACCAGGAGATATGAAGCAAAAGATCCCTATAAAGACGTCTTTGTCATGATAACCTTGCATGGTTTGTTGGATGATCGTTTTTATTTTTAAATTTACTTTCAAATCAGAAATTTGTCCGAACTTGACAGAGAATGTCTACCATATGGAAAAGGACTTATTGTCAAAAGTCGCTCAGGGGGATGAACAGGCCTTTGCCAGGCTATTCTATAACTATAAGGGTAAACTGTTCAGCTTCATTTTTGATTTCACCCGCTCCGCACAAAAAGCCGAAGATATTTTGCAGGACATTTTTTTAAAGATCTGGCTTCACCGGCTTCAATTGAGTAACATTGACAACTTCAACGCCTATCTTTTCCGTATGGCGCATAATCACGCCATAGACCAGTTAAGAAAAATATCGCGGGAAACGCTTGCACTGAACAACATTGCGGTTCAAAAGGGTATAGATCCGGCAGAACCCGATGATGTACTCCTGCAAAAAGAAATTGAGGAAAAACTGCGGGAGGCCATTGACCGGTTATCCCCGCAGCAAAAGAAAATATACCTGCTGCACCGGGAGCAGGGTCTAAAACAAGACGAAATTGCCCGCCGGCTCCAATTGTCAGTTTCCACCGTGCAGAACCACATGTTTTCCGCCACCGGTAATATTCGTAAGCATCTGGCCAGATATTATCCAGCAGGTGCGCTCTGTTATATTCTAATGGCCGGCTATCTGCTTTGCTAAGCCCTTCATATTTTTTCCCCATCCACCTGGGTAATCTTTCTTTCCCAAACGTCCTACCTTAAGCAACCATTCCGTTTTGACTATGGCATCAAGCACATTATTAAGGCTTATCAAAGGTTATATGGACCACCAGCTTAGTGAAACGGAAGGCGCCGAACTCTCCCGGCTCATTGACGAAACAGCCGATGAAGAACTAAAAAAGCAACTCCGGTCGATCTGGGAAGATTATGCTGCCGGCAGGGATTTATCCCCCACGCGGTCTCAATTGGTACTCGACTATATCCTTGCACATGATCGTCAGCGGGAAGGCAAGCCGGATAATCCGGCCCTGCCGGCCAGCAAAACCAACCCTGCCCGGCATATCCTCATGTGGGTCGTCGCCGCCAGCCTCTTTGCCCTGGTCGTGGGTTATGGGGTCTTTATGATCAGCAGGGAAAGGATAACCGGGCAAGTGGCTGCCAGAAGTGGTTACTCCGGAGAGGATGTATCTGCCGGCGGCAACAGGGCCGTGCTGACACTGGCTGGCGGACGGCGGATCATTTTGGACAGCGCCCGCAACGGGCAGCTGGCCAGCCAGGGAAACACGAGCATCATAAAAGGCGACAGCGGCTTATTGACCTATCAGGCAGGATCTTATAGCACGCAAAACGGAAATAGCAGCCCGATGCCCTTGCAATACAACACCCTCAGTACGCCCAGGGGTGGTACCTATCAATTGGTTTTACCAGATGGTTCCAAAGTGTGGTTAAATGCAGCGTCCTCCATTCGTTATCCAACGGCATTCACCGCAAAACAAAGGCAGGTGGAAATGACCGGAGAGGTTTACTTTGAAATAGCCCCCCGCAAAAATCAACCTTTTAAAGTGAAGGTGAATGAAATGGAGGTGGATGTGCTGGGAACACATTTCGATATAAACGCTTACACCGATGAATCCGCTATAAAAACAACCCTGCTAACCGGCAAAGTGAAGGTAAAGGGTGGGGAGCAGGTCCGGATGCTCACTGCCGGCCAGCAGGTCCGCTTAAACAGGCAAGGCCAGCTAAACCTAATCAGGCATGTCGATGTAGCATCGGTCGTGGCCTGGAAAAGAGGGCTGTTTTATTTCGACAACGCCGACCTGCCAACGATCATGAGGCAATTAAGCAGATGGTATGACATAGCAGTCGTTTATAAAGCAGGGAGCGATTCGGGGAGACGGTTTAACGGACAGGTATTCCGCAGCCTGAACTTATCCCAGGTGCTGAAGGTATTGGAATTGGGTGGCATTCATTTTAGATTAGAAGCAAAGAAGTTAATCGTTCTTCCATAATTAATCACCTTAAAATACTACCCATGAAAACATAATTTTCCGGGGGCTGTCCAATGAAAAACCGGATCCCGAACGCCATCGGAACCCGGTCGCCAGTTGGGTTAGTTCAAATAAAAATCCGTTCAGATCTATTATCCCTTCACCCAAACATGACAAAAGTATGCAATTAAACCTATGTGATGCATTCCCTTACGGCAAGGGAAGATTATCTTCTAAAATTGCGCAGGTGATGAAAATGACCACTTTGCTTCTTACAGTAACTTGTTTGCAGATCAGCGCCAAAGGATTCTCCCAAAAGATCTCCCTGCATGAAAAAAATGCCCCGTTGGAAAAGATCTTCACCGAAATCAGGGCACAGAGCGGTTACTTGTTTTTTTATGACATCAACATCCTGCAAAAATCCAGACCTGTTGACATCCGGGTAAAAGAAAAGTCAATAGACCAGGTGCTGGCAGACTGCTTTAAGGACCAACCCTTAAATTACACCATCACCAACAGGATCATTGTCGTCACCCTGAAACCGGAAAAGAAACGGGAAGATGTCCCCGTTCCGCTTCCTCCGATAAAGGTGAGCGGGACCGTCACCGACACCGCCACCGGCGACCCGCTGGTAGGTGTTACCATCCAGGTGAAAGGGGGGACGGTCGGCACAGTTACCGGCGCGGGTGGACAATTTGCCCTCGAGGTGCCGGATCATGCCGTGCTGGTGGTCTCCTACATTGGCTACAACACCAAAGAGATCCCTGTAGGCCGGAACACCGTGATCCATATTTCACTTGCGCCTTCCGCCACCGGACTGAACCAGGTAGTGGTAGTGGGTTACGGGCAGGTAGAAAATAAATATTTAACCGGGTCGGTATCCTCTGTCAAGGGAAAGGATCTGCAAAACATTCCGGCATCCGGTGTCAACCAGATCCTAGGCGGCAGGGCCGCGGGTGTGGAAGTAACCAATTTAAACGGCGCCCCGGGGGCTTCAAGTGTCATCAGGATTCGCGGCGGCAATTCCATTCAGGGCAACAACAATCCCCTGTATGTTGTGGATGGGGTGATCATGGGTCAGGACTATGATCTGAACAAACTGAACATTTCCGATATCCAATCCATCAATGTCCTGAAAGATGCCACTTCGGTGGCCATCTATGGTACCCGGGGATCCAACGGCGTGGTGTTAATCACCACAAAAACCGGCGCAGGCGGGCAGGCGGGCAAACCCCAGATCTCCGTCAACGCTTATGCCGGCATTCAGCGGTTCGTGAACAATATCCATTTTCTAAACGGACCCCAACTGGCCGTATATGCCAACGAGGACGCGGCATACAGGTCGGCGAGCCTGCCGTTCGCTGACCCAGCAAACGTCCCCAATACAAACTGGATCGACCTGCTTACCCACGACGCCCCAGTCTATAACGCAAACGTGTCGGTATCGGGCGTAACTGAAAATCAAAAGCTCAATTATTATCTATCCGGGGGTTATTTCAATCAGCAAGGCATTATCCGGAACTCAGGTTTCAAAAAATACAACCTGACCACCAACCTGGATCTGAAATTATCCACCCGTGTGTCCATGGGGCTGCGCGGGCATATCACCTACATGCACCTGAACAACAATAAGGTCAATTTTAACGGCGGTGAGGGGAGCCTCCTCCATGGGGACATCCCGGTAAGAAGCGTATATGATTCTGCCGGGCAGTTCACGGCAGAGAATCCTGTATCCGGTACCCTCCAAAGCAATCCCATCGCGGACGATAAGTTAAAGACCGATTATGTCAATTCAGCCAACGTCCTGATGAGCCTGTACCTGCAGGTCAGTCCCCTGAAAAACCTGGTGCTCAAAACCACTTTTTCACCGGTACTCGACTATAACAAACACAATGTTTACAACCCGGGGCTACTGCCACAGAACCTGGCCATTGGAGCCGGTGGCAATGGCGGGGTCACCTCGGGCATGACGCTGAACTTACTAAACGAAAATACGGTGACCTATTCCACCGGCATCGGGGCTGACAGCAAGATTGACCTGCTGGGTGGATTCACCTGGCAAACGGAACAAAACGAAGGCGTCAATGCGCATGGTTATGCCTATTTCAACGATGACCAGGCCTTTAATAATTTAAGCGCCGGCGCCGACCCCACCCGGAATGTCATTGGTTCCTCCTATGACAGCTACCAATTGGTCTCCTGGCTGGGTCGCGCCAACTATGCCTACAGGAATAAATATTTACTGACCCTTGTAGCCAGGGCCGATGGATCCTCCCGGTTCGCCGATGGCAACAAATACAGCTTTTTCCCCGCGGCGGCCGTGGCCTGGAGACTGGATCAGGAATCCTTCATCAAGAGATTGAATGTCTTTGACAACCTTAAGTTAAAAGCCAGTTACGGACTGTCGGGAAGCCAGTCCA
>DASULB010000103.1:0-13195 GCA_036278455.1 Chitinophagaceae bacterium | reverse complement strand
GCGCCTTTATTATTTAAAAATCAGATCGTCACCAAAATCAAACAGGAGGCAAATAAGCAACTCAATGCTACCCTGAATTTTGATAATCATATTTCGCTTAGTTTCTTTCGTAACTTTCCCCACGCCAGCCTCGGCGTGAAGGATCTCTCTATAGTCGGCAAGGGAGAATATGCCGGTGATACTTTGGCCTATGTAGGTCATCTTCATGTAGTCATTGATCTTTTTTCATTATTTGGGGGTAAAACCTACCAAATCCGTAATGTCGAACTGGATGATCCTTATATACAGCTATTGGTAGATAGTTCCGGAAACGCCAACTGGGATATTACAATACCGGATACCAGTAGCGTTAGCGGCGATACTTCCTCGTCCTTTAAAGCGGCCCTTCAGAAGTACGCTGTCAATGACGGCCGGCTTATCTTTTCGGATGCTTCCAGTGGATTTTATATAGCGGCGGTTGGGTTGAACCATTCTGGCAACGGTGATTTCTCTCAGGATGTTTTTGACCTCAGCACACATTCGGAGATAAAGGCGCTTACAGTGGCCTATGGTGGGATTCCCTATATCGATAACACCCAAACGGATATTGACGCAGATATTAATATTAACCTACCCCAATCCAAATATACCTTCGGCCAAAGCACGATTAAACTCAACGACTTATTGCTCGGCGTAGATGGCTATGTGTCCCTGCCGGACAGCAATGATATCGCAATGGATATTAATTTTAAAGCGAACAAGGCTGATTTTAAAAGCTTTCTTTCACTTATTCCTGCCATTTACCAGAAGAACTTTGGGAAACTGAAAACTTCCGGTACGCTGGCTTTCAACGGATTTGTGAAAGGTATTTATAATGATCACAGGATTCCGTCTTTTGAATTGCAACTTAAGGTCAATAAGGGGATGTTTCAATACCCCTCCATGCCGGAACCCTTATCGGATGTGAACCTGGACCTGGCCTTAAAAAATGATGATGGAGACCTGGATCATACCTTTATTAATGTCCGGCAGTTGCATTTTCTAATGGGTAGTAATCCTTTTGATGCACATTTGACGATACAAAACCCCAAAAGTGACCCGCTGGTGGACGGCGCTGTCAAGGGCAAAGTTGACCTCACGGAGGTTTCCAAAATATATCCATTGGAGAAAGGAACCAAGCTGAGCGGAAAACTGAATCTGGACGTTCAGGCAAAAGGAAGGCTAAGTGCCGTTGAAAATAAAAAGTATGATCAATTTAATGCTAAAGGCCAGGTACTGGCTGATAATGTGGTTTATAGTTCTTCTGCATGGCCCGAGGGTGTCAGTATTCATCAGGGGCAACTTGCGTTTTCCCCCCAACAGGTAAAGGTGAAGGATTTGTCGGCTGGCATTGGGAAGAGTGATATTAAGGCGGATGGCCAACTGGATAATCTCTTCGGCTATTTGTTTGGAAAAGATAAATTAAAAGGCAGCTTGAATGTCGTGTCCCATCTGTTAAATCTGAATGAGATGATGGGCGCCGATACCGCTACTACCACTACGGACACAACCAGTGCAGTGAAAGCTGTTGTTATTCCAAAGAACATTGATTTTAACCTGCTGGTCAATATAGGGCGGTTTGTTTATGACAGTTATGATCTGAGGAATGTACAGGGAAATGTCAGGGTAGCCGACGGAATATTGACCATAAAAAATGTTACTGCGAATATGCTCGAGGGCACCGCGAAACTGAGTGGCACCTATAATACACAAAATGCCAAAGTACCAAAAACCAACTTGTCGCTTGATGTAAGTCACATTAATATTCAAAAGGCGTTTAAAACCTTTAACACGGTCCGGGCGCTCGCACCGGTCGCCGCATTTGTACAGGGTAATTTCTCGGGTAATATTGATCTGAGTACGTTGCTTACGCAGGAACTTTTACCAGTACTCTCATCGGTTAACAGCAAAGGTAAAATCAGTATTCCGGATTTTAACATTAAAGGATTTGCCCCGCTGCAGAAGTTGTCCACTGAGATTGGCATTAAGCAATTGCAGAACCTGAACATCAACAAAGTACTATTAAACTTTGCAGTTGATAGTGGATACCTGCACGTCAGGCCTTTTGATTTTGCAGTTGACAGCATTAAAATGACAGTGGCCGGGAGAAACGGGCTTAATGCCGCAATGGATTACAATATTAATATGGATATCCCACGTAGTAAGTTGGGGAATGTAAATAGCGGGTTGACAAACTTAATCGCCCAGGCAAATAAGGCGGCGGGTACTAATGTTGACTTGGGAGATAAAATAAACGTAGGTGTTCACCTGGGGGGCACGGTAACCAACCCGCAGGTTCATCTTGATCTTACGAAAGAAAAAGAACAGGTGACAAATGCCCTGAAAGCAACGGCGACACAAAAGCTCAACCAGGCAAAAAATAAACTATTGGACCAGGTTTTTAAAGGGGATACCAGCAAAAACGATGCGACCAGCAAGCCTCAACAAGAAAAAGGCAACCTGAAAAATAAGCTGAAAAAGGGTCTTAACAGCCTTTTCAATACTAAAAAGGATACTGCGAAAAAACATTGACAGGTGCGGAGCATTAAGTTGGAATGGTAAGTTGGAACAGTAGCTTAGCCAAACGCTTAAACATAATAAAAAGGAATGAAACGCCTTCAATCTTTTCATGGATCGTAGAGGAGGCCGGTGGACGCAGTTGCCCACTGGCATATGATGACATTTAAAAGGGTAGGATGAAGGGTGTCTCAGGACGAGAATACACCACGGCAAATCGCTAAAATTTCAGTTCCAGTTGTGTTGGAATGCCTTCATGCTGCAGCAACCATTTTTTTCGCCACAGGCCGCCGCCATAGCCCGTCAGACTACCGTCACTGCCGATGACCCGGTGGCAGGGTATCACAATGGGCAAAGGATTTTGTCCATTGGCATGGCCTACCGCCCTGATCGCTTTTAGGTTGCCGATCCATTTTGCAAGTTCAAGATAACTGATTGTTTTTCCAAATGGGATCTTTAGGAGCTCCGTCCAGACCGTTTTTTGAAAATCCGTTCCGGTCAGCTCCAGGGGGAGGTCGAAAATAGTCCTTTTTTTTGCAAAATATTCTTTGAGTTGCCTGAACGCCTCCTTCGTCAGTGTATTGGGGTCGTCTGCTGCATCCCCGTTTTCCAGGAACCCTATAGAAGTCACCGCCTTATCCGTGGCCTCGATCTTTAGCCAACCGACAGGGCTTTGGTAGAAAAGATGATAAATCTTGTTCTCGGGCATAGGTCAAAAGTAAGATAGTTTTTGAATATCCTTTGGCTTGCGGCATGATGGTTACCGTGTCACCGGGTTGCCTAAAATCAGCTTCTGAGACAGGTGGTCATGCTATCTTTTTCAATTATCCCCATCCAATCCCCGTTTTTATCTGCAAAACTGTGTGATGGATGATATCGGGCTTTGTGTACCCAGCGCCATTGCTACGTGAAAGGCTCACTGCGACCGGCAATGACAAGGGTCCTTTGAAGTTCAGCTGATATAAATTATTGTTGGTTTTTTCCGCTACAAATTAATACCTTTCTGCTTTTTAAAACCATTTCAATATTCTCTGGAAATCATTACTCCATGAAGATTAAAAGCTATACCTTATACCGGCTACCTCCGCGTTGGTTGTTCCTGAAGATTGCAACCGACGAGGGGATTGACGGGTGGGGCGAACCCGTGGTAGAGGGCCGCGCTGTCACCGTTAGGGCAGCGGTGGAGGAACTGATGGAATATCTGATAGGGAAAGACCCCTTGCAGATAGAGGATCACTGGAACGTGATGTACCGGGGAGGATTTTATCGCGGAGGGCCCATACTCATGAGTGCCATTGCCGGTATTGACCAGGCACTCTGGGATATAAAAGGAAAGTTCTATAATGCCCCTGTTCATCAGTTAATGGGCGGTAAGGTCCGCGACCGGATAAAAGTATATTCCTGGATCGGCGGAGACCGCCCTTCAAAGGTGGCCGAAGCGGCTAAAGAAGTGGTGAGCAGGGGATTTACGGCTGTAAAGATGAATGCCACGGAAGAATTACAATACATAGATTCCTTTGAGAAAATCGAGGCTGCGATCGGCAGGATTGCCGCAGTAAGAGAAGCCGTGGGTGATCATATTGGGATCGGGATAGACTTTCACGGACGCGTGCATAAGCCGATGGTTAAGGTACTTGCCCGGGAACTGGAGCCTTTCCACCCGATGTTTATTGAAGAACCCGTTTTGCCTGAAAACAATGCGATTCTCAAAGAAATCGCCCAAAGTGTATCTATCCCCATTGCGACCGGGGAGCGGATGTTTTCCAGATGGGAATTTAAAACATTGCTTCAGGAGGGATACGCCGACATTATTCAGCCGGATGTTTCGCATGCAGGCGGTATCACCGAATGCAAGAAAATACTGTCCATGGCAGAGGCCTATGATGTGGCGGCAGCACCGCATTGCCCGCTCGGCCCTGTTGCACTGGCTGCCTGCCTGCAAGTAGATGCAACCTGTCACAATGCTGTTATACAGGAACAAAGCCTGGGCATTCATTACAACCAGGGAAGCGACCTGCTGGACTATCTTACTGATAAAAAAGTCTTTAGTTACCAGGATGGCTTTGTAAAGATACCGGAAGGACCCGGCTTGGGTATCGAGGTCAACGAAGACCATGTAAAAAAAATGGCAGAACAAAGTATTAACTGGCGCAACCCTGTCTGGCGGCATGGAGACGGAAGCGTTGCAGAATGGTAAACCAAATCTTTGAGCAATCGGATCGGAAGGAACAATGGATCAAAATAAGAAAAAAAGGAAAACGGGGCGTGTTCGTTACCAGATGCTCCTGCTGGTATTTGTTTGTGTGGTCGTCAACTATATGGACCGGAGCAACATTTCCATTGCCGCTCCGGCGATCCTAAAGGACTTTCATCTCACTTCTGTTCAACTGGGTCTGATCTTCTCCGCCTTCGGCTGGACGTATACTTTTTTTCAGATTCCCGGCGGCTTCCTGCTGGATCGTATTGGTTCCCGCATATTATATACTTTCAGCCTTAGCTTATGGTCGCTGGCCACACTCTTGCAGGGTGTGGCCACCGGCTTTGCCGGCCTTTTCGGGCTTAGGCTTTCCATTGGCGTTTTTGAGGCGCCGGCCTTTCCCATTAATAACCGCATTGCCACCAACTGGTTTCCCGAAAAAGAGCGGGCATCTGCCATTGGCATTTATACCTCCGGAGAGTTTGTGGGGCTGGCGTTTCTTACCCCTTTGCTGGCCACCCTTCAGCACTTTTGGGGATGGAAAGGACTGTTTATCATCACAGGAATAGCAGGTCTTATCTGGAGTGTAATCTGGTACAAATTATACAGAGATCCGGATAAACATCCGCGTTTAACCAAAAATGAGTATGATTATATCGGCCGTGGCGGTGGACTGGTCAAGGGTGATAAAGCCAGCGGCAAGCGTGCCCAATGGAAGGACCTGAAAGAAGTCTTCAGATACAAAAAATTATGGGGCATCTACATCGGCCAGTTTGCTGTCAATTCCACCCTCTGGTTCTTTTTGACCTGGTTCCCGACCTATCTGATAAAATACCGCCACCTTGATTTTCTTCAATCCGGTTTTTTGGCATCCATTCCTTTTCTTGCCGCCTTTGCAGGTATTTTACTTTCCGGCTTCCTTTCTGATCTTTTATTGAGGAAAGGATCTTCTGTCAGTAAAGCACGTAAAATACCCGTCATTTTAGGTTTATTTTTATCCACCCTGATTATCGGTGCCAATTATGTCAACAGCACCACTTTGATTGTTTTTTTTCTGGCAATCGCCTTTTTCGGCAATGGGGTAGCTTCCATCACCTGGGTGTTCGTTTCCACCCTGGCCCCTCCACATTTGATTGGATCTACAGGCGGTGTTTTTAATTTCATCGGAAACCTCGCGTCGGTTATTGTCCCGGTTGTTATCGGATTCCTTGTACAAGGAGGAAACTTTGAGCCGGCGCTGCTGTTCATTGGCGCAATGACCCTGATAGGTATATTTGCTTATATTTTTCTGGTCGGAAAAGTCGAAAGAATTCAGGTTAAAAATGCAATACCGGAGGTAACAGAAAATCCGGTATCAAATAATAATTGATCAATATGCCACCGCAAAAGAAGTTACTTTGTTGTGATTGGGGCACTTCGGCGTTCAGGCTCCTTTTAGTGGACGTCTCGACCTCCCGGGTTCAGGCTATGGATGAGACCGACCAGGGTATTGCCCGGACTTTTAAGCTTTGGCAACAATCGGTGGCCACCACTGCCAGCCGCAAAGATTTTTACCTGGGTTATATTGAAGCGCGTATTGCCATTTTGGAAAAGCTGATAAATTCATCCTTAAAAGGGGTGCCGCTGATCCTCTCGGGCATGGCTTCTTCTTCGGTAGGCATAGAAGAACTTCCATACAAAGCGCTTCCGTTTGCCGTTAATGGCTCGGATGCGGTTGTCAAGAGCTATAAGGTCCCAACTGCAATGCGCGGGATCTTTTTGGTGTCGGGAGTGAAAAGCAAAGACGATGAGGTCATGCGGGGGGAAGAAACCTTACTCATCGGAAGCGCTTCAGAGGATTCACAGCAAAAAGAAACCTGGTTTATTTTTCCGGGAACGCATTCCAAGCATGTCTTTGTAAGCAACGGACACGCGACGGAATTACGCACGTTTATGACCGGAGAATTCTTTGAACTGCTGACCCGCCATAGCATCCTGGCGCTTTCTGTATCCCAAAGCGGAGATTTTGGCCAGGAGAAGACAAAGGAAAATTTTGTAAGCGGTGTTTTGAAAGGTCTTCGTTCCAACTTGTTACACAGTTGCTTTAGTGTACGTACAAACAAGTTGTTTCATCACTGCAATGATCATGAAAATTATTACTTTTTAAGCGGACTATTGATAGGAACTGAATTAAGCGTGCTGCCCCGGGAACCGGCAAACCTTGTTCTGGTTTGCGGTATATCCTTAGGACCGTTATATGAAACCGCCCTTGAAGTTTTAAAAGCCGACGGCCGTAAACTGACTTACAGTTACCGGTCAGCGGAAGAGGCCTTAATCCAGGGACAACTAAAAATCCACAGTTTATTAGATAAACGCCCATGAATCACTCATTTTCAGCAACCTTGTTCGAGGAGATGCCCGTTGTAGGGATTATGCGTGGCATCCCTCCCGTTGCCATGCACAAGATTGCGGATCTCTACTTGGAATCAGGGCTGACCACCCTTGAAATCACCATGAATTCAGCAGGCGCATTACCGACATTAAAGGCGCTATCCCGAAAATATGGAACGGAATTGAACATCGGGGCCGGCACGGTACTGAACCTGGAAGAACTGGAAAACGCGCTATCGTTCGGCGCGCAATTTATTGTTACACCGGTTTTAAATAAGACAGTGGTTGACCGGTGTGTAGAAAAAAGAATCCCGGTTTTCCCAGGGGCCTATACCCCCACGGAAATTTATCAAGCCTGGGAAATGGGGGCCGATATGGTCAAAGTATTTCCTGCTTCCGGATTGGGCGCCGATTATATCAAAAATGTAAAAGCCCCCATGAACTTTTTAAAGTTACTTCCGACAGGTGGGATAGATCTGGAGAACTGCCTGGATTTTTTCCAGGCCGGCGCCTCCGGTATCGCATTGGGCAGCAGTCTGTTTCCCAGGACGTTCATCGAGCATGAAAACTGGACCGCGCTCAGCGCACTATTCGAACAGTTTCGTAACCGGATCCGGGAATTCCGAAGAGGCTGACCGCTGTTTGCCCCAGAACAACAAAGCCTCCGCTAATACCTGTAATTATTGTGCGTTTCCCTTTTTAATACGACTCTGTTCTTCCTGGATACCTGAGTTCTTATGCTTTTGCACCTTTATTTTCTGGTTGCCGAAGTTCCAGGTAAATGTCAGGTTGGCAGCGCGGCGATAGAGCAGTATTTTGGTATTCATGTCAATGTCGCCAAAGTCGAGGGCACCTTTTACATGGTTTGGAATATATCCTGGATATTTAGCTTTATGGTGGCGTGGTCATGCAACAGGGATTTGGATATTCCTGCGGAAACCATACCCATGGGATTCGTTACGAAAGGTCCCATCACCATGCCGGTACGATACCTACCACTCAACTCCGCTTTCCAGTGATGGGGCAGCATAAAGCTTTGTTGTGATTGAACATGAAACTGGCTATCCCCTTGCAGAGAGCATATCCCTTATAGACGCCTTTATATTGGTTATAAAGAAACATCAGGCTGTTGTAGGTATTCCACCAGGGCGTGATGGTGACGGGAATGCCCAGGTTCAGGTTAATATCGGTCCGTCCGCTCAGATTGTCCTGGGTTTGCTAGGTAATATGGGTAGAGTCTATCTGCCGGATCAACTGCGTCATGATATCGCGTGGAAGCCATTGATTATCTGGTGAAGCCTATCACATTCGACCGTTTTTTAAATGCAGTTGAGCATATTCATGCAAAGAAGAGTCAGTTTCCTGAAACGGAGCCAGCAACCCTGCAGCAACGCGCTGATTACCTTTTTATCAAGCATGCCAGCAAGCTGGTGAAAGTGCGCTTTGGAGATATTCTTTACCTGGAAGCACAAAAGGATTTTGTGAAATTCGTGACTGGTAACGAGGAACTTCTGGCGGAGGAGTTGCTTCCTGACATATCCTTTCTTCGGGTACACCGTTCTTATATTGTCTCCATAGACGCCATCACGGCAATATTTGGGAATATTATCGAGATCGGGTCTTGCCAGATCCCGATTGGTGCCAATTATAAGGAGACGGTGATGGCAACGATAAGATAAAAGAAGGTCAGCTATGATGGAGCCCCGGTGCTCCATTCACCGACCCATCACCTTCATTCACCGATTATATTATGAAAGGTGGATGAACACGGGTGTAATATTGCCGAAAAGTTGCTTCATGAAAGACCATCGTCCGGACGCATTACGGTTCCCTGTTCTGATTGCAGGAGGTGGCCTCACCGGTTTGTCTGCAGCGCTTTTTCTGCTGAAACAGGGTATCAGGCTTCTGCTTATGGAGAAACGTATTGGCACTTCCATTCATCCCCGTGCCAGGGAGTTTGATATCAGAACCATGGAATTATTGCGTGAATCGGGCCTGAGTGAGCCGGTCTGCGATGCGGGAAAACTGCCGGGTCCGTCCCGGGGATTTCTTTTCGGTCGTTCTTTAGCGGAAGCCCCTGGGAAAAAGAGCCGCAGGAAAGGAGAGGCGATCACTCATCCGGTACAGATACCCGGAATGGAAGGACTGGCTGCCTTAAGGCCTGAGATGGGGGCACGCTGCCCCCAGGATATATCGGAGCCCGTCTTGCTGGCGGCGGCAAGGGAAAGGGGAGCCCACGTGATGTTTCATACTGAACTGGCCTCATTTGAGCAAAATGATACCGGGATCATTGCGCTGATAAAAGACCATGACACCGGAGAAACCCAAAAGATCCATGCTGATTATATGATCGCCGCAGATGGGGCCAAGAGCCCCGTCGGGGAAGTCTTGCAGGTTTCCCCCTCCGGAAAGGGCGCCCTGGGAGACCTGGTCGACATTTATTGTGAAGCGGATTTGGCTGCCTTTGTCCGGGACAGGGAATTCAGTATGTTTATTGCCAAGGCGCCTGAAATCAGACGACTGCTCACTTCCATTGATAACAGCGGCCACTGGGTGTTTCATCTTTATTTTGACCGGGTCAAAGGGGAGCGCCCCGAAGATTTTACGACCGAAAGACTGCCAGTTATTTTACAGGAAGTAGTTGGTTTACCCGGATTGAGCATTCGGATCATCACTGTTTTACCCTGGCAACCCACCATCAAAGTAGTGGATGATGTGCGCCATGGGCGTGTTTTTTTGGCGGGTGCTGCCGCTCACGTAATGACCCCTTACGGGGCGAAAGGCGCGGCTACCGGCATACAGGATGTGCATAACCTCGCCTGGAAACTGGCAACGGTACTTGATCAGTGGGTTTCACCTTTTTTGCCAGAGACCTACAGCAAGGAAAGACAGCCCATCGGCCTGTTTAATGCTTTCCCATCCGGAAAAATGGCGGACAAGCCGGGCCTGCCACAGGTAAAAAAACCTGCGAACATCATGCTATTGGCCAGATTTTTGGATGCTTTAGGCCCGAAAAAGCAGATTCAAAAGCGTGTGATGAAAAAAATGAGGGGCAGGCTGGGGATACCGGAATACGTTTATCATTCAACTGCCATCACTGAGGAGAACGAAGATCCGGGCGGTAAAAATGATAAGAATGTCCCACTTACGGCAGCGCCGGGTACGAGGGCACCCCATATTTGGGTCATCCATAAGGGGAAAAAGATTTCCACGCTTGATTTGCCGGGAGGGGATTTCGTGCTTTTTACCGGTTCAGGCAATGAAGCACGGCAAAAGGCAGCCCGGGACGCGCAGGATCTCAAGATGAATATCCCTGTTTACAGCATCGGTAATACAGGATCACTTATTTTTGCAGATGCTCAAGCCCGTGAAGTACTTAAGCTATTCGGCACCGGCGCTGTGCTGGTACGCCCGGACGGCTTCGTGGCATGGAGAAGCACCGAAGGCGCGCCCGACGCTTCCCTGTCCCTGAAGAACGTCATCATACAACTTTTAAGCAAACAGATCAATGTCGAACCGAAACAAACAAAAATCAAAAAATAGATCGGGTAAGCCCAATATGCTCCTGCTGCTAAAGCCTTATTCGGGAATGGTCACTTTGCTCATTGTCCTGGCATTATTCAGCAACGGCATTAATTTAATTATTCCAAAGATCATTGCCAACGGGATAGATTCCTATTCCAACGGGACGCTGGTATTTGGGGCTATCATTTTACAGTTCGCCGCCTCGGCTTTTTTCATATTTGTTTTCACTTATCTGGAAAGCATTGTGCAGACCTTTACTTCCGAACGGGTGGCGCGGGATCTGCGTACACAACTTTCAGGCAAAATATCCAAACAGTCATATGCTTACGTGGAAAAAACCTCTCCTTCCAGGCTGTTGACCAATCTTACCTCTGATGTGGACGCCGTTAAATCCTTTATTTCCCAGGCAATTGTATCCATTGTTTCATCCGTATTTATCATTATTGGCGCCAGCATCCTGCTGCTGACCATTAATTGGAAACTGGCCCTGGCCGTTTTAGCCATCATCCCCCTTATCGCCGGCATCTTTTATTTTGTACTCATTAAGGTCAGGGTCCTGTTCAAAAAAAGCCAGGAAGTAATTGACTGGCTTAACAAGGTAATCAATGAAAGCATTCTGGGAGCTGCCCTCATACGGGTATTGAATTCTCAACTCCCTGAATATGAGAAATTTATCGATGCCAATACGGAAGCTAAAAGCCTGGGACTTTCCATTCTGAAATTATTTGCCACCCTCATCCCCCTCGTAACCTTCGTGGGCAATCTGGCCATGCTCACCGTTTTGGCATTAGGGGGGCATTTTGTCATATCGGGAACCATGACTTTGGGCGATTTCGCGGCTTTCAACAGCTATATTGCTTTATTGATCTTCCCCATCATCCTGATCGGCTTTATGAGTAACGTAATTGCCAGGGCGAGTGCTTCCTATCAGCGGGTGCACGCCGTGCTGAAGGTGGAGGAGGCGCCGGAGAACGGAACCATCAGGGCTATCCTGAAAGGGAATATTGAGTTAAGCAACATTGAGGTGTCCTACGACGGCAAGCCGGCCCTGAAAGATGTTTCCTTTTCGGTTAAAGCAGGATCCAAAACGGCCATTATCGGACCCACCGCCGCCGGTAAAACGCAGTTGTTTTATTTGTTGACAGGATTGATTAAGCCTGATTCAGGAAGCATAAAATTCGACGGAAATGATATCACCGATTATAACAAGGAAGCTTTTCACAGCCACATCGGCTTTGTGTTCCAGGACAGTATTATCTTTAACATGAGCATGCGTGAAAACATTGCCTTTAACAAAGCGGTCACCGGTGAAGCGATGGCCAGAGCGATTGCAACCGCTGAATTAAAGGAATTTATCGATCATCTTCCGGAAGGGTTGGAGACGGTTGTTTCCGAACGGGGCAACAGCCTTTCGGGTGGTCAGAAACAAAGGGTGATGCTGGCCCGTGCCCTGGCCATTAATCCAAAGATATTATTGTTGGATGACTTTACCGCCCGCGTTGATTCACAAACAGAGAAACAGATTTTGACCAATGTAGGGAAAAACTATCCCGACATCACGCTTTTGTCCATCACACAGAAAATCGATGCGGTGGAGCATTATGACCAGATCGTCGTATTGATGCAGGGAGAGGTGATGGCGAAGGGGACCCACCAGGAATTGATGAAAACGAGTCCTGAGTATATTCAGATCTATCAATCACAAAGGAGCACCAGCAATTATGAATTACAATCTATATGACATACAAAAGGCGGACAAAGGTAAAAAGAGTGCCTACAGCGCATTGAAGAAACTGTTGCACCTTGTCGCCACGGAGAAAAAAAGTTTATTTTTTGCGTTTGTGGCAATCATCGTTAGCTCCGGGCTTGGCCTGCTTGGTCCCTTGTTGATAGGTTATACCATTGATGATTATATACAGACAAAACAAATGCATGGCGTGTGGGTAAATTCAGGCCTGCTGCTGATCATTTATCTGGTCGCCCTGGTGGCAAGTTATCTGCAGACCCAATTGATGGGAAGCGTGGGGCAACGGGTGTTGTTTACGTTGCGTAATTCCATCTTTAATAAATTACAGGAATTGCCTGTTGCCTTTTTTAACCAGAATAAGGCGGGTGATCTGATCTCACGCATCAATAACGATACGGATAAACTGAACCAGTTTTTTTCACAATCCCTGATGCGCTTTGTCGGCAGCATCGTAACAATGATAGGCGCGGGGATCTTTCTGGTGAGCATTAACCCGCGTTTGGGAGGCGCTGCCCTGGCGCCGGCCTTGTTAATTGTGATCTTCACCCGGATCATCTCCCCCTGGGTAAAGCGTAAAAACGCTGTGAACCTGAAAAGTGTGGGGGGCATGAGCGCCGAGGTGCAGGAGAGCCTGAATAACTTTAAGACCATCATTGCATTTAACCGCCGAGACTATTTCCGGCAGCGGTTTAACGAGGCCAATAAAACGAATTATTCCACAGCTGTGGGAGCGGGGCTTGCCAATAACCTGTTGATGCCTGTGTACGGACTTTTTACCAACATTGCCCAATTGATCGTGCTGGCCTATGGTATTTATTTGA
>DASULB010000102.1:0-13458 GCA_036278455.1 Chitinophagaceae bacterium | reverse complement strand
ATTCATTCGATGTTCATTATACCATAGAGGAATCTATGATCCACCTGGATGAGCAGGCATCCAGGAATCGGCAGGTGCTGGAGGCTCTGAATAACCTGACCGCCCGGCAAAAAGAAAGTATCTTTCTTCGATTTTACGGGGGGCTCGAATATGTGGAAGTTGCTGAGATCATGCAGATATCCGTCAAAGCTTGTTATAAGATCATTGGCCGGGCCATTGAAGTGATGAGGAAGTATTTCAAAGAGTCTGCTATCTTTGGCGTACTGTTACTTACCTTCCTTTATTGTTTCATATAGGACATTGTTTCCTTTGACAGGAACCCGGCGCGGGATCAGGTCAATGGTTATGATGACAAGGGCTCGGTTTATCCTGACTGGACATGCCAGCCCAAACCTTCAAAGATCCAGCCTCTTGCGTCTTCGCGGGGGGAAGATCTTCTCTACTCGCTACATTCCCTGGTTTTATTCATACTATTTTCGCCGGCATATCTGCTGTTTCACCCCGCTTTTATCGGGAGAAAAATGTTGTCAAATAAATGGGCTGCTTCGTGGGGTAATTTTTTCATCGGCGCTGTTTATTATATATACTGTGTGCCGTGTAATTGATAACAGTATTGTTGTACAGCCCAATCATTATGAATAAAGATTATACCTATTTTGATGCAGATGACTTTCTGCAGGATAAATTTTTTCTGGCATGGATGAGAAGCAAAGATCCGGAAGCGAATACCTTTTGGAAGCAATGGCAAAGAGATCATCCTGATAAAATTCAGATTATATCAGAGGCAAGGAAACGTTATTATCTGCTGACTTCATTTAGTCCGGTTAAATCCTTATCGGGTGAACAGGAAGAGGTTTGGCAGAAAATTGAGCGTCAGATAGCAGAACAGTCACGGTATAACAGGAAAAAGGCATCTCGCAGTATGGCGCTTAAATGGTCTACCGCTGCTGCTATTACGTTATTGCTTGCGGGAGGATGGTTTGTTTGCAAACAAGTACTTCTATCGGAAAAAGATTTGGTGGTAGTACAGGCAGGAAATATTAAAAAGAAAGTTATGCTGGCAGACAGCTCTTTGGTCGTTTTAAAGGCTCATGCTATCTTGAAATACCACTTGGATAATTGCCGTGAGTTATGGCTTAACGGAGAAGCGTTCTTTGATGTGAAGCACCGGCGGGCATACCCAAACGCCTCAGATCCCTTTACAATACATGCAGGTATGGCGGATATTGCAGTGTTGGGAACTGCCTTTATGGTGAAGGCGGTTCAGGATGCGGCCCGGGTGGTGTTGCTTCGGGGCAAGGTAAAAGCTTCGGTTGGGAGCAAGGTAATTTATATGAATCCGGGTGAGAAGGTAGAATGGGAGGATGGTAATTTTTCTACCGAACAGGTAAACCCCCAATTATACTTGGCCTGGAAGGACGGTGAATTTCATTTTGAGCATACCTCATTGGAGGAACTGACGGAATTGCTAAAAGATATATATGGTTATAATTTGGTTGTTAAAAACAGATCTGCACTGCATACAACCAGTATAAGCGGGACTGTATCAGCCAAAGATAAAGGCACTTTGTGGAACGCACTTTCGCTTTTATTTAATGCAAAAGTGGAAAAAAAAGGGAAACAGATCATATTAACGGCTAATTAATGCTTTATTCATTCACACATAAATTCACCTCTATTATGGCACGTATTTTACGAAAGGTCGCAACGCGTTGTTTGGTATTTTTATTACCATGCGCCGTGTTGCCGCTGTTTTTACATGCGCAAGTGGCTTATGCAGCCAACAATAATCAGGAAGTACACCATTATGCAGAAGTAACAGCTAACAGACCGGGGACAATCAAGCTAAAAAGTTTGTTGGAACAGCTGCATCAACGGTACCGGTTAAGTTTCGTGTATGATGATCAGGTTATTGAGAATACAAAGTTGCCTGCCGTCGTGTTACAGGATAAACCCGACCAGATTATCCAGGTTCTTGCTAAATACCTGCAAAAGGAAAATCTGAAACTCACTCCGATTGGTGCCGGACAATATGGGATTACACGCGATCAACCTGAGCTTCGCCGTGGAAGAGAAGCCGAAGTGCCTAATCAGAATCATGTTTCCGGCATAGTGAAGGATAAATTGGGTAATCCGCTGGTGGGTGTAACCATAAAGGTGCAGGGAACCTCTCAGGGGACGGTTACAAATGCTGAGGGGCGGTTCACTTTAGATGTGGAACCCGCAGATTCGTTAGAGATTTCTTATATTGGCTATCAACAACAGGTAATTGGTGTCCGTAACCGATCGGAGATTGATGTGACCATGGAAGCGAATGTTGGAAGCCTGAATGAAGTGGTAGTGGTAGCCTATGGTCAGCAGAAAAAAGCTACGGTTACGGGCGCGATTTCTTCTATATCCGGTGCAGAGCTTAAACAGAGCCCTGCCGCGAACCTGGCGGTTTCCTTAGCCGGCCGGCTACCGGGATTGACTGCTATTCAAACATCAGGGGAACCAGGCAGGGATGCGACTTTGATGTACCTGCGCGGGCAAGGCACCGTTAACGGACAAAATCCGATCATATTGGTTGATGGCATTCCACGTGACCTTACTTACATAGATCCCAGTGAGGTGGCTTCGGTTACTATTTTGAAGGATGCCTCTGCAACTGCCATGTATGGGATAAAAGGAGCTAATGGTGTTATATTGGTTACTACTAAAAGAGGGAAAAATGAAAAGCCCCAAATCAACTTTACGGCGGAGACGGGGATACAGGGGTTTACCACATTACCCTCTACAGTGAACTCTTATCAATATGTTAACTTGAGGAATCAAGCCGGTGTTAATGACGGGCTTGGGGAGTATTATTTTTATTCCAAAGAAGCAGTGGAACATTATAAATTGGGGGATGATCCGCTGCGTTATCCTTATAATGACTGGACGAAAATCCTGATGCATAAGTTTACTCCCCAAACAAGGTATGACCTAAATTTGACAGGTGGGAACGGATCTATGAGTTACTTTGTAAATGCTGGTTACCTGCACCAAGGCGGTATGTGGAAGGTTGATCAAAAGAAATATGATCCTTCCTTGTATTTAAACCGGTATAATTTTCGTTCTAATATCGATTTATATCTGAATAAAAGTAAATCACTGAAAGCGTTTTTAAATGTAGCCGGTTACCTGGAAAAAGTAAATGAACCTGGGTTGGCGGTAGCTTATCCAACTAGTTTAAAAACATTTTTATTGTTATCCTATGTATTTAGTACCCCTCCTAATCTGGGAGGGCCCTTAACACCCGATGGCCAGGTGGTCAGCAGTGGGGCGTACCATTCTGCTTATGGGGCAATCAATAGGTCGGGGTATACGCAGGAGACACGCAGCAATGTGACTTCGTCGTTCGGCATGGAACAGAAACTGGACTTTATTACGCCCGGTCTTTCAGCCAAGTTTATGATGTCCTTTGATACCCATACGATATATGACCTGAATGCAACTCAGAATTATGAACAGTGGAAGCAAATTGTAGATCCGAATCTACAGGGAGTGGATGGTAAGGATAGCGTCTATTACCAGAAATCAACTGCAGATCAGAATACTCCGTTAAGCACCTCTACATCCACCTCTTTCGAGTCATATTCTAATATTCAGGTGTTTGTAAACTACGATCACGCTTTCGGTAAAAATGCCGTATCAGGATTGTTACTTGCACAAAAATCAAAGACGATTACGCCGGGAGATCGTATCCCGTTTAATCTTTTAGGATTGTCAGGTCGTGTGACTTATGGTTACGATAATCGCTATTTTGCTGAATTTGACGCAGGCTATAATGGTTCTGAGCAGTTTGCCAAAGGGAATCGATTCGGGTTCTTTCCTGCAATTTCCGGCGCGTGGCTCATTTCTAATGAAAGATTCCTCAAAAATAACCGAATACTTAGTTTATTAAAGCTGAGGGCGTCTTATGGAAAGGTTGGTAATGATCAATTAGGTGGCAGAAGATTTCTGTACCTGGATGATATCAGCATCGGCGGAGGCGGATGGAGTGGAAACGTTGGGAGGGGGCAAACCGTTAATGAGACTTCTCTTGGAAATCCAAACTTATCGTGGGAAGTGGCCGAGAAGACGAATTTTGGTATCGATATCGGGTTGTTTGATCAATTAAGCCTGACGGTAGACGTATTTAAGGAGAAAAGAGATAATATATTGATTAACCCACAGACGATCCCACAACTGAACGGTTTTCCGGGAGGGCTGCCGCCTTTAAATGTAGGGAGGATGAAGAATCATGGTTATGAAATACAGTTAGATTATAACAAATACATCAATAAAGACTGGGCAGTGGTAGCAAAGCTGAACTTTAACCGTGCAAAAAATACGGTAGAGTATATCGATGAGGCCGAAAAGCCGGCTGATTATGCTTACCGCTACAGGCAAACGGGTTATTCTTTTGGGCAGGCCTTTGGCTATGTAGCTGATGGATACTGGAATAGCCAGGATGAAATTGATAAATCTAAACTTACATTTGTGGGTGTGCAGCCGCGCCCGGGGGACCTCAAATTCAAAGATGTAAATGGGGATGGTGTGATAGATGAGAGGGATGAGGCTCCGGTAGGGTATACGAATGTACCACAATATACTTATGGGGCCGCCTTCAGTATAAATTACAAGCACTTTGATGTCTCATTTTTATTCCAGGGGGTATTCAAAGTTTCCAATTACTTTACGGGTTGGGGCGTATATGAGAATAATAATAACATACCCTTGTACCGGAGCAGGATGTTAGAGGCCTGGACGCCCGAAAGAGTAAAAGAAGGTTTGCCAATTAAGTTCCCTGCATTATCCACGGGAACTTCCCGCAGTGAATCGGTAACCAATTCCTTTTTTCTGGAAAATACTAGTTATCTACGCCTTAAAAACGCGGAAATAGGTTATACATTACCTTTGAGATTGAGCCAGAAAATAGGCGCAAATAAGATTCGCTTTTACACGAATGGATTAGACATACTTACGTGGGATAGAATGCATAATACTGATTTTGATCCCGAATTAGAGGAACATGCAGGCTTGACTTATCCTATTGAAAAGATTTTTAATTTCGGTGTTAATGTGGTTTTCTGAAATAGAGGATGATCCATTTTCGGTGGGAGTACAATGCTTCTTGATTAATAATTCATACAAATGGTAAATAACATGAAAAAGATAATAATAATATCACTATTGATCATATTCTGTTCCGGGTGTAAGAAGAATGTTCTGTCTTCTTTGGATATTACACCTGATGGGAGAGTAACCCTGACAGATGTATTTAATGACAACGATGAGACAGGTGCATATCTCAATTCCTGCTATAGTTATATACCGATTTACGGAACAATGTTTTATTGGTGGGTATTTTTAGCAGGGTTTACAGATGATGCTCATGATAACGACGATCCGACTGAAAATTTGGGCTCTAATGCCTGGTATGCCGGCAGTTTATCACCCTCCAGTGATCCCTTATGGCTTGCCGGCTGGGGAAGTAATTATCAACAGTTTTGGCAGGGTATCAGAAAAACAAACGTATTCCTGGCCAACATTGGTAACGCCAATGTAACAAATCCCGCTGATAGAGCGCGCTGGACAGCGGAAGCAAAAATATTACGGGCATTTTATTATTGGATCCTGATCAGAAGGTATGGCGGTATGCCTATCGAAGAGAAGCCCTTTCCTTTGGGATTTAATTATGCAACTTTAAAACGCAGTACATTTGATTCTTGTGTCCAGTTTATTGTTAAGAACTGTGATGAGGCTATTGCCGAACCGGAAATGCCCTGGAGGATTTCGACTGGAGAGTCAGACCGGGGGCGTATGACAAAAGCAATTGCCTATGCGATCGAGTCAGAAGCGACATTATTTAATGCAAGCCCTTTATGGAATCCGACTAATGATCAGGCAAAATGGCAACAGGCAGCGGCTGTTTCTAAAAAGGCCTTGACGGAATTATTAAATAATGGCTATGCGTTATATCCGGACTATTACACCTATTTTCACACTACGCCGGATTTAGGAGCAAACCCCGCTGACAAGGAAACTATCTTTGAGAGAAAAGGTGCTCGTGGGCTGGACGGGAGTTCTAATGGTATCTCTTTGATAAATGGTATACCATCTGCCAGCAATATAAAGGCCGGATCCAGCCCCTCTCAAGAGCTTGTGGATGCCTATGATATGAAAAATGGACAACCGGCTATTACTGGCTATAGCGACGCGGATCACTTAAATCCTGTAATAAACGGGGCCTCTGGTTATGATCCTTTGCATCCATACGAGAATAGAGACCCCCGGTTCTATGCCACCGTATTATATAACGGGGCTCCTTTCGGTAAAATTAACGGAGTTGAGCACTATATGCAATGCTTTGTTGGCGGGTCTGATGGTATCAGGAATAATAATAGGGCCTATACCCATAATGGATACTATTTGCGGAAATATACTGATAGTTTGATTACCAATGTTACACAGGGCACTGGCGCCAGGTGGAGGATATATCGATTGGCCGAAATATACCTTAATCTTGCTGAAGCTGAAAATGAGGCCAATGGGCCGGATCAGGTTGCCTACGATGCCGTTAACGCCATTAGGACCCGGGCCGGCATGCCGCCTTTGCCGGCAAATCTTTCAAAAGATGATTTTAGAACCAGGGTACGTAATGAGCGGCGGGTAGAGTTGTCATTCGAAGGAAAACGTTTCTGGGATGTCCGTCGTTGGAAAATACTTGGCCAGACAGGCAAATTAACAACGGGAATGCAATGGACTATGAATACAAGTGGTGGCCTTTCACAGGAACGGCTGGTAGTTGATCGCCGTAATGCCTGGGCGGATAAATTTATGATATTCCCCATTCCGTTGTCGGAGATTTCTGATATGCCTGCTTTTAAACAAAATCCGGGCTGGTGAGTGTTATGAAGAACAAACAGATCTTTAATTGCTGTGCGTTTAAACTTAGCGAATGATGAAGGCATGCCCGTCGAAACCGGACAGCAGGCACCCATTTCAAACCGCCTCTATCTTGCTGCAGTTAAATACTGTGGCGGTGGGTGATAAAGGGAAGGCTAATTTAGGGTTGTCGGGTGAGTGATCAGAAGATGAACGGGTAGTGGACCATTGATAAGGTGTCGAAAGGATTGGCTGATGTCAAAAACAGCCTCCGGCAGCTTCTCCCTGATAAGGGAAAAGACAAGGGCCCGTGAATTGACTTTACGGCATTGGGCCGATGGGAAGTATGAAACCAGTTTGGACTATAGGGAGATGGAGAAAATGGCAATTATAGTGTCCAACGGAGCAGCGTCTCCAATCTGCCTGATTAAACGGGTTTTATGTGTGATCCACAGCCGCCTGTTCTGATTTAACAGGCTGATGTTCCCTGTTAACAGATGGAATTATGAAAAAAGCCCTATTGTTATTGTCTTTAATTGTTTGTTTGGTAGTCATGCAATCCCGGCCTGATTACGCTCAGGGAAACAATGACGCCATTACTGTGCAAGAAGGTCTAAAAAGCAACCCTCCCCATACGTCGGGCCGCAGGGACAGCTCCTATTATCGTGACTTATATGCTGATACCTGGGTCGGTACAGATGCGTTGGGGAGAGAAATGCCTACCTATAAGGAGGTTGGGCAGCTTAAAAAAGACCATCTCCGGGTAGTGGGCATTTTTTATATCACGTGGCATCTGGATAGGTTTCATGATATAAAAAGCCCGTATATGGGTGATATAACAAGAATATTAAAAGCCGACCCTAAAGCGCGGCTGACGGTGGACAATCCTGTCTGGTCACACGAATGGTATCATTGGGGAGAACCTGAGAACGGCTATTTTTTAAGTAAGGACAAATACGTGATCCGAAAAGATATGTCTATGCTTTCGGACGCGGGAGTGGACGTATTGGTCATGGATGTGACCAATGCAGTCCGGTATTGGGATGAATGGAGGGTGGTCTTTTCTGTCATGGAAAAGATGAGATCCGAAGGTAATAAGGTACCCAAATTTTGTTTTTGGGCATTTAACGGACCGGTGATCACGGTGGTGCAGGATTTATATGATAAAATCTATAAAAGCGAAAAATATAAGGACCTGTGGTTTTACTGGGATGGGAAACCATTGTTATTATATAATGGCAATCCAACCGTCGATGCCAATGGAAATGGCGTAAAGAACCCTAATCCGCATTATGACAGTACAGCGCTTACCAATCCCCATAATCCGCATTACGGCGATCCTGATTATACCACGAAATATTATACCGGTTATACTAAAGAAGTTAAAAAATTCTTTACTTTAAGAACCATGTGGTGGGGTTATTATAAATGGGCAGGTAAACGTTTTGTGGGAACAGAAGACAACTGGAGCTTTGGCCTTGATATGGGCAATAAGATGGTAAGGTCGCTCACTCCTGATCAGCTGGCTTCAAAGCATAATGGGGAAAATGAAGAATTCGCTGTTACACCGGCTCAACATGCTCACACCCTTATTGGCAAATCATGGACGAAGGAGAATGGAGAACCTGCACTAAATAAGTATGATATTCCTGATTCAGCTTATGTACCCTGGCTTGGTAAGGTGGTCAAGCATCCGGAAGGGTATGGTATTTATTTTCAACAGCGATGGGATGAAGCGCTCGAAGCCGATCCACAGTTCCTTTATCTTAACGACTGGAATGAATTGACTACCACCATTAATAAAACACCAAAAGGGAAAACGTTCCCTTTTATGCGCAGGAAGAGTGACTTCTTTTTCGTTGATCAGTATAATGCTGAGTTTAATCGTTCTATCAGTCCTATGAAGGACGGTTATACCGATAACTATTACATGCAAATGGCCGAAAATATACGTCGTTATAAGGGCGTCCGGCCCATTCCGCTTTTGAAAGGATTGCATCCGATTAAAATGAACAGTGATTTTTCCGGGTGGAATAAGATCAAAACCGAGTATCGCGACACAAAAGATGATGTCTTCCATCGTGATTATAATGGTTATGGAGGGCTCCACTATACCAATAATTCCGGCCGAAATGATATTATCACCAGTAAAGTCGCTGTGGATAGAAAGAATATCTATTTTTATGCTGAGACAACTGGCCCGCTTACTCCCTACGATGGTAAGAATTGGATGCTGCTGTTTATTGATGCCGATAAGAATTCAAATACGGGGTGGTATGGTTATGATTTTCTGATCAATAAAAACATCCATAAAAACACCACATCCCTGATGAAGTATGGCAAGGCTTCAAAGAAGTGGACTGAAATAAGCAGGCTGGATTATGATTACAAAGGAAACAAGCTTGAAATTGTGGTTCCCAGGAAGTTATTGGGACTGAAAAGTAATGCATTCACGTTTGATTTTCACTGGTGTGATGATCCAACCGATTTAGATAATCAAATTTCTTTATGTATTAATGGCGACAGTGCCCCCAACAGAAGATTTAATTACCGCTGTATTTGGAAGAAATGATTTTACTGCATTGTTTTGAACTAATCATCTTAATTTCTTATGAATATCAATTTAAGGCATTTTGTTGCAAGGTATAATAGATTACAACTCCTATTATTATTTTTTCTTTTTGCCTGTTTCAAGCAGGCAACCTCACAAGCTAAGGTAAAAGCGCCCGATCAGATTCCCATTATGACATTTGGGGGCATACCGTATAATGAAACGTCCATTACCCGGTATGAAGAGTTGAAAGCATCAGGAGTAACCTATGCCCTTTCGTCTTTTCCTAATATGCAGGCCCTGCAAAGAACGCTGAAAATCGCTCATAAAGCCGGCATTAAAATGATTGTCAACTGTCCGGAACTTAAAACGGATACAAAGCACACGATAAAGATGCTGAAGAACAAGCCTGCGATTGCAGGCTATTTTATTCAGGATGAGCCGAACAGTCGGAAATTCAATAGTCTTGCAGAACAGGTGAAAAAAATCCAGTCAATAGACGATACTCATTTTTGTTATATCAATCTTTTCCCCAATTATGCTGATACGCTACAGCTTGGTGCAAAGACTTATAAAGGATACGTGCACAAATTTATAACGGAGGTGCCGGTTAAGCATTTATCTTTTGATAATTATCCGGTAGTGGGGGATTCCCTGCGACAGAAATGGTATAAAAACCTGGAAATCTTCTCTAAAGAGACCCAAAAAGCCGGGAAGCCGTTCTGGGGCTTTGCACTTACGGTCTCCCATGGTCCCTATCCCATTCCTACCGTAGCCATGCTTAAACTGGAAGTATTCAGCGATTTAGCCTATGGTGCCCAGGGGATCCAATATTTTTATTATTGGACACACAAAGATCCAGTGTGGAATTATCATCAGGGTCCTATTACCCTCGGTGGTAAACGGAGCACGGTATACGACAGAATGAAGGAGGTGAATCAACAGATAAAAGACCTGTCCTGGATTTTTCTGGGGGCCAGGGTAATCTCAGTTGCCCACACGGGTGATACTATTCCACAGGGTACCAGACGGTTGACTGTACTGCCAAAGCCTATAAAAAAACTTACAACAGAAGGAGAGGGGGCCGTGGTTTCGGTGCTTAAGAATGGGAAAATGTCTTTTCTCGTTATTGTAAACCGTGATTTTAGACATATGATGAAATTGACTATTAATTGTGATTCAACCGTTTCTAAGATATTGAAGGATGGCTCAATGGTCCCTGCAAGCGTTTATAGCCCTGCCATGGAAATAGATCCTGGTGACGTGGCTATCTATGGCTGGAACGATTAAATTGGAGAGATTAATTCTGGTTGTGGTCAATTAATTTGATCCCCCTGATAACTTTCAGGATGATTAGCATTGTATTTATTCCCCTCAAGATTTCTGAAATTATATGAGGCGAGAAGATCGATATTTTGATTTTAATAAAAACTTAACATGAAACAGAATCGCTTTGATCCTTTTAATTTTTATTATTTCTGCATTTTATGGTGTGGCTTACTGGTATTGGTAATGGGCTGTCAAAACAAATCGGCATCTCCGTTCAGTCAGTCCGCAGAGGATGCTCTTTCTACTTTCCAGCTCGAACCGGGATTTAAGATTGAACTGGTTGCCAGTGAGCCGATGATCGTCGACCCGGTTGATATGATGATAGATGAATACGGCCGCATGTATGTAATAGAGATGCCCGGGATGCCCCTGAACAAATCAGGATTGGGCAAAGTGATATTGCTTTCCGATACCAATGGTGACGGGAAAATGGATAAGCGAACCGTATTTGCCGATTCATTGATCCTTCCCAGCGGCATTATGCGTTGGAAGAAGGGGGTGATCGTAACGGATCCGCCCAATGTATATTACATGGAAGACACAGATGGTGATGGTAAAGCGGATATTAAAAATATCATGCTGACAGGTTTTGATACCTCCAATCTCGAAGCAAACGTCAACAATCCGGAATACGGACTGGACAATTGGATCTATCTGGCTGATCTGCCGGTAGCGGCAGGCGATATTCACTATGCCGGTGATGCCAGGGGCGGCCATTTACCTGAAAGCAGCATCCGCATCCGCCCGGATCGCCATGAGATGGAGACCTTATCGGGAAAGACCCAGTTCGGACAAACCTTTGATGCCTGGGGAGATCACCTGATGGTAAACAACAGCAATCACATTTACCAGGAAGTGATAGCGGAACGCTACCTTCGGCGCAACCAGGACCTGATCGTTCCTAATGCCACCCAGACGCTGGCTGACCACTCAGAGGTGTTCCCGATCACCAAGAATCCTGAATACCAGATGCTGACCAATATCGGGGTGTTTACTTCCGCCTGTGGCCTCACAGCATACCTGGGCGGTGCTTTCCCAAAGAAATACAATAGCAAGGTAACCTTCGTCTGTGAGCCTGTCAGCAACCTGATCCACGTGGACCATCTTACACCCAGCGGGGTCACCTTTAAAGCGAACCGCATGCTGGATCACAAGGCTTTCCTGGCTTCCACAGACCCCTATTGCAGGCTGGTAAACACGTACATCGGCCCGGACGGGGCGCTCTACGTGGTGGATTTTTACCGGCAGGTCATAGAAGGTCCCGAGTTTATGGCCAAAGATGTGCTGGACACGGTAAACCTGTATAATGGAACGCACAAAGGACGTATTTACCGCATCAGTGCTACAGATGCTCCCCCGCCCAAATGGACAAAAGGACTGCACCTGGGTGATGCTACGGATGCAGCGTTAGTAGAAAAGCTGGCCGATAAAAATATCTGGTGGCGGCGTAATGCACAGCGGTTATTAGTGGACAGAAATGATGAGAAAGCAGTACCTGCCCTGATAAAAATGACCCAAAATAAGACCTCTCCGTTGGGCCGGCTTCACGCGTTGTGGACCTTACAGGGGATGCACAGGCTGCCTTCAGACATCATCACGCGGGCGCTGCAGGATCCTGTTCCGGGAATCAGGAGAAACGCCGTTAAGCTGGCTGAACTGCATTTGCAGGCCGATTCCGCTCTGGTGCCTGCACTGTTAAAACTGCAGGGGGACACCGATCAAAAAGTAAGATTTCAGTTACTGCTCACCCTGGGTTCCATCAATACGCCCGAAGTGAACCGGGTAAGACAGCAATTGCTGTTTAAGGACATTGATGACAAATGGGTGCAGATCGCTGCCCTCAGCGCCTCTTCATCCCAGGCGGTGCCTTTATTAAATGCCGTGCTGTCCCGGTTTGATCCGAAAAACGCGGCTTATGCTTCTTTAGTGCAACGTTTAAGCGCCATCATCGGAACAAGCCAGCCTACCGGTGTCATCACAGCCCTTCTTCAAAAAGCGACCGTTATTCCTAAACAACCTGATAAATGGCAGGTACCGCTCCTGGAGGGGATGGCCCAGGGACTCAGAAGCCGGAGGGCATTGCCTTCAGGGATAGGTTCGGAACGGGGCTTACTGATACAAACCTGCCTCAGTCATCCGCTTATACCGGTGAGGAGGGCCTCTTTGCATATTCTGCAGGTCATCGGGCTTCCGGCAGGAAGCCAGGCCGGGGATGCCATGGAAAAAGCCAGGAAAATGGCCGGAGATGCCAGCCTGTCCGAGGAGCAAAGGGCGGGCGCCATTGACTTTTTGGCCCTCCGGAATCCAAGGCCTTACAGTGCGTTTTTAAAGAACCTGATCAATCCCGGGGAACCGCTGCAGGTTCAGTTGGCAGCGCTGGGAACGCTTGGCGATATTCCCGGAAAAGATGCCGGCATCTTTATACTGGAGCACTGGCCGTCTTTATCGCCTGAGATGCGAAACGCGGCTATTAATACGCTGATGTCCTCCGATGAAAGGATCGCCATGCTGCTGGATGCCGTTAAAGCGGGGAAGATCAAAACAGGCGAGATCAGCTGGTCGCAGAGTGTCCGGCTGAGGTCATTGGGCAATATGGCCCTCCGGGCACGGTCCAGGATACTGCTTACCCAGAAAAGCGATGAACGAAAGGGTATTATACAGCAATACCAAAGCGCCCTCAGCCTGAA
>DASULB010000101.1:0-3431 GCA_036278455.1 Chitinophagaceae bacterium | reverse complement strand
AGCCGCTCCTGAAGCCAGCACACCATTGGGTCCTCCGAAGCTGTAATCGTGCCCAAGTGTAATGGAATTCTCATAACTGTACAGGTCCACCGACTGGTTGCCCAACTGACCGTACGAGGCGCGCAGTTTCAGCAGATCGATGAAATTACTGGAAAAGAAATTCTCTTTGTCTATGCGCCATCCGGCAGATACGCCCGGGAAGAATCCCCAACGGCGATGCCCTATCGGAGAAAAGCGGGCAGAACCATCATAGCGGAAGATCCCTTCCAATAGATATTTCCCTTTGTAATCATAATTGACGCGGCCAAAATAAGATTCAAGCACATCCCGGGTTTCATTACCCGAAGTAGCCTGGCGGACCGTTCCGGCGCTCAACGCATCCAGCGTTCCATCCAGATAACCCGTCATTTCCGCTGAAAAGCCCCGGCTGTTATAATTATCATAACTGGCGCCAGCCATGGCAGCAAGATGATGAGCCTTGTTAAAGGTCTTTTGCCAGCTCAACGTATTATAAAAATGAATATTCAGGTCATTCCAATCCTCGTTAGAAGAACGGGGAGCGGTGGACGGACTGTTCCAGTTGTATCTTTTTCCCGTTTTCGCCTGTATTTTATACATCTGGGGAACAAATACTTTGGCAAACCCGTCATATTTATCCACACCAAACTTAATGTGATAAGTGAAATTCCATGGCAACTGGTAATCCGCATACAGGGAAGAAACAAACCTTTGTATATACTTCCTGGAATAACCGTCAGTAGCCAGCATGCGGGGTTGTTCCCAGTTGTTCCTGCCCGGAACCCTGAGCCAGGTATAACCGTAATTGCCGTCGGCCAGCGTATCGTTTTCCACCGGCAGTGCCCGCATCAGGTAGTTCCAAAACTTACCATTACCGTAAGTGGGCTGGCTGTACATGCGGTAATAACCATCCAGGGTAAAGCCCACCTTCAGCTTTGAATTGATCTGAAAGGAGGTATTGACCCCGATGGAATACTTTTTCTCCTGGTCTACCGGCCCCATAATGATGCCGTCCCTGTTCAAATAACCAAGCGACAAACGATACCGCGCCTTATCGGTACCACCGGATACGCTCAGGTCATGCTTCTGGATTTTTCCGGGTTCCAGCGCGATATCAAACCAGTTGTTAGCCGGGTAGGTAAAGGGGTCCGTCTTCATCCCCTGTTCATATTCCTGGATCTGCGCATCGGTAAAGTAAGGGCTTGACTTCCCCTCGTTTTTGGCGGCATTGTTCATCAGCTTCATGTAGGTGATCGGATCCCATATGGCATCCGGCATTTGAGTGGGCGACTGCACGCCATAATAATAACTGTAGTTCACTTTGGCCTTTCCACTGCCTTCCTTGGTGGTGATCAGGATCACCCCGTTCGCCGCCCTTGAGCCATAAATGGCTGCCGATGCGTCTTTCAGTACGGTTACGCTGGCGATGTCATTTGGATTTAATTCATCCATCGGATATTCTATGCCGTCCACCAGTACCAACGGATCACTGTTATTAAGGGTACCGATACCCCGTATCCGTATTTGTGCCCTGTCAGCACCGGGCATGCTCTGGCCAAGCTTTACGTACAAGCCCGATATCCCGTGCAAGGCATTGCTGACATTCGTTGTAGGTTCATTTTTTTTCTCATTCATGTTCAGGGTGGCAATAGACCCCGTCAGGTTGACCTTTTTCTGGGTTCCATAACCCACCACTACCACGGAGTTGAGTTGCTTTACATCTTCAGACAACCGGATGGAAAGCGGTGCTTCCGTACCCGCTACCTTTATTTTTTTGGTTAAATAACCCAGGTAGGAGAAACTCAAAACATCCCCTTTAGCAGCAGATAGATGAAAGATACCGCCCGCATCCGTGGTGGTACCTCGCCGGGTGCCTGTAACCTTCACCGTTACACCAGGCAAAGGGGCTCCGTCCTTTGCGCCCATCACCTTGCCTGTAACGGTCGCTTGCTGTGCCTGCGCGGTGCCGAAGGTGCAAAGAATAAAAAGACAACTCAAAAAACCTATGGCTTTTTTCCGCCATTTCCTGATTGGAATGGTTTGTTTCATGATCAACAAATTTTATTGGTACAAGATAAATTACTTGATGTTTTGAATAGCGGCTGAACAGGCGGACGCCTGACGCTTTGAGGGCATGTCTGCTTTTTACAGGATATCGCTGAGTCAGCCGGGTAATCCGTTAAAAAACCAGCCGTCCGATGCTTCGCATGTGATGGCCGTCAGCAAACCGCTGTTCGGTCCAGGGAGGAACACGTCCTGCTTTGCCCCGGCATGCCATTAATCGTTTAAGGAAAGTCAAATGAGATCCGGCGTTACGATATTGCGGGATGCGGAAATGAGCATATGGATAAAGCGCAGCGCTTTTTGTAATAGTCGTCATAGGAGAAGACCGGCAAAGACCATCCCGGGCCCTGGCGGCCCGGCTGCCTTGGATGATAGACCTGCTGCGGTCGCCGTGACTTGCGCCTGGTGCATAAAAAGGATCCGGCTTCTTTGATATCCAGAAGTGGATGATGTACCGTAATAAAGACGAACCCGGGGCGTTCGGGACTGATGAACAGTGTATCAATTCAGACATAGCGACATATAAAAAAATGAAAAGGCAAAGTTGCGATCATCCTGTAACCACAGGGTTAAAAAATGTTTATCAAATTATTACGGTTGATCCGCTCCGGTCACCACATCATCAGGCGCTACCAACAAATATTCCGAGGCGAGCGCTTGAAATGCATTCACTTGCTGCCTCGCCCAGTCCTCGTCTTTTCCCAGTTCCTCCTTCATGATCCTGGCCACATCAGGGGCCATCTTCATCGCCGCCCTCGCATCCAGGAACAACACACGGAACCTGCGGCTCAGTACATCCTCTACCGTACGGGCCATTTCCTGTCTTACGGCCCAAACCACTTCCGCGCAGGTAAATGACCAGTTGGCATCCAGCGGCTTCCCCAGCGCCGGCGTTTCACGCACCAGGGCCTGGATTTTCACAGCATCACTCCCATAGATATTCTCCCATGCTTCCATGCCGGTACCCGGATCCACGTCGTTCCTCCACCCATGTATTTTCAGCGCTTTCGTCGTACAGGGATGAGCGGGCAACCCGGCGACCATAATGGTCTTATCCACCGTATCTTCCGCCATCCGCCGGTAGGTCGTCCATTTGCCTCCCGTAATGGTCACCAGGCCGGATTCACTTACCTGCAGGCTATGGGTCCTTGAAATGTCCTTGGTGGCTTTGCCGCCTTTTGCCTCGCCGCCTTCGGGCAACGCCAGGGGCCGCAGTCCGGCATAGATACTCAAAACATCCTTGCGTTCCGGGGCATCCTTTAAATATTTGCCGGCATTTCTGAGGATAAAATCAACTTCTTTTTTCAATGCTCTAGGCTCCAGTGTATGTTCTTCCAACGGCGTATCGG
>DASULB010000100.1:0-4209 GCA_036278455.1 Chitinophagaceae bacterium | reverse complement strand
AGCGGAAAAGCGAAGTTTGCCACCTTCCGGCCGTGGAAATTTTACCCCATAGCGACAATGACAGACGCGTGCTCATACCATTTCACCACAGATCCACGCGACCCACCTTTTGATTACAATAAACATAGATTTGGCTACAGCTGCTTTGTTGTTTAGATGGACCTTTGCTAAACAAAAAATGAAATCATCGTAACCGGTTCATTTGGGAACATCCGCAGGTTCCTGGGCCGGGGAGATAGTGCAAAAAGGACGTTCGGTTGCGGTTATCAGCGGCAATACAATCCATGGATCGGCGCGCTGAAAACATTACAAAAGACGTAACTTTACAAAAGGATGATCTAACAGGGAAATTTTTCAAGAGATAAGATACGCTGGTAATGAGGCCCAATCACAAACGATCAGGTCTACCGGCTTTCAACAGAAAGAAGCATTGTTTAAAATGAAATCCATTCAAAATGCATAACAATCAGATTCACAGGATTAAAACAATCACCGAATTTCATCATTTCAGTGGACTGCCCAGCCCCGAACACCCCCTCATCAGCGTGATCAATGTCGAATCACTCAAACATTCGCCGGCACATGAACCGGGAAGCCTGGTATTGGATTATTATTCCATATCCCTCAAAAGAAATATAAGCGGCAAAATAAAATACGGACAGCAGGACTACGATTTTGACGAAGGAACCATGTTCTTTATCTCTCCCGGTCAGGTCTTCAGAATTGAGCATGCCAAACGGGAAACGGGAAAACTGTCGGGTTGGATGCTGCTCATTCATCCGGATTTCTTATGGAACACCCCTTTGGCCAAAACGATCAAGCAATATGAATACTTCGACTATTCTGTAAATGAAGCCCTGTTTCTGTCAGAAAAGGAGGAAGTAACCATTATCAACCTTATCAAAAACATTCAATCAGAGTACCATTCAAATATCGATAAATTCAGTCAGGACGTCATAATCGCCCAGTTAGAATTATTGCTTACCTACGCTGAAAGGTTTTATCATCGTCAATTCATCACCAGGAAGATTACCAATCATAAAATAGTCAATCGCCTGGAAGATCTGCTCTCCGCCTATTTCAACAGTGACGACGTGTTGAAAAAGGGATTACCCTCTGTTCAATATGTCGCGGATTCCTTAAATGTATCGCCCAACTACTTAAGCAGTTTGTTGAAAGTATTGACCGGGCAAAGCACACAGCAGCACATCCATGAAAAGCTGATCGGAAAAGCAAAAGAAAAGTTATCCACTACCGATTTAACGGTTAGTGAAATTGCTTACGAACTGGGCTTTGAATATCCACAGTCTTTTAGTAAGCTATTCAAATCAAAAACCCATCTGTCACCGCTCGCCTTCCGGGATTCGTTCAATTGACAGGGTCTCGCTTGGAGATCATTCCTGTCAATGCGCCGTAATCGAGCTGCTTTAGACTCAAATGATTAAACCGAAACGGTTTTCCCGGTAGCTATGACTATTATTCCGTGCACCGGAAAGTTCCGCTATACCCATTGACAAACAAAAAGAAATTCATCGTTTTACAATTCCCCCACCGCCTTCTCATATTGCAACTGCGCGATCAGGTAATCATAGACAGCCTTGATGTAATTCTGCTCCGCATTGCTTAATGATTTTTCCGTATCCAGTAAATCACTGTACCGGAACACACCCAATGCAAATTGCTGTTGCTGGTTTTTGTATATCTTCTTGGAAAGCGCGTAATTTGTCTTTGTGGACTGCATGTTTTGCAAGGCGTTTTGCAGATCCGTGGTGGCTTGTTCGATCTGATAACTGACGTCAGCTACTTCCTGCCGCATATTCATTCTCATTTGCCTCCCCTTTAGTTCAAACTCCCGGATATTGTTTTTATTGGTGAAATTTCCGGTAATCGGAATCGTAAATTTTAATCCTACATAACTGTGCGGCGCCCACCATTTGGAATCATTATAATGAAATGTTTCGTTCTGGAACATCTGCGCATAATATCCAAAAAGAGAGACCGAAGGAAGTGCGTTTTGACGCGCCCGATCTATTTGCAGGGTATTTTTCCGCTGCTGCAGCTTCAACTGCTTTATTTCGGTGCGGTTGGCGATGGCATGATCCGGCAGCTCAGCCGCCCCTCTAAAAGTGATGTTCTCAATGCTGTCTGATAAAATGATCTTCCCGGACGGGGGAATATTGATTTTGTATTTCAGGTAAGCCCGTGACAACTCATCGTTCTGCCGTACGGTGGCTGCTTTTACCCTGGCATTGTCATAATCCAGCTTCGCCCGCAGGTAATCGTTCTCTATCAAAGCGCCGTCTTTATATTTGCCTGCCGCCAATTCTTCATACGCTTTGAAACGATGCTCATCGTCCAGTGTAATCCGGTATTGCAGGTCCTTCAGCAATACATCCAGATAAGCGGTCGCAATGGCGTTTTTGATGTCGATATCATTGCCATGAACTTCTTCCTTTTGTAACGCCAGGCTTGCTTTGGCAATCTTCACATCGGTTCGGATGCCGGGCTTGAATACCGGCTGATCCAGGGTCAGCCCGAAAACGGTGGCATTTTTAGCACCAAAGGCCAGCATTTCCGGCTCGGTAAGGCCGATAAATCCTTTTGGGACATAGGTGGGCTGTATCTGGGTATTATATTGGATATTGCCTTCCGCGTGAACATCCGGGATCCATGCCTTTTTGCTTTTTGAGATATCATTCTCCGCCATACGGATGTTATATTGATCCGCCTGTACGTCATACCGGTTCTTCAAACCCGTGTCTATTGCCTGCCGCAGGCTTAAGGTAATAGGCGTGCGTGTCTGGGCATGAACAGAAACCGTAACCCCGAGACATGCCAATAAGATTAGTCTTTTCATTTTTAGTTGCTTTAAATTAATCCAGTGCCTTCTTTCCGGGAAGGCGCGGTACAAATAATATCGTTTTAATTAATCGCCTTACAATCAATCTCCTGGTTTAATTCATGACGCTGTTTGTGCCTTCCAGTTATCCCATAGTGCCGGTACTACTCATTTTCAAATAAAACTTCCTTCAATAGGATGAACGGAACCTGTATCATCATTCCAATACCGGCTATGATGAGGATAATCCCTGTGCAGAGTAATTTAAGGATGCTACTCACATAATTCTTTATATCCATATAATAGTTTAAATCAGGTAGGGGACGGTTCCGGGATTTGTTTTTTGGGTGTCCTGATAAATAAAATAACGGGGATGCAGCAGAGAATGACAAGACCGACCATCAGGTAGCCGTTGTTGTAGCTCACCAGCAACTGCTGCTGTTGCATGACATTCCCCATCATCTGCCAGGCCGCCTGGATGGCCTGATCCGTCGCATATCCGGCATTGATAAACAATTGCCTGAAAGCTGCCAATCTTTCCGTAGTAATGGGATTATAACCATTTATATACCCCACCATGGCATTTCCGACATGGGCATTCTCATGATTGAGGTAAATATTCATCACGGCAAGACCGATGGCGCCTCCGAGGCGTTTCAGCATATTGTTTAACCCGGTTCCCTGCGCAAGATCTTTCCCGCGTAATCCCGCCAAAGACAGGGACAGTACCGGTAACATAAAAAAGCCCATCCCCACACCACCAATGAGTAAAGGAAGCACAAAGTTGCTTTCATGGGAATGCAGCGAGGAGAACGACATCAGTACAAGGTAGGCGGCAATCAACAACAACCCGATGATCATCACCACTTTCTGATTCATCCCCTTGTCCAGTATTTTTCTGGCCACGATAATGCCCACGCTGCAGGCCAGCCCTAAATACATCAGGCATACACCTGTTTGTATGGAAGTCCAGCCAAGGGAGTTCCTGACAAACAACGGAAATATAAACATGCTTGACATTAAGGTAGCCCCTACGACAATCATGAGGATATTACCGATTGCCAGGTTGTAATTCTTTAACAGCCGGATATTGACCGCCGGATAATCAATACTTAACTCCCGCCAGATAAAGGCAATCGTGCCCGTAAGGGCGATGATAAAAAGGATCGTAATGGGCGTACTGTCAAACCAGTCCTTACTGCCTCCTTCCTCTAAAACATATTGGAGCGTGCTGGCTGCCACCGCCAGAAAAGCAATGCCCCACCAATCTATCTTCCTGGGTTTGACATTACCTTCCAGGTTTGTTACAAAAAGCCAGGACAATAACGCCGCAATGGCACCAATGGGCAGGTTCACGAAAAATATCCAAT